>JBAUNL010000316.1:0-26978 GCA_049579205.1 Rhodomicrobium sp. | reverse complement strand
CCCGCTGCCGCTCGCGAATGCGCTCGACCCCGATTTCCTGTACAGCCCGCCGCAGGCATTCCGGATAGTCGCCGCCATCGAAGTGTTTGTTAAGCACATTGTCGAACGGCATCTGTTCCGGCCGAACGAGGTTGCGCAACTTTACTTCATACGGTTCGAGCTTGGCCTCCCGGGCGATTGCATCCATTATCGTTTCAATGGCAAGGCAGACGCCGGTTCGTGCGACACCGCGATATGGGAGGATCGGGCATTTGTTCGTCGCGACTGCGGAGGAACGGCAGCGATAAAGGGGCAAATCGTAGGGTCCCGGGAGGAGATTTGCGACTTGGGCGGCCTCAAGCGCGGAAGAGGTGGGATACACGGAATAGGCGCCCGCATCCACATAAGCCTCGCAGTCGACCGCCAGAAGCCTTCCGTCCTTATCTGCATAGCCGGTAATCCGGTAGAAGTGCTCCCGGCAATTGGCGTTTGCAGTCAGGTGCTCCCGGCAGTCTTCGAGCCAGCGCACCGGATAGTCGACGCGCCTGGCAAGCCATGCAAGCGCCACTTCCTCCCGTAGGAGAAGCCCCTTATAGCCGAACCCGCCTCCCACATCGGGCGAAATGACGCGAATCTTGCCGTCTTCCAGGACGAGACATTCGGCGATGCCCCTTTGCACCACATGAGGCATCTGCGTGGCGGTGATGATCGTGAGGAAATCGAGGCGCGTGTCTTTGTAAGCGAGCACACCACGGCCTTCCATGGGAAACATGCAGTGTCGCGCGGTGCGGATTTCGCGCGAAACCTTGATGGGTGCTTCGCGCGCCACCCGCTCGACATCGCCATCTTCGAAGAATGTGATGAAGATATTGCCGCCCCAGTCTTCATGAACGAGCTGCGAGTTAGGCTCACAAGCCTGAAGCATATCGGTCACGGCCGGCAGCTCTTCGAAATCCAGGGAAACAGTTGCCGCGATATCTTCAGCCTCAGCGCGGGAACGGCCGATAACCATGGCGACGATTTCGCCTACATACCGGACTTTCTCTGAGGCAAGGATTGGCTCGGAGGAGTGCTTGAATCCGGGCAGGGCAGTTGCGGCCCTGATTGCACTGACTCCGGCTAAATCCTTGGAGGTGAAGACGCTATCTTTCGCAGAAGCGGATACGTCGATGCCACGGAGCCGCGCATGAGCGACCGGGCTGCGGACGAACGCGATCTCGCGCGTACCGGGAAGCTGAAAATCCGCAACGTATTGGCCGCGTCCCCTCAGGAAGCGATCATCTTCCTTGCGCAGAACCGAGACGCCGACTCCGGCTGCTTGGACCATGAGAAACCTTCACAGAATTCGTATCACGAGGATGCTAGCGGGGGGTTCGGCACAAATGCCGCTTGTTTATCAAGTTTCGCGAGGGGAGCCAGCGGGAACATGACGTGTATTCCGCGATTGCCGTTGACGAACTGAGTCACGCGCATGTCTGCCGCAATGCTGCAGAGCCGGTAGGCGTCATGATAGGAAAGGCCGTAGTGCTGTTTCAGAAGGTCTATCATCCTGCGCATGGCAAGACGCGCCGCCTCATCCAAATCCTCATGAAACGCCATCGTAATCAGGTGATCCGTGGACACGGCGATGGGCCACTCGATTTCTAGATCGCGGCGCACCGAGAGGCGAAAATGACCATCGAGGCTTGTCTCGATCGCGGTCTGGTTAACCTCTCCGTCACCCTGCGCGGCATGCCCGTCTCCCGTGCTGAAGAGAGCGCCATCATTCCAGGTGGGCAGCAGCAGACGCGTTCCCTTCACCAGTTCCTTGTTGTCGATGTTGCCGCCATGCCTGTTGGGAGGGCGGCTATCGATGCGCCCCCATGCGGTTGGCGGCGCCACTCCCAGCTGGCCAAAAAACGGCCGGGTCAGGATCGAGACGCCGGGCGCAACTTCCGCGTATCCCGTTTCGAGATCAATGGGAATGATCGTGGTGCGTTGAACGGGCTCGTCCAGAGGAAACATTCCCTTGAGCGGACTGACGATGTTATATCCATATGGCTGGGTCAGCCGGACATCCAGAATGTCTACCTGCAAAACGTCACCTGGACGGGCGCCTCGAACCGCTACAGGGCCAGTCAGGATGTGAGGCCCAGTCCCGCGCTTTGCATGCGTGAAGATCTCTTCAATCTCTGCAGGAAGCCACTCTTTCGGAACATCGTGAGCAGGATCTGCAGACACCGTACTTATCCAGATTTCTTCCCCAGGGTCGATCTCCATGACGGGAGCCAACGTGGCGTCGTAGAAACCAAAATGCACTGTGGAGGCAGACGCCTCAAGCCGTTTCATCACGCCGACATCGCTGTTTGCAAGGTTGTCTCCGATTGCCAATAGACTGCAAATCTCTCGGCCTCGGCAATTATCCAATAAAGCAGGAGGCCGCTGATGCTAAGGACCGTGATAGCGGCCATCATGAGGGGTGTATCGAGGAGCCCCGCCGACAGCTTGATGAGATAGCCAATCCCTTCCTGGGATGCGACGAATTCAGACACGATGACGCCGATGATCGCAAGAGTGACCGAGATCTTCATCCCGCTAAAGATGAAGGGCAAGGCGTGCGGGATTTGCACTTTCCAGAAGATTTGCCAGGGCGACGCCATATAGGCCCGCGCCATGCGATGAATCTCTTCATCCACCGATTGGAATCCCATCGCCGAGTTGATTGTCATAGGAAAAAACGCAACCAAAAACGCAAGGAGGAGACTTGATACGGTCCCCGTTCCAAACCAAACGATGAAAAGCGGAGCAATCGAGATCTTCGGGACGACCTGCGACACGATAATCACCGGATAGAAGCCTTTTCTGATGATGTTGGAGAAAGTCACGAGTATGGCGACGATTATCCCTCCGACCACGGACAGGGCGAAACCTGCCAAAGTAAGAGAGAGGGTAGGCCATAGATGAGTGAGAAGGAGATCGTGTCTTGCAATCATTACGCTGATAATTTCCGACGGCGCGGGCAGAATGATGCTGCGGATGCTCAGCGCCCGGATTGCCACCTCCCACGCCAGCAATAGGCTTAATGTCACAAACAACGGCCAAAGAAGACCTTCAGCGGCCCGGTACGCTTTCATGGCTTGCCTCAATGCTTTTGCGTAACTTTCTGACGTAACTGTTGAAACCCTCCTCCTCCGTCATGGCTATGTGCCGGGGTCTGGGCAGGCTGATGATCACTTCATCGACGATCGTGGCGGGACGCCGCCCCATGACGAGGACTCGATCCGATAAAAATGTTGCCTCCCTAATGCTGTGGGTAACGAACACCACGGTCTTGCGATTGCCCTGCCAGATACGAAGCAATTCAACCGCCATTTCATCGCGGGTTATGGCGTCAAGAGCGCTGAACGGCTCGTCCATTAGAAGCATGCTCGGGTCATGGATCAGGGCTCTGCAGATGGCCGCTCTTTGACGCATGCCTCCGGAAAGCGCACGGGGCAAGGCCTTTGCGAATTCTTCGAGCTTCGTCATTTTAAGTAAATCATGAGCACGGACTCGATATTTCGCCCGAGGCAATTTCAGGAGCTCAATCGGAAAAAGGACGTTATCGAGCACCGTGCGCCAGGGAAGCAAAACGGGGTTTTGAAAAACCACGCCAACATCCGGACGCGGCCCCCTGACCTGCTCACCGGCAATTAAGATCTTCCCTGAGGTCGGAGCCATCAGCCCCGCGATCATCATCAGCAATGTGCTTTTTCCGCACCCGCTCGGTCCAAGCAAGCTGACGAACTCGCCATCGGCGACATCGAGCGAAATGTTGCGAATCGCTTCGAGTTGATTGAAAGCTTTGCGGACTTCCGACAACTGGAGCAAGGGGTTGCCGACCTTCATGCTGCGATCGGCTTCAGCGGCAACGCTCATAATGGAGATGCGGCGGCAAGTGATCGAACGCTCATCTGTGATCTTCTTTGTGCCATCTTACACGCTGCTCTCACACCCTCTGAATGCAAAAAAGCGGCCGCATTAGGCCGCCATTGCCTTCGGGAGGATGGGCGAGGATGCCTCGAAGCGCTTTCCGGCGCGAAGGCAAAATGCCGGCCTGAGAAGGCGGTCAGCCACTACCTCGATCCGCTCATTATCCCGCAAGCGGAATCGGCCACGATCGTCGTGAAGGACCGAAATGTCGGCGATACGCCCTGGCGCAAGTGAACCGATCTCGCTTTCCAGACCGAGCATAAGAGCTGGGTTGGTGGTGACCATTGGCACTACTTGTTCCAGAGTGAGGCCTAGGGCCATGAGCGAACTCATTGCCTGAGTGAGGCTAAAGCGCGCTTGTCCGCGGAACGGATGATTCTCATCATCTGGATGATCGCCGGTGGGTGTTCCAGCAGGCGCTGGGACCTTCGTGTTATAGCCATGCATATCCGCACCAAGGGTGTGAGGCACGATGCCAGCATCAATCGCTTTGCGCGCCACTTTGTAAGAAAAATGGCTGCCATGACCGACGTCGATCTTCAGGCCGATCTCAATGGCCCGTTTGATGATCGGGTGCACTTGGCCGTTCTTGTCCACGAACCCGCCGGGGTGACGCGTGAAGGGATGGGCCAAGATATCTCCAGGCCGCAAGAGCTTAACCACTCGCTCTACGATGGTATCAACGTCCTCTCCGTTTAACCCCGTTTCGGGGAGTGCCCAAAGCTGGCCGAAATGGACATAAACCGGAATGTCTGCCTCACGGCCGATCTCTGCCGCGAGCTCCATGACCTTTGTTCCCCACCGGGCAAAGCCACCGATCTCGGCGTGTGCTTTTATACCCTTGACGAGGTCCCTGTTTGCGACGGCAGCTGCAACTGTTGCCTTAACGTCGACGCCGGCCGGCGAGTAAAGGTCGGGGTAGTAGTGGCCTTCGAGACCCCCAACGACATAGGCCGATATGAAAGCATAGCAGCGCGTCTGCGCGGGTTCCGCGATGTAATGCCTGAAGGCTGGGAAGGTCATGCATGAAGGCCCTCCTTGATCCACGAGCGCAGTGACCCCGCTATCAACCCCAACCATATCGGGTTCAAGGCCGAAACGCCCGGAAACATAGCGAAATACGTGCGCGTGGGTATCGATGAGACCGGGCAGGACAAGTTTGCCGGTAACGTCTGTCACGGCCTTTGCGGAGCCAGGCAGGATATCTTCAGCAAGCAGCGCGATCTTGCCGTCCGACACTGCCACATCCATGATCTCATCAATGCCCGAAGCGGGGCAAATGACGTGGCCGCCCTTTAAGATCAAGTCATAAGCTGGTGCAGTGCTCATCGGTGTGTCTCCTTTATATTCCTAGATATGCGGACTTGACATGGGGGTCTTCCAGCAAATCGCGGCCGCGGCCGGTTTGCGTGATGCGCCCTTGCTCCAGCACGTAGGCACGATCCGCCAGCGCCAAGGCTGCGAACGCGTTTTGCTCGACCATCATTACAGTGGTGCCTTCGTCGCGAATGGCTTTAATGATCTTGAACGTCCGCTCTGCAACGTTTGGAGCAAGGCCTAAGGAAGGCTCATCGAAGAGGAGCAGGCGCGGGCGGGACATCAAGGCACGGCTTATCGCGAGCATTTGCTGTTCGCCTCCGGAGAGGAGACCGGCCGCGATATTGCTCCGTTCAGCGAGAATGGGGAAACGGGCATACTGCCGGCTGATATCTTCCTCTATCGTATGTTTATCCGAGCGCAGATAACAGCCCATCTCGAGATTCTCCCGCACGCTCATTTGAGGAAAGACGCGACGGCCCTCCGGGCAATGCGCGATGCCACGTTCAACAATAGAGCGTGGCATCGCCCCGGCTATATCCTCGTCCTCGAAAAGGATGCGTCCTTGCGCCGGTCGCAAGAGGCCGGAAATGGCTTTGAGCGCCGTTGTTTTGCCGGCGCCATTCGAGCCGATCAAAGCGACCAATTCACCGCGCCTCACCTCTAGCGACAACCCCGCCAGGGCCGTCACATGACCATAGCGGCAGGTCAGCCCCTCAAGCCTGAGCACGCTCGAACCTTTCTCCGAGATAGGCCTTAATGACTTCGTCGCTTTGTTGAATGGCTGTGGGAGGGCCGTCCGCAATGATGCGCCCCTGGGCCAGGCATATCACGCGATCGGAGACTTCCATGACGGTTCGCATGTCGTGTTCGACGAGCAATATCGTGATGCCTAGATCACGGATCTTTCTGATGATCGAGGTGAATGATGCCTTTTCGGCTGTGTTCATTCCCGAAACGGGTTCATCGAGAAGCAGAAGCTTTGGACGCGCAGCAAGCGCGATCGCCATCTCAAGAAGGCGCTGGTCGCCATAAGGCAGGGCGTTTGCCTGTTCATTGGCGCGCTTGGACAGTCCCGCGAAATCCAGAATTTGGTGTGCTTCTTCGGAAAGCCGTGCTTCATCTTTTGCAACAGAGCGGGAACCCAGAAGGATGGGCAGCAGCCGTTGCCGTGATGACAGATGAAGTCCCGTCAATACGTTGCTGTGCGCGGATTGAGTGGCGAACACACTTGTCTTCTGAAAGGTGCGTACCAGGCCACGGGCCGCAATGCGATCGGGCCGCACACCGTTGATAGAGCGCCCAAGGAACACTACGCTCCCTTTTACCGGCCTAAGATATCCCGTGATGGCGTTGAAGGCGGAGGTTTTGCCCGCGCCATTGGGGCCTATGAGCGAAAGGACTTCTCCCTCTCGAACGTTGAAGGTCATGCTGGACACGGCCGTTAAGCCGCCAAAGGCAATCGTCAGGCCGGTGACTTCCAGCATGACAGGACTCATGTCGCGGCCTCCGTCGTCGCCGAAGCCGTTGAATGCTCCGCGCGGCGATAAGCCGTCAGGCGGGACACGGCAGGGACTATTCCGCGCGGAAGGAACGAAACGATCACAATCATCAAGACGCCGTAGGCGACCCACTGCAATTCGGCCCTGATCGCAAGTGCGCGAAGCAGCTCAGGCAGAAGCCCGAAGATAATTCCACCCACAATCGGACCCCAAAGAGTGCCCTTGCCGCCGGTTACAACCATAATCACCATCGTTACGGTGTATAGGAAGAGAAAGACGTCAGGATCGACAATGCGCAGGTAATGAGCATAGATGGCGCCTGCCCCGCCTGCCATTGCCGCGGAAATGACAGTCGCAAGGACGAGCGATTGCGTTACGTCAATTCCAACGGACAGGGCGAGCGGCTCATTCTCCCTGAGTGCAATCATGGCCCGTCCGGCCCTGCTTTCGACAAGCCGCTTTATGATCGTAAAACTGATGGCAGCCACCGCAAGCACCAGCCAGTAGTTGGCTGGCTTCTTCAGGAACGAAAGCTCGAACAGTCCCGGTATTCCGAGAGTGAGAGGTGGAATATTGGTAAGGGCCATTGGACCCTGTGTGAGCTCGATCCAGTTCACGGCAATGAGCCTGACCACCTCCGCGAAACTGATCGACACGATTACGAAATACGCCCCGCGCACCCGGAACGCGAGTTTACCAATCGCCCAACCGCAGAGGCCGGTGACCACGATCGCGCAGAGCATCGCAAGCCACACGGGCTTAGGTGCTAAGGTTACCAATCCCAGGGGCCAGATCGTGACTTCAATACCCAGTGACAAAAGCGCACTGACATATGCGCCGATGCCAAAAAAGGCGACATGCCCGAGTGAAAGCTGCCCCGTGTAGCCGAGCAGCAGATTCAAGCTCATAGCTGCGATAATGAAAATCCCGGAGATGATCAGGACGTGGAGCACATAGAGGTTGCCCAGCCACAAGGGAACAGATGCGAGAAAAGCGATTCCGGCCCAGGACAACCAAGACTTCGCCGGAGCACTCATCCAATTCGCACTTTCTGCGCGAACAGTCCGGTTGGCTTCACAAGCAGGATTGCGATGATCAGAAGAAAGCCCATCGCGTCCCGGTAGCCCGATGAAATGTAGGCTGCTCCGAATTCCTCCGCGAATGAGAGAACAAACCCACCAATCATCGCACCGCGAAAGCTGCCAAGGCCTCCAAGAATAACGATGGCAAATGCCTTGGATGCGGCAAGATCGCCCATCGCCGGCTGCACAACAAAAATCGGCCCAAGTAGAGCGCCCGCCGCTGCCGCCAAACCGGATCCCATGGCGAAAGTTGCGCCATAAATCCGGTTGACGTCGACACCCATGAGTGCCGCGGTCTCGCGATCCTGGAAGGTCGCCCGCATGGCTTTGCCGAGCTTTGTGTAATTGATGAGCGCATAACTTGCAGCGACGAGGATCAGCGCCGTCACAAGCACAAACAGTCTGTTAGGTGAAATGGAAACCGCCTCGGCTATCAGTGGCTCTTCCGGAAAGGGGTTCGAGATTGATTGAGCGACGCCGGTCCAAATGAGCTGCTCGGTGTTTTGAAGCGCGATCCATGCTCCGATAGTGACAAGCATGGTCGTGTCTATATCTGCATCACGCAGCCTCCGCAGGAGCGTGAACTCGATGAGCCATCCGAGCACAATTCCGAGCGCAATAGCTAGCATGAGGGCAAGGAAGAAATTCACGCCCAACAGCATCACGAACGCGTACATCATATAGGCGCCGAACGCGTAAAGCTCGCCATGCGTGAAGTTCACGACACGCATGATACCGAAGATGAGCGTGAGCCCGATGCCGAGCAGCGCGTAAGTGCCGCCGAGCATCACCCCATTGGAGATATGCTGGAGGATCTGATCCACTAGCGACCCGGATACACGAATGGTCTCTCGCTGAAGGCCAGGTTTTCCTCAATATCCCTGATGCTTGCTGTGCCTAGCCCTTGACTACTTTGCCTCCCGCAATTTTTACGAGATATACTGAGGGCACGTTCTGTCCGCTTTCGGCACCTTCGGGACCCTGCTTCATGAAGGCGATGTCGCCGTTAATCCCTTTCAATTTCGTGTTCCAAAGCGCCTTCTGTATCGCCTCCGGTTCTGCTTTTCCGGCGAGCTTTATGGCCGCGACAATCGTGTTGATCCCATCGACGCCCCGATACCCCTCCGTCAGACCGCCAACTGGATGACTACGCTTCGTCCATTCAGCTATGAATTTTTTCGCGAGATCGGGGTTTTTCAATGCATCGGGAAACCAAGGCGTGAAAACCACAAGGTGATAGGAACCCTCGGCAGCAGCTCCCGCCTGCTCGATCAGCTGGTCGGGTGAGTTTGAGCCACCGGTCGTGATTATGCGGGCTTTGATCTGCTGCTCTTTTGCTTGCCTGAGGATCAGAATAATTTGCTCGACGCCGGTTGTTACGAAGAGTGTGTCGCCGCCTGAGGCCTTGATGTTTGCGAGCTGAGCGGAGAAGTCGGTTGCTTTCGGGTCCATCGTCTCCGTGACGCCGACCACGACGCCATTCGCCTTCAGCATCTTGGAGAATTCCTGGGACGCCCCAAGCCCAAAATCATTGGCCGTCGCTAAGAAGTCAGCTTTCTTGATTCCGAGCGGCCCCATGATGGGTTGGAAGGCTTTCGCTTCCATCTCCGAGGTTGGGCTGATGCGGAAAATCCAAGGGTTGCCTAATTTCGTGATCTTGCCGGATGAGGAAGTTTCGACCACCATCGGGACGTGGTATTCGGCAAGCTTCGGCATGATCGCAAGCGTCAGCGTGGAACTCCAGGCACCCATCATTACCGGCACTTTGTCCGCTTGGATGAGCTTCTCGGCTGTTGCGACGGCCTCTGTTGGATTCGACTTGTTGTCTTCAATGATGAGTTCGATCCTCTTGCCGAGGACACCGCCACTCGCGTTGATATCGTCCGCCGCTATTTTCGCTCCCTGCGCGACGTATGTGCCGTTCGCAGCGAACGCGCCCGTCAAAGGCTGCGTGACCCCGATCTTGATCGTATCTTCCGCGTGCACTGGAGCGGCGAGAAGCCAGGCACCCGCAAGCGCTGTCGCAACTCCCCGTGCAATCCGGTCTATCGCAGTGCCCATAAACGACATTTGAACTCCCCCAGAAGATGACCACGCCTAAAACGTAAGCTTGCGTATACTAAAATTCGTACTATGAATAGGACGTTTTGCCAAGTTACATAAGATAGGCGTGTTGCCCAATTCTTGAGCAGGGCTGTCGTTTTTCTTAGCAGGTTCCAAGGCCCTATGGCAGCACCGTCACGAAAAACTCCCCATCCCGCACTCTCGGAACCTGGGATACCGCGCTATCTGCAAGTTGCCTCTCTGCTAAGAAAGCGCATTCATGATGCCGTTTGGAAAATGGGCGATCGTGTTTCCACAATCGAGGAATTGGAACAGGAACTGGGCGTCGCCCGCGTTACAATCAGGCAGGCCATCGAAGTCTTGCACGACGAAGGCTTGCTCCGTTCTCATCAGGGCCGGGGGACGTTTGTCACAAAAGCAGCCCAGCGCGATCGTTGGCTCGAACTGACAACGGATTGGCCCGGGCTGATGGCCCCGATCGAGAGCAATATTCCGCATATGCTTTCAGTGGACCAAGACAGCGAGCCTGAATTCCGGGAGTCTGATGGATTGCCGGCAAGCGAGTATGTCTGCCTGCGAAGCGTTCAGACCCGGGAAGGAGAGCCCTACGCGTTCGCCCGGGTTCATATCGCGAGGGACGTGTACAACAAGGCGGAGGATCAGTTTCAAAGCCGGATTGCGCTTGCCGTTCTCGCGAGCATGAAGAATGCTGGCATCAAACGGGCGATGCAGACACTTGTGATTGGTAGCGCCGATCTCGAAACGGCCCGGCACCTGCAAATCCCTCTGAATTCTCCAACTGCCGAGGCTCGTTGCGTCGTGACTGGTCACAAACGGAGGGTGCTTTACGTAGGCGAGATCACCTACAGAGGCGATTGTGTCCGGATAAATATTGAGCTCAAGGGCGGGGTGCGTCCTTTGAGAAGGCAGTAGGGCATATGGCGATGGATCAGGGAATTGGGGCGCGGCTGACCCGCAAGGAGGACGAACGCTATATGCGCGGCCGTGGCCAATTTGTCGGCGATATCAAATTGGTCGGCATGCAGGAGGTTGCCTTTGTACGAAGCCCAATCGCACACGGCCAGGTTCGCGATGTGCAAATTCCAGCGGAATTCCGGAACCGGGTTTTCGTAGCAGCGGATTTGGAAGGCGTTTCGCCTATCCGGGCCGATACCGCCCTTCCGGGGTTCAAATCGTCGGTGCAGCCAATACTCGCGACCGGAAAGGTGCGCTATGTGGGCGAGCTGGTTGCGATGTGCATAGCGCCCACTCGTGCCGAGGCGGAAGATATCGCACAGCTTGTGGAACTCGACATCGAGGAACTGCCCGCAATCGTCGATATGCTTGAAGGGCGCAAGCCCGGCGCGCCGCTCGTGCACGAGCATTGGGGAGACAATCTTTTTCTGACGACATCCATTGATGTCGATTTCGATAACGTGAAATTGAAAGCGCACCGGAAAGTCACCCGCGAGCTGCGGACAGCCCGGCAAGCAATGAGTCCCTTAGAGGGACGAGGCGTGGTCGCCTATTGGGATAGCCGCCTCGAGCAGCTCACGATCACAAGCTCAACACAACAGCCACACATCGTGCGGTCCGGACTCGCCGAGTGTCTCGATTTGCCGGAGGGTAATATCCGGGTCATCGCTCCCGATGTGGGTGGCGGTTTCGGATACAAGGGGATCCTTCTCCCTGAAGAAGTGGCTTTGGCCTGGGCGACGCGAAAGCTTGGCTTTCCATTGAAATGGCTCGAAGACCGCCGCGAAAATTTGGTGGCAGGCGCGGACTGCCGCGAGCATCATTACATCCTGACCGCCTATGCGGACGAGAACGGACGCCTGCTCGCACTTGACTGCGAAGCAACCGTCGACGCAGGGGCCTATTCTGCTTATCCATTTTCGGCCTGCTTGGAAGCGGGCCAGATTGGCAGCATCCTGCCCGGTCTCTACGACTTTCCGCACTACCGGTGCCGGACATATTCCGTCGCTACGAACAAGCCACCGATTTTGCCCTACCGTGGTGTTGCTCGCACCGGCGTCTGCTTCGCTCTCGAAGTGAGTCTCGATGCCTTGGCACGCGATCTCGGCATCGAGCCAACGGAGCTTCGGATGAGAAGCCTGGTAAGGCCGGAGCAGATGCCTTTTGACAACATAGCAAAGAGGCATTTCGACAGTGGAGACTATCCGCAGGCTCTGCGCCGGGCCATCCGGATGATTGATTTGAAAGGCGTACGGGCCCGGCAGTCGCGAAAGGAGGCGGCGAACCGGGGGGAAGGCGTAGGCTTTGCGATGTATTCGGAGCAGGCCGGACACGGAACCAGCGTCTACGCCGCTTGGGGCATACCTTTCGTGCCGGGATTCGAGCAATGTTACGCGCGCTTCACGCCGGACGGCGGCTTGGAACTACGGATCGGCGCCCATAGCCATGGTCAGGGACTCGAAACGACGCTGTCGCAAGTCGCGCATGAGATCCTCGGCGTTGAACATAGCCGCATCAAAGTCTTGCATGGCGATACCGCCAAGACGCCCTACTCCACCGGCACTTGGGGATCGCGGTGCATGATAATGTCCGGTGGCGCTGTTGCAGAGGCCTGCGAGCAGCTGGGCGCCCGTATTAGGGAGATCGGCGCAGGCCTCCTGCAGACCGAACCTGAGGCCGTCAGGTTGAACGGGGGCTATGTCGAGAGTAAGACCGGCAGGATTGCGGTCTCCGACGTGGCGCGCACATGGTATCGCCGCCCGCAAGATTTGCCCTTTAATGCCAACCCTGCCGGTCTTGAAGTGACGGCAGGCTACAAAGCCAAGAGAGATAGCGGGACTTTCAGCTATGCGGCCCACGCGGCAACGGTCGCGGTCGATACGGCTACAGGAGAGGTTGAAATCCTGGACTACGTGGTAGTGGAAGACGCGGGCGTGCTGGTGAATCCCACGATCGTGGATGGGCAAATTTACGGCGGCTGCGCCCAAGGGATAGGAACAGCTTTGTATGAAGAGATGCCCTATGATGCCAACGGACAGCCCCAGGCTTCCACACTTTCGGATTATCTCCTGCCCGGCCCCGCAGAAGTGCCGCAGATCCGGATCGAGCACATGGAGACGCCCTCGCCCTACACGCGGTTTGGTCAAAAGGGTTTGGGCGAAGGCGGCGCAATTGCTCCCCCGGCCGCTATTACCAATGCCATTAATGATGCCCTCTCCGGCTTAGGTGCCGAACTGCTCGTTTCGCCGATAACGCCGCGGCGCATCGTTGATGCGATAGCGCGTGCCCGCACCGCAAATTTTGGACGAACGGTCGCAGAATGAAGCCGGGTGCCTTCGATTATTACCGGCCTTCGACCATGACCGAAGCTGCGGCTATCCTTTCCAGCAATCAGGATGCGAAGATCATTGCGGGCGGGCAGACACTCGGACCCATGCTTAATCTTCGCCTTTCCCAGCCGACTCTCCTGGTCGACATTACGCGCATCCCGGAAGGAAAAGAAGTCACCGAGACCGCAAACGCTGTCACTTATGGCGGGTGCATCACGCATGCGAATATCGAAGATGGCCGCGTTCCTGATCCAACCGGAGGATTTCTCCGCCGCGTGGCCCGTGGCATTGCCTACCGCGCTGTTCGCACAAGAGGGACGATAGGAGGCAGCCTCGCGCACGCCGATCCAGCAGCCGATTGGATATCCGCCTTGTCCGTTCTCGAAGTTGAAATCGGAATTTTGGGCCCGTCCTCATCACGCAGCGTGCCTTTGCAACATTTTATCACGGGCGCACTTTCGACTTGCCTCGGCCATGGTGAAATTCTTGCATCGGTTTCCGTCGCAAAGCAGCTGGCCGGAACGCGTTTCGGTTATGCAAAGATTTGCCGGAAGGTTGGAGAATTCGGCGAAGCCACCGGCGTTGTGCGGCGTAACCCAGATGGAAAGGTCCGCATTGTCGCTGGCGCTTCCGCTGGTCTTCCCATCGTAATTGAAGATGGTGCTGATTTCGTAGCCGGCCGAAGCCTCGATCAGAACCGGCTCTCCGAATATCTCCTTGCGCAGGGTCTTGAAGATGGCCCGTATGAACGCGCGATTCACACCGCCGCGATCCAACGCGCGCTCGACGAGAGTTGGCAAGCATGACGGCAACAACAATCACTCTCAACGGGCAGAAAATCCGGGCTGAGGTTCCTTCGTGGACAAGTCTCGCCGATTTCATTCGCGAACATGCGGGGCTCACCGGTACTCATCTCGGCTGTGAGCACGGAATATGTGGAGCCTGCACCGTTGAAATGGATGGTGAAATTGCCCGTTCCTGCATCGCACTTGCCGTAGCCTGCGACGGCGCCGCGGTGCGCACGATAGAAGGTTTCGACGATGATCCGCTAATGGCGAGATTGCGCAAGGCATTCACAGAAGAGCACGCGCTGCAATGCGGGTATTGTACGCCGGGAATGCTGATTGCCGCCCGGGATCTAATCCGCCGGGGAGCGGCGCGCACCGTCAGCGACATACGCATTACAATGAGCGGCAATCTCTGCCGCTGCACCGGCTATGCCGGGATCATCGCGGCAGTAAAGCGCATCTTGGACGAAGAATGGGACACGGCTGCTCTAAATTCACATACGGGGCAGAAGGAAGGTGCTCGCCTCGGACCCGTGGGCGCTCACGCTTCGATTATAAATCATGATGGGACCTTAGCTCCCAAGGCTCAGGAGAAACAGAGAAGGGCCGCCTCAGCATCGGTTGCGGGTTCCAACCGGGAGACGATCAAAGTCACAATGCGTTCCGAACCGGAATGTGATGGTATGTCAATCCTGTCCCAGAGCTTTGTGCTGCCTCATCCGCGCGAGGCAGTATGGGCCCAGTTCAGTGATCTCGAGGCGCTTGCAAAATGTCTCCCAGGTGCATCGCTGGATCCTTCTAGTGGCCATGGAGGCCACTTCAGTGGCACCATGAAAGTAGTTTTCGGTCCCATATCTCCGGCCTTCAACGGAAGCGGGAGTTTCAGGAAGTCAGACGCCGACTACTCGGGACACATTGATGGCGCCGGACAGGATGGTCGCGGGGGAGGGAAGGCAAGAGGAAAGATGAGCTTTCGCCTGACCGAATTGGAGGACACCAAAACTCTTGTTGATGTCAGAATATCGTACCAGCTGACCGGCGCCTTAGCCCAATTCGGGCGCCCAAGCATTGTCCGCGGAATTGTCGCAGAAATCGGATCGACCTTCGCCACGAATATGGACCGTACTATCGGAGGCGAAAGCGAAGCAGGTGGCGAGGCGAGAGGCCTGGGCGGCGGCTTCATATTAAGTGCAATCGTGAGGGCATGGGGCTCAATCTTAGGCGCCGCCTATCGATTCAGCGGTTCTTATTTGGGCGGTGACGTTTGATCGCGAAAGTAACCGCTCGTGCGAGTCGCTCCCGGCGCTGCTCCTACCGCAGAGTAGTGTCTCGCCGGCTACATCCTCCTCGCGCTAAGCAAGATGGTCAAGATGAAGTAAGAGTTCACCACCCGTGATGGTTTAACGGCCCCGGTGGAAGGCAATGCAATGTCTCGTTAGGTTCGGGGCTGTTCTCTAATTCCGGGCCACAGGTCAAGCTCTTTAAGAAATCCTTGCTGGGGCCACGGTTCTCTTTGCGTTCGGGCCGTGCCCTCCGCATGATGGCGCCCGGTGCCTTTGGTGGACCAATGCGTGAAATGCACTTCGCCCTTTCGGGCTTCCCAGCAGCTTTGGACGATCTCGCGAACGAGCACTGGCGTCCTCGGCTATAATCTCAAGCGGGGCTCTCGCATCTTGAGCGTGCCAGCCTGCAGGCCTTGACGGCTTGCCCCGCCAAGGAAAGCTTTCTTACGGCCTGTTACGCCTTATCCTGGATCTTGCTCTGGGTCCGGAAATGCCGAATTGCATGTTGACGATGGCTGACTTCCCTGCCCTCGAATCGAAGAAGTTGAGCCAGCAGAAGAGCGCCATTTTCCCCGCGCAAGATGTCGGAAGCAGTCAGAAGCGGCGAAGCAGTGCGACGAGCTTGCCCTGAATTTTGACGCGATCCGGCCCGAATATGCGGGTCTCGAAGGCAGGATTGGCAGGCTCAAGCGCAATCGATTGCCCCCGTTTGCGAAGCCTTTTCAAAGTGGCTTCTTCGTCATCAATAAGCGCAACGACGATTTCACCGCTCTCCGCAGTGGAAGTCTTTTTGAGGATGATGGTGTCGCCTTCTTGAATGCCGGCTTCGATCATCGAGTCGCCCTTCACTTCAAGCGCGAAGTGATCGCCCTGCGACAGGAACTCCGGCGGCATTGAAAGGACGTGGCTGTGATCCTCTATTGCAGATCTCGGGACGCCGGCGGCGATGCGCCCCATGACGGGTACCGAGACACCGGTGTCCTCACGATCGCGCAAAAACACAGGCTGAGGCGCCTCGTCGAAAGAAGATCGCTTGGTGCCTTCGATCACCGTCGGCATGAAGCCGCCGCGCCTTCTGTCCAAGTCGAAACCTAATCGCGCCCGTTCCGGCATCTTGGTCACTTCAAGCGCACGGGCCCGATGCGGCAATCGCCGGATGAAGCCGCGCTCCTCCAGCGCCATGATCAGGCGGTGAATGCCGGATTTCGATTTGAGATCCAGCGCTTCTTTCATTTCGTCGAAGGATGGAGGAACGCCCGTCGCTTCAATGCGCTCGTTGATGAAAAGCAGGAGCTGCTTTTGCTTCGGTGTCAGCATGAAAGACCCAGTTGGAAATGGCACCGCGTTTTGTACAAACCAAGAACATGGATAGGCGTTCTCTTTGCGTTCCGCAAGCGAAAATGTGCCGAATCAAGAAATACAGTTAAAAATCAAGGGGCATCACGGAGACAAGGGCGCCCTGTGGAAGTGGGGCTGCATTAACCGGGCGAATGATGAGGCAGTCCGCATTGGCGAATGCATAGATGAGCGAGCTGTCCTGGTCGGCGATGGGGGTGACCGCATCTCCCACCGAAGTCACGGCGCGCATGTAATGTTCCCGCGCGCCATTGGCTTCGAGCGCGCGGGCGAGAGGCTTTTCTTGAAGTTGCTCGCTCGTGTCCAGGCCCAGAAACGCATTGATGAGCGGCTTCAAGAATACGCGCGCGCAAATGATAGCCGAGACGGGATTGCCGGGCAGGCTCAGCACCTTTTGTTTGCCCATGAATCCGAACATCACCGGCTTGCCCGGACGCATAGCAGCTTTCAGAACCTCGAAGCGGGCACCTCTTTCTTCGAGGACGCCCCGAACAAGATCGTGCTCGCCTACCGATGCGCCGCCGATAGTGAGAAGGACATCTGCCCCGCTTGCAGCGTCCGCACGAGCCGCGATGCTATCCTTCGTATCCGCAGCAATTTCGAGAATGGCCGCATCTCCGCCCCAAGCTGAAATCGCAGCCTTCATACTCGGCGGGATCGAAGAAACGATCTGATCGGGGTTGGGTGCAGTCCCAGGCCGTACAAGCTCGTCGCCATTTGCGAGCAGCGCGATAACCGGCTTGCGGCGGACTGGCACCTCTGCATAGTTCATGGCCGCGGCCAGCATCAAATGACGGCTCCCGAGCCTTGTGCCCGCGCGCAGGAGCACTTCACCTTCTCTGAAGTCGTAGCCGAGCGGACGTACAAATTGCCCGGATTTACCGCCTTCCAGGATCGTGACGGCGTCTTCTGGTCCGGCCTCAACATTCTCCTGGATCACAACGGTGTCGGCACCTTCGGGAACAGGCGCACCGGTAAAGATGCGAACCGCTTCCCTTGAGCCTACCTTGCCCGTAAACCCGTGACCGGCTGCAGAGCGCCCCACAACGCGCAACCGAGCGGGGATCGTGCCGATATCGGCGGCGCGAACCGCATAGCCATCCATGGCCGAGGCGCGGAAAGGCGGCTGCGTAAGCCTGGCTGTCAAATCGGCCGCGAGAATGCGGGTTTCCGCTTCGTAGATCGATACCAGTTCGCTGCCCAGCGGGTTCACGCCGTCAAGAATGCGCGCTTTGACCGCAGACACCGGCATCAGGCTCATGGTTCGCGCGTCTTTCCGCCCGGTGAAGCGCGATACTCCCCGGATTTGCCGCCGGTTTTGGAGAGAAGACGAATGCCATCGATCTGCATTCCTTTGTCTTTCGCCTTCAGCATATCGTAAAGCGTGAGGCAACCAACCGATACCGCGGTTAGCGCCTCCATCTCCACCCCGGTCTGACCCTGCGCCTTGGCCATTGCTTCGACGCGGACGGCATGCTTTTCGGGAAGTATGCTGAATTCGACGCTCACCTTGCTCAAATTCAAGGGATGACAGAGCGGGATCAGCTCATGTGTCTTCTTCGCAGCCATGATGCCGGCGATCCGCGCTGCGGCAAGAACATCGCCTTTCGGCGCGCTGCCTTCTTCGATGAGGAGCAATGTGGCTGCCTCCATGAGGACATAGCCTTCGGCCAAGGCAACCCTTTCGGTCACAGCCTTGCCAGCGACGTCCACCATCGCGGCCTCGCCCTTGGCGTTGATGTGCGAAAGTTCACCCATGGGCTTGTTCAGGCGCCTTTGAAAGCAATGCCCGCGTTGCGGCTTCGACATCCGCCTGCCGCATCAAGCTTTCACCGACAAGGAACGCATTTGCGCCCGCGCGTGAAAGCCTTGCAATATCGGCAGGTGAGAAGATGCCACTCTCTGCGACCACGAGGCAGCCAGCAGGAACGAGTTTCGATAGCCTTTCCGTTGTCTCTAGATGCGTCTCGAAGCTGTTCAGATCGCGATTGTTGATGCCGATCAGCCAAGCGTCAAGTGCCAGCGCGCGCTCAAGTTCGTCTTCGTTATGCACTTCTACCAAGACAGACATTCTCCAATCCTTGGCGGCGTGAAGCAGGTCAGCCGCAAGCTCATCCGGCGTACAAGCCATGATGATGAGCATGCAGTCCGCCCCCATCGCCCGCGTCTCGTCCACCTGGTAAGGATCGACCATGAAGTCCTTGCGCAGCACGGGCAGGGACGTGACGGCTCGGGCGGCTATCAATGCTTCCGGCGATCCTTGGAATGAAGGGCCATCGGTCAAGACAGAAAGACAGGCTGCTCCTCCCTTCTCATAGGCAAGTGCGATCCCTGCAGGGTTGAAGCCGGGCCGGATAAGCCCCTTGGATGGGCTTGCTTTTTTTACTTCTGCGATCAAGGCAGGCTGACCTATGGCGCATTTTCTCGCCAGCGCGCCCGTGAAGTCCCGTAGCGGAGACGCTTCCATTGCCCGCGCTCTCATCTCCGCTGCCGGAATTTTGGCTTTCGCGGCCGCTACCTCTTCTTTTTTGTAGGCGACGATCTTATCGAGAATGCTCATTGCCATATCTCAGCCGTTTTAACTGTCGGGATATTATCCCTTGAGCTGGTCCTGACGGGCTTGGTTTGGCCGAAGCCTCCGCGGCCGCCTTGGTGACCTCGATCAAGGCAGCGACCGCCTTCGCGGCATGTCCGGCATCGATCGAAGCCTCGGCCAGGCTGACGCCCTCTTTCAGGTCTGTAGCCTTCCCCGCGATCATGAAGGCCGCGGCGGCATTATAGAGGACGATGTCGCGGAAGGGGCCGCGCTTGCCGCCCAAAAGCGCGCGCATGGATGCGGCGCTGTCCTCTGGCGTATCCGACTTGAGATCGGCAGGGTTTGCAACCGGCAGCCCAGCGTCATCCGGATGAACATCGAAGGAGGTGAAGTTGCCATCCTTCAATTCAACCACATGGCTGGGTCCGGTGGTGGAAAGCTCATCCATGCCGTCGGCCCCGTGCACGACCCAGACATGCCTGGCATTCGCGCGTCTCATGACTTCGGCCATAGGCTCCAGCCACTGAGCCGAATAAGCGCCTATTAGCTGGCGCTTCGTGCTAGCCGGATTCGAAAGAGGACCAAGCAGGTTGAAAATTGTTCGCAGCCTGAGCCCTTTCCGGACCGCCGCGGCATGCCGCATCGCCGGGTGATGAGCGGGGGCCCAAAGAAAGGCTATGCCGGCCTTTTCGAAACATGCGGCCAGCGCCTGCGGCGGCAAATTGATGTGCACGCCCAGCTTTTCCAGGACATCCGCCGCCCCAGATTTCGACGATACAGCCCGATTGCCGTGCTTCGCGACGGGCACACCGGCCCCAGCCAGCACAAAGGCGGTTGCGGTCGAAATATTGAACGTACCCTTCGCATCGCCGCCGGTCCCGACAACGTCGATAGCATCGGTGGGAGCAACAATCGGCACCATCAGCCTCTTCATGGCCGCAACGGCGCCGGCGATTTCATCGACGGTCTCTCCGCGTGCCTTTAGCGCGACGAGAAAGCCTGCCAGCTCGATTTCAGAAACGCCTCCCTGCATGATGCAGGAGAAAGCCTCTTGAGCTTCTTCCTCGGTAAGCGTGCCTCCCGCCGTGGCTTTCTCGAAGTGAGGCCGGAACGAAGTTGCTAGATCCAGCATGGCGCGCGCCTCAAGCCAGGGCCGCGTGCAAAGCTGATTCCAGCGGCGGAAGTGCGAGAGCTTTCTTGCGCGGGATCCAGCTCACGCCGGCCAGCGTCAGGAAATTCGCCAGAATTGCATGGCCGTGAGCACTCGCGATGCTTTCTGGATGGAATTGCACGCCGTAAACAGGTTCGCTGCGGTGCTCCAGCGCCATGATCAGCCCGTCGGCGGTCCGGGCTGTCACGGATAGAGCCGGTGGCAACGTCGCCGCCTCCACGATAAGCGAATGATACCGGGTGGCCTCAAAGCCGTCCGGAAGCCCCTGAAACAGACTCGTTCCTTCGTGGAATATCTTCGAAAGCTTGCCGTGCATTAATACCGGTGCGCGGACAACGCGGCCGCCGAAGGCCTGGCCGATGGCCTGGTGCCCGAGACAGACGCCCAGCAGCGGAATGCGGCCCTTGTTCTTCTTCACAAGCTCCAGGCAAATCCCAGCCTCATTCGGCGTGCAGGGCCCTGGCGACATCACGATCGCTTCCGGCTTCTCCGCAAGGACGGCTGCCGCGGTCTTTTCGTCATTCCGGTAGACACGCGCTTCCGCGCCGAGATCGCCGAAATAGTGGACAAGATTATATGTGAAGCTATCGTAATTATCGATAATCGTTATCATTGCCTTGGCCTTAGTCTTGAACCGTATTCGGAGTGATATAAAGCAGGAGTTTACCGGTCCCTGGTTGCAATTCGGCCCATCGCTCCATTTCAAAGCCGAAGCTTGCAATGGCTGCGGTCGGCAGCTTTTCCTTGAATTGCTCCCGTGCCTCGCTCCCAAGAGGCGAAAGGGCCACTGCAAGTTCTTGAAGGCCGGGATTATGGCCAACAATCATAACGTGGGCAACATCCTCCGGTAATTCGCATAAAGCGTGAAACAGCGTTTTGGCGCTGGCGTCATAAAGGCTCTCGTCGTAACGCACCCGCGGCGGATTATCCCAGGCTTCGGCCGCGGCCAGCGTCAGGGTTTGCCGAGTACGGACGGACGGCGAGCAAAGGATAAGGTTTGGGCGCAGCTGATGCTCGCGAATGGCCCGTCCCATTTTGCGGGCTGCCTTTATACCTCGATCGGTAAGGGGCCTGTCGAAATCCGCGATGTTAGGGTTGCCCTTCTCACCCGCCTTTGCATGACGGAATATCGTCACAATCTTCATGGGCAACCTCACAAAAACGCGCTACTGGCCTCTGCCCGCCTGTGCCGCAAAACGTACCGCTTCCTCGGCAGCCCTGAAAAGAGCCCTCGCCTTACTCTCGCATTCCGCCTGTTCGGAGGCTGGTACCGAGTCAGCGACGATGCCTGCGCCCGCCTGCACATACATCGTCCCATCTTTCACGATCGCGGTGCGAAGCGCAATGCACGTGTCCATTTCGCCGTTGGCAGCGAAGTAACCGATGCAGCCTGCGTAAATCCCGCGCTTCTCCGGCTCCAATTCGTCGATGATTTCCATGGCGCGCACCTTAGGGGCGCCGGAGACGGTGCCTGCGGGGAAGCCCGCCATCAAGGCGTCGATAGCATCGTGCGTTTGATCGAGGTGCCCCTCCACGTTAGAGACGATGTGCATGACCTGGCTATAATATTCGAGGAAAAAGCTCCCCGTCACCTGCACCGAGCCTATTTCGGCCACGCGGCCCACATCGTTACGTCCTAGATCGAGAAGCATCAAATGCTCGGCGCGCTCTTTTTGATCCGCCAGCAGCTCATCCGAAAGCCGCCTATCGTCTTCGGGGGTAGTGCCTCTTGGCCGAGTGCCGGCAATCGGCCGGATCGTCACTTTGCCATCGCGGACCCGGACCAGGATTTCGGGGCTCGAGCCTGCGACGGCGAATTCGCCAAAATTCAGAAAATACAAGAAGGGGGAAGGGTTCACACGTCGAAGCGCACGGTAAAGCGCGAACGGAGGCAAGTCGAACCGCGCCGAGAATCGTTGCGAAAGCACAGCCTGAAAGATGTCGCCGGCGGCGATGTATTCCTTGGCGCGGCTCACAATGGTCATATATTGCTGCGGCGTCATATTCGACACCGCAGAGGTCAAAGCAGCGTCAAGCCCATTGGCCGATGAAGCGTTCGCACTTTTCGCATCGAGGGCGTCCTGGACCTCGGAAAGCCGGTCGACGGCTCGGGAATAGGCGGTTTTTGCCGAGATGCGTTTCTGGGGCCGGACGGTGGTGACGATGGTCATCTCGTCCTTGACCGCGTCGAAGATGACCATGATCGTGGGCCGCATCAAAAGCGCATCAGGCACGCCGATTGGATCGTGCTTCACGGCCGGCAGCCTCTCTACGAGGCGCACCGTGTCATAGCTCAAATAGCCGAACACGCCAGCGGACATGGGGGGAAGGGAATGTGGGATTTCAAGCCGGGATGCCGCCAGGAGTTCGCGCAGCGCATTCAGAGTCCCACCTTTGCAGGGCTTGAATGAGGATGCGTCTCTCAGCGGAGCTTCGTTGATCTCGGATTTGTTGCCGTTCGCGCGCCAGAGAATATCGGGATCGAGACCAATGATGGAGTAGCGGCCGCGAACCGCGCCACCCTCGACCGACTCGAGAAGAAAGGAATAGGGTCTGTCGGCGGCGAGCTTCAACATTGCCGCCACAGGGGTTTCCAAATCCGCAATCAGCCTGGTGGAAACGAGCTGAGGCTCGGCATTCTGGTAGCGCGCTGCGAATTCTGAAAACGAAGGTCCAACCTTCATTGGATTGGCGATCTCTTAAGTTGAGTGGGGTCTGAGCTCACGCAAGATTAAGAGATGCGCCATCGGCAGTTACTCCTCCGTTTCAAAGGAGACTCCGCCGCCTGCAACATCGGCGAAATTCTTCCGGTCTATGTTGACGCCGGCTTTCTTTTCGATGCCGGTTAGAAACTCCGCAAAATTATCGTTGGCGATCTCGCCTGACAGGCGCTGCTGAAGGCTTTTGCTCGCCGCCTCACTCAAAGGCCCAGCGGGAGTGACTTTTGCAACTTGGAATATGGTTCGGGCAGTGCCGTCGGCCGACGTTGCCGATGACGATCCGCCCTCCGCAAGCGAGAATGCCTGGGTGATCGCGGTCTGCGCAAGGCCTTGCTCGGAGCCCTGACGCTTGAGAGGCTTAGAGGTTTTTACTTCGGCTCCGGCGCTCTTGGCTGCCTCGGCGATCGGCTGCCCATGATCAATGCTTGCGGTAAGTTCCCGCGCCTTTTCCGCAAGTTTCGTCCTGAGCTGCTCTTTTTGCCAGTCCACCTCCACTTCGGCCTTCACTTCATCAAAAGGTTTCTGCCTCGCCTTGACAACATCCTGAACGTCAAACCAGGCATAACCTCCGCCCTGCAAGCGAAGAGCCTCGTTTTCCACGCCGATATCAGACTTGAAGGCAGCCGCCGCAAGGGTTCGCGCCGGTACGGAATCAAGCTTTACAGGCTTTCCATCTGCCCCGTTCCCGTTCAGATCTATTGTGACTTCTTCGAGCGGCAGATTGAGTTTCTTTGCAGTCTCGGAGATCGGCACACCAGAGGCCCTGTCGTCCTCGAACGCTTTGATTAGCTTTGAGCTTTCAGCGGTGCTTTTGGCCTTAACGAGATCCTCCCGGACTTGATCTTTAACCTCGTCGAAAGTCTTTTCTTGGCCGGGAACTATGTTCGAGACCCGAATGATCACCCATGAGAGCGGCCCGTCCACCGGATTGCTGATCTCACCTTTCTTAAGATTGAAGGCCGTCTTGAGTACCGCTTCATTGGTATCGAACTTCTCGGTAAATTCCTTTCTAGAAACCGTACCAAGCTCGATATCGCCCTGTTTGAAGCCGGCAGCCTTGGCTACATCCTGGAAAGTCTTGCCAGAGCTCAATTCGGAAGAAGCCTTCTGGCCAGCTTCTTTCGACTGGAACGGAATAAGTTCGATCGCCCGGCGTTCGGGAACGGAGTAATGGGCAGATTTGGCGTTGTACTCGGCCTTCAACTCCTCCTCGGGTACCTTTACTCTGCTTTCGGCTATCTGAGGTGAGATGGCAACGACACTCACCTTGCGCAGCTCAGGTGCCATGAATTCGTTTTTCCGCTCCTCATAAAACGACTTGAGTGCATCCTCGCTGGGGGCCTCGATTTTCCCAACCGCCGGGGCTCCGATCGTGAAGTAAGAAAGTGTACGCTCTTCGTTAAGGTAGCGATTGAAAGCGTCAAGCATTACGGGCGTGACAACGCCGCTCGCCTTGAAGACGCTCTGAAGCTGGCGGCGGACGATGTCGTTTTTATACTCGTGCTCGAAGATGGGTGCGCTGTAGCCGATTTGCTGTAAAAAGCGCTCATATTTCTCGGGGCTGAACTTACCCCCAGAATCCTGAAAGACGTCGTTGCTTGTAAGGCTCTCGCGCAGCCCATCCTTGGAAAGGCCGAGGCCAAGCTTTTGTGCCTCATAATCGAGGGCTGCGTCCTGGATCAAACCTCTGAGCACCTGTTCGGGCAGGCCCACCGCTCTGGCCTGCTGGATCGTGATGCGCCGGCCCGCGCGCGCGCTCAAATTATCGAGATCCCGCTGGTAAGCGCGCTCAAAGTCTTGCGGCGTAATCTCGACCGAACCAACCTTCGCGACAGTCGGATGTGTATAACGGTCGAAATAATTGTTGCCGCCCATGCTGATCGCGAAAGCGCCGATGAGAACGGCGAACATAACAAAGACGGCTGCTTTCCTGAGCATCTGCATCATAGCAGGGGACAGTCCTTTATGAGATGAAACGAACCTTGATTAGAATGCTTATTTCTTGCAGGGTTCGTGTTGAGCCGTAATTTAGAACGAAAATATTGGCGTGCAATAAAAGATTCTGACGTAGCCCTTTAGAGGGAGGAAAGATGAACGGGTCAAGGCTGCTCGCCGCCGGGAATTGGAAGATGAATGGCCTTCGTGCCGATCTTTCGCAGATCGAAGCGATCAAGGCTGGAGCAGGCGCTTCGCCTGCAGTCGATATTGGCATTTTTCCGCCCGCGACCCTCATGCACGCGGCAGCGGCTCTCACGCAAGGATCACCCATCTTTATTGGCGGACAGGACTGCCACACCGAAGTTTCCGGCGCTTTCACAGGCGATATTTCGGCCCCCATGCTGAAGGATTCAGGCGCAAAGGCAGTTATCACTGGTCACAGCGAGAGGAGAAGCGGCCACGGAGAGATGAGTAGCCTGGTGAGGAAAAAGGCTTCGGCTGCCCTCGCAACAGGTCTCGATGTTATCATTTGCCTTGGAGAAACCAGAGGCGAACACGATGCGGGCTTGGCCCCGTCGGTTTGCGGACGCCAGCTTGCGGAAAGCGTGCCGGAACAAAGTACGCCAGCAAACACCATCATTGCTTATGAACCCGTTTGGGCCATTGGAACAGGCTTATCGCCCAGCACCGCCGATATCGCGGCAATGCATGGGCTTCTTCACCACCAGCTTTCAGAGCGTTTTCCCGATGTGTCACAACGATGGCGCATTTTGTATGGAGGGTCCGTGACCCCGGCAAATGCAGATTCGATCTTCGAAAGTCCTGAAGTTGACGGGGTTTTGGTCGGAGGCGCGAGCTTGAAAGCCTCCTCATTTCTTGCAATCATCGCGGCCGCTACGGCAGCTTCGGCGCAGCGCAAATAGTCCTTGATGGAAGGCCAATGAAATCGCTTTCTCTCCCTTCGAAGCTTTCCATTGCATGGCTCGCAAGGACGGGGTTTTTCGCCGGGCTTGTTTTTGTTTCATTTCCCGCTGTTGCTGCACCGCTCGATAAAAGCGCATGTGAAAAGCTCGTGCAAAACTTCCAGAACATGAAGGCGCTGGACGTCGATAAGATGATGGCGAACGGTCCCGAGTGGGCGATTTCCCATTTGTCGCCAGTGGACCTCAATCTTGTCCGCCAATATATCGATCTCGATGAGCAGATTAGGTTCCGCTGTTCCGATCCCGCCTCTCTCGTTCACTTGAAGCACCTTGATGAGGACGACGAGGAAAGCGGAACGAAGGCTCAGGCCGCTAAGGCTGATAGAAGCGGGCCCGAGCAGGACCGCCGGAAGAATAAGGCGGTTGGCACCACCGCAAAGCAGAAGCTTCAGAAACAGCGTAAGAACGCGAAGCTTCCTGAAAAGATCACGCCGTCGGGCTCACGGTAACAGGTTAGAAGATAGCCAAGTTGGCTACGCTAGTCAGGAGGCTTCCTGAATTGAAGTCTGTTGCCGCGTGCTTTTTTGCATTGCAGCATTTGTCTACTTTCGGCATAACTTTTGCGAATTGGATTGATCATTAATTATAGGAGAAAGCAATTGCTATACAGTTCAAAATTTGAATTCAAAGAGCAAAAGCGGCTTTTTTCTGAGGAAGTTCAAACCGCCTTCTGGATTATCGCTGGCATCCTGCTCGCCGCTTTAATAACAATTGCGAGTGCAAAATACGGGATCATCGGAATGGAGGATTTGCCTTTGGATGAGTCCCCGCACGCGCCCTCGCAGGCGGCCCTGGTAATATTTGTTGCCCGAGACTGCCCTTCTGGACCGCTTCCGAATGATAGCCGGCACCGGCTCTCTGCTCTTCTGCCGGCCTTAGAGCGGTTCCCGTTTTAGTTTACGCATATCCGGCGTGACGAAAGAAGTTTAAGCACTCCACGGGCGCGAAGCCATCCAAGAGTTTGCCGATCCGGTGCCAAAGGCTTTCGACCGAACGCTCTTTG
>JBAUNL010000315.1:0-3807 GCA_049579205.1 Rhodomicrobium sp. | reverse complement strand
TCTTGAGATCTTCCACAATCTCAATGAGGTTTTTCAAGTTGCGCCCTAGGCGATCCAGCCGCCACACAACCAGCACGGCTCCGTCGCGGAGCGCCTTAAGGCGCGCTGCCAGCCCAGGGCGGTCATCTCTCTTGCCGGATGCCCGGTCGTCATAGATCGCGTCGGCCGCGACTCCTCCGCCCGCCAGAGGAAATGCCGGGAGACCGGCAATTTCATCATGGGCGAGGCACCCCCGCAAGTGCAGGGCTGTGCGCTGCTTAAGCTGGCTTGGCTACCTGCTTCTATAACACCTAAGTAATTGAGATCATTTAAGTAAATGTAATAAAAGTGTCATCTTTGCTGCTAGGGGCGCGTCAGGCACTAAGCTTATTGGTATACTTGCAGCTTAGTCGAATAATTAATGCTTTCTCCAGCAATTTGCGCGGTCTATCCGCGTCTATTTGTATTTATGCGTTAGGCTTTCCAGATAGACAGCGCGTCCAAGCGTCCCGACAGCCGAAAATGCAATCTTCTAAACCGTGAGGCCGCTCTAATGCATGATACACTTCTTGTGGATCTGGCGCTCCAAGGCGGCGGTGCGCACGGCGCGTTTACATGGGGAGTGCTGGACCGGATACTTGAAGAGTCGTGGCTTCGGATCGATGGCATTTCCGGCACTTCGGCAGGAGCCATGAACGCGGCCGTGCTGGCGAGCGGCTATGCGAAGGACGGCCCCTGCGGCGCACAGGTCGCTCTTGAAGACTTCTGGCACCGCGTTTCCGATGCCGCTCGGCTCAGCCCCTTGCGCCGAAGTCCGCTGGATATTCTGATGGGCCGGTGGACGCTCGATAGCTCGCCGGTCTTTATCACCTTTGACCTCATGTCCCGCTTGTTCTCGCCCTACGATCTGCCCTCGATGGACGGCAATCCGCTCGGAGACATTCTGGCCGAATGCGTCGACTTCGGCCGCCTCGAAACGGTTCCAATCCGGCTGTTCGTGACGGCCACGAACGTCCACACGGGACGGGGCCGTGTGTTCCGCAACGCCGAGATCACGCCAGACGTGCTGCTTGCTTCCGCTTGTCTTCCGACGATGTTCAAAGCCGTAGAGATCGACGGCGAGCCCTATTGGGATGGTGGCTATTCTGGCAACCCCACAATCACCCCGCTCGTGCGCGAGTGCAAATCCAGGGATACGCTTTTGGTGCAGATCAACCCGGTCGAGCGGCCGACCACACCTAAGTCGGCGCGCGATATTTTGAACCGCGTGAACGAGGTCTCGTTCAATGCTACCCTCTTGAAGGAATTGCGCATGATTGCGGTCACGCGCCAGCTCACATGCTCCGGCAACTTGGAAGGAGCGCAATGGGCAGAAATGCGGATCCACCGCATCACAAGCCCCGCGATGACCGATCTTGGTTACTCGTCCAAGCTCAATGCCGAGTGGGCGTTTCTCACCATGCTTCGGGGCGAGGGCCGGCGGGCCGCGGAAGAATTCCTCACCTCCCACGCCGATGATTTGGGCCGCCGCTCCACACTGGATCTCGACAGCCTGCTTGAAAGGGTCTGAAACAATGGGCTTACCGGCGTTCTCGCAATCCAGTTCGGATGGGCGGCGCTCTCGCAAGCCGGGGGTGCCGATCCGGCTTTTTCGCGCCACCACCCACCGCTAGGGTTTTCGCCGTGGCCTCCAACGGCGCCCCACACGGGAGGGGCACTCCGGAAATCTTACAGAATGAGCTCTTTCCCGTTTCGCTTTTCCGGTGTTTCGTATCGCCGGGAGCGACGTATACTGGTGCGCCGCCGTCTAACGAGCCGTGAGCATCGCAAACCGAGTGAGGCTCCATGTCCCCTTCTGTAAGTAATGGACGCAATGTGCTTTGGCCGCCGCTGGCTTATGCCCAGTGGCAGCCCACTTGCAAGCATTTGCACCTTCTGACTCAAATCGCCGGCAAGGTCCGTCTCGCGCTGACGCCATGGGTGAACCACTCCTGGCATGTACCGTTCTATGTGAGCCCGCGCGGCCTGACGACGGGCGCAATCTCTTATGGCGCAGACTGTTTCGAACTCACCTTCGACTTCCTGCATCATCGGCTCATCATCGATGCAAGCGATGGCACACAAAAGATCCTTCCGCTTGGCGCTGGCAGTATTGCTCGGTTCTATGAGGCCTTCTTCAAAGTGCTTGGTGATCTCGGCATCGAGGTCAAAATCTCGCCATTACCGAACGAGGTTCCTGATGCGACCCCCTTCGCGGCGGATGTTGAGGCACGGCCTTACGATGAGGAGGCGGTGCTGCGTTTTTGGCAAATCCTTCGGCAGTCGAGCCGCGTCTTGCAACTGTTCCGCACACGCTTTGTCGGCAAGAACAGTCCCGTGCATTTCTTCTGGGGGAGCTTCGATCTGGCCGTTACGCGCTTTTCCGGCAGACCGGCGCCCGCCCATCCCGGCGGCATTCCAAATCTGCCCGATGCGGTCACGCGCGAAGCCTATTCGCATGAGGTCAGTAGCGCGGGCTTCTGGCCGGGTGGCCCGGGGCTCGAATATCCGGTCTTCTATTCCTATGCCTATCCGGCTCCGGACGGCTTTGCCGAAGCGAAGGTGTCACCGCCCGAGGCCTTCTACAGCCGCGAGTTTGGCGAATTTGTCCTTCCCTATGAAGCGATGCGAACCGCGTCTGATCCGGAAAGCGCCTTGCTTGAGTTTTTGCAATCGACTTATGAGGCGGCTGCGTCGCTCGCACGATGGGACCGTAAAGCGCTGGAAAGACCGCAAGGCGAATTGGGAAGGCCACCATCCGGCTAATGCGAGATAGCCTGTCGAGCCAGACGGTCACCCCCTGGCTGACGCGCTTTGTCTCGGCTCATAGGTGTGTGGGCGATCGCCATCCGTGGATGGATGCAACATGATCGACCAGCGGGAACATAAATTGAGGCGAGGGGGACCGGCACGGCTCTGCAAGGATGCCGCCATGATTTCCAAAAGGTGGACGATACAGCGCTGCATTCTCGGATTGGCGCTCGCTGGCGCGTTCACCGTCGCGACAAGCGCTCGTGCCGAGGAATGGGTCGAGCGCCCTTTTAATCCACCGGTGGGCAGCCGCTGGATCATCCAGACGAGACCACGGAAGAGAACCGGAATGGGAGCGTGCAAACGAGCATCGTGAAGTTCACCTCGGAATTGACCTTTGAGGAGAGGATCGCGGAGGGGTTTCGCGTCACCTATGTCATCCGCGACCTCCAGAGCGATTCGCGCACGGAAGCGCTTGTAGGTCCGGCCGCCGAGGCGCTCGAAAACGTTGTTGTTCGCGCGACGGTTAGTCCCAGCGGCATGCCGATGCGCATCGAGAATTTCGATGAGGTTCAGGCGGCGGCGCGTACGGCAATCGATCGCTTGGCCGAACGGTGGGCAAGCCGTCCTCAGGTCGCTTCGATGGTACGGCGCTTGGGGACAGCGATGCTGATCGCAGACCAAGAGCGCGCACCCAAGATCTACCTCGCGGAACTTCCTGTCCTTGCGCTCGGACAGGATACGGGTCTTCATCCAGGCGAGACGAAAGCTGCGACCGAAGAGGTGGCGAACCCGCTGGGCGGCGAGCCAATTAAATCGGCCATAACGCTGCGGTTCGAGCGCGCGGACCCGGCGAGCGGCAATGTTCGCTATGTCCGGACGCGGACAATTGATCCTGGCGTAATAAAGGAGCTCCTCAACGGGCTCGCCAAGTAAATCGGCGGCAAGGGCAGCGAGCGGATGTTCGAGAGAATTTCGAAGCAGCTTACGCTTGCTTTCGACAGCCGCACGGAAATCGATGTCGAAGACGGCATGACC
>JBAUNL010000314.1:0-12380 GCA_049579205.1 Rhodomicrobium sp. | reverse complement strand
GCTCAAATGCGATGCTATCGCCGTCATGATCTTGCCCCCCGCAAACGAATCATGACCCTTCCATATAACTGCTTCGAATCCCGAGCGGAATCCCATGCGCGCGGCGACTCAATCAGTCGGATTCGGTATTATCCGTTTTGCATCCGCTGTGTGACCTTTCGGTAGCAGCTTGATAAAGTGGCGGGGCACTCTTAGAGGAAGCGCACGACTTGAAATTGCGGCTGGGTTGACGGCAATCGGCAGATGGAACCGGGCAAAATCCTTATCGTACTCGGCGCGGTCCTTATAGTTGCAGGCCTTCTTTGGGTTGCCGGATCGCGCCTGGGCCTCGGGCATTTGCCAGGGGATATCATGATCGACCGGGGGAATTTCCGGTTCTATCTGCCGCTCGGTACTTGCTTGTTGATCAGCATTATATTGTCTGCGATTTTTTGGTTGATTGGCCGCCTATAGCTCGAAAAGGCGTATCTCCTTATTTTTGATGCCCAGCGCGAGCGTCCCTGTCTTTAGTGCCAAAGCCTTTTCGCCGAAGAGCTGGCGCCTCCAGCCTTTAAGGGCGGGAACGTCGGGCTCTTCCTGCTGGGCGAGCCTTTCCAAGTCCTCCGAGCTTGCGAGCAGCTTTGGCGCGATGTTAAGCTCCGCCGATACAGCCTTCAGCAGGACTCGCAGCAGCTCCACGGTTGCAGAGGCCGAGGCGTTCAGTTCGTTATGCGCACTTGGCAGCACAATGCTTGTGGGGTCCTGCGCTAGCGCGAGCCCAACACACCGCAAGATGGCTTCGCCACGGGCCTTGACGCTGTCGCGAACCGTCCTGAGGCGGGTCAGAGCTTCAAGGGATCGCGGCGCATGTTTCGCTATCTCGTAGATCGCATCGTCCTTCAGCACCCGGCCGCGGGGAACATTATCTTCTTGTGCGACGCGTTCCCGCCAAGCCGAAAGCTCGATTATAATCGCTTTGGCGAGCCTTGATTTGCCCCCAAGCTTCAAGCGCTTCCAGGCATCCTTGGGGTCGAAGGCGTAAGTCTTTGGATCCGTAAGGACTGAAACTTCTTCTTCCAGCCAAGGTTCGCGGCCGGTCTCATGCAGGCGCTGCTTAAGTTTGAGATAGATGTCGCGCAGGTGGGTGACGTCGCCAAGCGCGTATTCGAGCTGCCGCGGCCCGAGCGGGCGAGTGCACCAGTCGATGGATTGATAGGTCTTGTCGTGAGTGCGCTTGAGCAGCTTCTTGACCAGCGCCCCGTAAGAGACGGCGTCGCCGTGGCCAAGAGCCATAGCGGCGATCTGTGTATCGAAAATTGGCTGCGGAATGACTTCCGCCTCCTGATAGATTATTTCGATATCCTGCCGGGCGGCGTGAAAAACCTTGAGAACGGCCTTATTGGCCATCAGTTCGTAGAAGCTCGATAGATCGATATCCACGAGCGGATCCACGACGGCTTCGAAGCCCGGCGCTGCAAGCTGTATCAGGCAGAGCTTCGGCCTGTACGTGGTTTGCCGCAGGAACTCCGTATCGACGGTTACAAAAGGTTGACCGCTCAGATAAGTGCAGGCGTCATTTAACTTTTCGGTGGATGTGATTGGGATGGGAGAATCGGCCATTGCCTGTTGTAGCTCAAGTTGCGGGTGTTATCTTAGAGCAGGCTCAATGCCTTGACAAACGTGGTATGCCATGCGCTGGTGCGAGCCGGATTTTCAAGCGGCGGACCTATAAACAGACCGGACTTCCACGCTTTTGCAATGCTTACGCCGCCACCTTACCTTCGGGCAAGTGAAAGAGCTTCCAAGCCAAGGGGAAAACAACCGTGAACAAGACCGCTCAACGCGGGCGAGGGAAAGCCACTGCTTTTGATCAGACGGCGTCAGCTTCTGCGGCGCCAAAAACGCAGGGGGAAAAAGGGGCTGCCTTGCACGAATATCGGAGCGTAACCTGCGGTGCTTTGCGCAGGGGCGATGCCGGCAAAATTGTACGGCTATCCGGCTGGGTTCATCGTGTTCGTGATCATGGCGGGCTCCTGTTCATCGATTTGCGCGACCATTATGGTCTGACCCAATGTGTTGCCGATCCGAGCGACCCTGCATTCGAGTCTGCGGAAAAGGTGAAGGCCGAGTGGGTCATCCGGGTCGACGGCAAGGTTGTGCCCCGCGAGCCTGGTACCGTGAATTCCAACCTGCCCACTGGTGAGGTCGAGGTGCGGATCGCTGCTCTTGACGTATTGTCAAATGCTGATGAGCTGCCCTTGCCCGTGTTCGGCGAACCCGAATATCCCGAGGAAACCCGGCTCAAATACCGCTTTCTCGATCTTAGGCGCGAGACGCTTCATCGGAACATCATGAAGCGCTCGGCGATCGTATCTTCGATTCGCCGCCGCATGACCGAGGCCGGATTCTTCGAGTTCCAGACGCCAATTCTTACTGCCTCCTCGCCTGAGGGCGCGCGCGATTTCCTGGTGCCCTCCCGCATGCATCCAGGCAAATTCTATGCGCTGCCGCAGGCCCCGCAGCAATTCAAGCAGCTCATTATGATCGCGGGTTTCGACCGCTATTTCCAACTCGCGCCTTGCTTCCGCGACGAGGACGCGCGCGCGGACCGCAGCCCCGGCGAATTCTACCAGCTCGACATCGAGATGAGCTTCGTCACCCAAGAAGACGTCTTCCAAGCAGTGGAGCCGGTGCTGCGCGACCTCTTCGAAGAGTTCGGCGATGGGAAGCCCGTGACGAAGCAGTTCCCCCGGATCCCCTATGACGAGGCGATAGCCAAATACGGCACCGATAAGCCTGATTTGCGTAACCCGATCGTAATGGAGGATGTCAGCGAGCATTTCCGGGGGAGCGGCTTCAAGGTCTTCGCCGGGATGCTTGATAAGGATCCAAAGGCCCGCGTGTGGGCTATTCCGGCACCAGGCGGCGGAAGCCGTGGCTTTTGCGACCGCATGAATAGCTGGGCGCAAGGCGAGGGCCAGCCTGGCTTAGGATATATTTTCTTCAGAGAAGGCGAAGCCGCCGGACCGATCGCGAAAAACATTCGCGAAGAGCGCGCGTCTGCGTTGAAGCAGCAACTGGGTCTCCGTGAGGGGGACGCTGTCTTCTTCGCCGCCGGCGATCCGGCAAAGTTCTACAAATTCGCGGGCGAGGCGCGCAGCAAGATCGGGGCCGATCTCAATTTAACGAAGACGGACCGTTTCGAGTTCGTGTGGATCACGGACTTTCCATTCTATGAGTGGAATGAGGAAGAAAAGAAGATCGACTTCTCCCACAACCCGTTCTCCATGCCGCAAAGCGGACTTGCCGCGCTTGAGACCGCGTTAAAGAAAGGCCAAGAGGCGCTTCTAGCGCTCAAGGCCTATCAATACGACATCGTTTGCAATGGCGTCGAGCTATCATCCGGTGCGATCCGAAACCACGAGCCGGAAGTCATGTACAAGGCCTTCGAGATCGCCGGCTACGGCCCGGAAGTGGTGGATGCGAAGTTCGGAGGCATGATCCGGGCTCTGAAATATGGCGCACCGCCGCATGGCGGCATCGCGCCAGGGATCGACCGAATCGTGATGCTGCTCTGCGGCGCCGATAATCTGCGTGACGTTACAATGTTCCCGTTGAACCAGCAGGCTGAAGACCTGCTCATGGGTGCGCCTTCAGAAGTTTCCCCAAAACAGCTTCGCGAGTTGCACATTCGGTTGGATCTACCCAAGAAGCACTAAATGCGCCATCTTGACTGAAAGCAATCATTATGGTAGCTATACGCCATGACCGTCACGGCTGAACAGCTAAAGGCAGCAAGGGCGCTGTTGCGCATGGAACAGGAGCAACTGGCCAAGCGTGCGGGCGTGTCCGTAACCACGATCCGGCGCCTTGAGGCGGGGAACAGCGAATATGCGGTCGCTAATGAAACCGCCGAGGGGGTGGAAATGGCATTGCGGGAAGCGGGGGTTGAGTTCATCCGCGACGGGGTGCTCCTTACCAAGAAAAAGGAGGATACCGAATCCCTCTACAAAGACCTATTAGCCATAGCGGAAGAAAGCGCGCGCCAACTGAAGGACACACCTTCCTTCAACGAGGCCGATCTTTATGACGAGCATGGGCTGCCAGTTTGATTGTTGTCGATAGTTCGGCCCTCGTCGCTATTCTCACCTTGGAGCCGGACGCCCCAGCCTTTCTCCGCATTGTTACAGAGGCGCGATCCAAGCTGATCTCGGCGGTATCTTTACTTGAAACGTCCATGGTTCTGGCCGCTCGCAAGAATAACTCTGATATTTGGCATACCTTGGACACGTTCCTGGCGAAAGCTGAATTGGAAGTTATCGCCTTCGACCCTGAGCAAGCGCTCTTGGCGCGCGGCGCCTTCATACGTTTCGGCAAAGGCCGTCATCCCGCTGGTCTGAATTTAGGCGACTGTGCGGCTTATGCTCTTGCAAAATCGAGGAGCCTGCCATTGCTATTCAAGGGTAATGATTTTTGCAAGACCGACATTAGCGCTGCTCTTTAGAAGAATCCGCCTCACAAATGTTGCATCCTTCTATGTGAAGAATGAGCGGCACCGGAAGCAGAAGCCCTATTAGATGCTTAGATCGCCTGCAGCCTACCGCTGATTTTATTTTCCTCGCCGATCGTTATTTGTAAGAAAGAGTTAGGGTTGGTGCGTTGACGGCAGGAGTTCGATGATGGCGGGAGCGGACATAGCCGTTGAATTCATAGTCACGACGGCGGCGATGACGGCGATCATTGCTGCCCGCTATATTCTTGTTTCAGCGGCATTCTATTGGCTGCTTTGGCAAAGGGGCGGCGAAAGGCTTGGCGCGAAACGCCTCAATCGCGAGCGTCCAGCCAGCAAGGCTGTGTTCCAGGAAATCAAACTATCCTTGCTCTCGTCTGTAGTCTACGCGGCGCCCGCCGCTATTGTGCTTGTGGCCTTCCTTCATGGCGGCGCAAAGATTTACACAAGCTGGAGCGCCTATGGCGGGGTTCCTTATTTGCTTTTGAGTGCCTTCATCTATTTGGTTGTTCAGGATAGCTTCTATTACTGGCTTCATCGCCTCATGCATCACCCGCGCCTTTTTGGCTGGAGCCATGCGGGGCATCACCGTTCACGCCAGCCGACGCCGTTCGCCTCCTTCGCCTTCGACCCCGCCGAGGCCGCGCTCACAGGCTGGTTGCTCCCTGCCATGGTATTTATCATCCCAATACACTTGGGCGTCCTGCTTGGGCTTTTGCTGCTCATGACGGTGATAGCCGTTTTCAACCACTCGGGCTGGGAGATCCTGCCAACCGCGCTAGTATCGGGGCCAATCGGGGGCCAGCTCATTTCGGCGACGCATCACAACTACCATCACGTCCGCTTCGACCGCAATTACGGCCTCTACTTCAGGTTCTGGGACAAATTGATGGGCACGGATGTGATGCCGGCAGAGCCGGTTCAGGCGGGCAAAGCCACACCCACGGCAGCCTAGAAAAGGTACTCGTGCTTGCAGCCTTCGCTGTCGATGTAGAAGTCATTCCGCGGATAGGGCAGATCGCGGTTGATCGTCCCGGCACCCAAAGCCTGCCAATATTCAAGGCGCAATTTCCGTATCGTCAGTTCGCACGAGAAAATACAGTTTAGCCAGGCGCCGCCTGGGACTTGCACCTGATCGCCCCATTCGACGCGGCGCACGGGAGCCACAATCTTGCGATTGCCATACCAGGCTTCGGCATAGACATAGCGGTAGATTTGACCGCAGCAAAGCTTGCCGCCAGAGTGAGGCCGCCCCTTTGTGTGAGCGGCCGCCGCTTCGGTTGCCTTGGCACCAGTCTTCGCATTCTCCCCGCCGGCGTGTGCCGCCAAAACCATGGCAAACGAAGCGGCAGCCATAAGAAATGACCGGAAAACCATCTCTTCCCTCCGAATCTTGGCCGCTGCTTACACTAGGCCCCGTTCCTGTTCAAGCCAAGCTTACCTTTCAGTTTCCGGGCGAAATGTGACGAGCGGACACAAAAAAGGGGGTCGTTCTCTGCCTAATGGCCGGCTATGTTGCCGCGAGCATAACCAAGGCGAGCACCATACCCATGCAGCCGCAAGGCGTTGCCATCCCTTTCACCTATTGTGAGCGCGGGATTGATCCTGCCTTTTGGGCAGAGCCTCTCAATGCGGTCACGAACGCCGGCTTTATCGTGGCTGCTTTGGCTGGTGTCGTGATGATCGCCAACTTGCCGTCCCACCAGCGTTCGCTTTGGCACGTATTTTTTGTGATCAACTTCCTTGCTATCGGCGTTGGAAGCTTTCTGTTTCATACCATGCCAAGCGTTCAAACCGCTGCTGCGGACACCGGGCCCATCGGTGTTTTCATGCTCTGCTATCTCGTCTTTGCGATGCGCCGCTTCGCCGGAGCATCTTGGTTCCTTAGCCTCGCCGCAGTGGCCGCCTTTATAGGTTTGATGGTGATCGCCTTCAATGTGCAATGCTGGGACGGCCGGATCGGCTTTGCGCTCGAGAACGTACCCGTTGGGGCGCGGGCGAAGTGTCTGAACGGGAGTCTGGGCTATGCGCCTGCGTTTGTGGCGATGGCGGCGATGGCGGGTTGGCTCGCTGCCCGGCGGCATATGAGTGCGGCGATGCTCTCCGCCGCAGCGCTAACCTTCGCTGTGTCCCTTGCTTTCCGCTCACTGGATCAGCGTCTCTGCGGCGATTTCATACTGATGGGCCATAGGGTCGGGACCCATTTCATCTGGCATCTTCTCAATTCACTGACTTTGTTCATTCTTCTTGCCGCCGCCATCAAATATGGCAGTGCCCAGCAAGTGCTACCGCCCCGGCCGAAAGCTCAGCCGCCGGTTTATGCTGCATCTTGAAGGCGTACTTCTGGGCGATGTTGCAGCGGACACGGCATTGGCTTACTGCTACCTCCAGCAGATGCGGACGTGGCGAAACGGTAGACGCAAGGGACTTAAAATCCCTCGGCCGAGAGGCCATGCGGGTTCAAGTCCCGCCGTCCGCACCATCTATGCTTTCCACGGTATCCCAGCGAATGCCACAAAAGGCTGTGGATCACTGATAACTCTGGGTTTTCTTGTTCATTGGTGTTCGGCTATATCTACTCGCAGCCGGACATAAGCGGGGGTATTCGCGGGGGTATCGCTAATAAGCTTCCTCTAAAATACCCCCACCGAATCCGGCGCTCCGAGGTGAAAATACCCCCAAAACGCCATTTTCGGACCAAAATACCCCCACTCCGATGCTGACAAACACCGCGCTCAAGAATGCCCAACCAGCCGAGAAGCCCTACAAACTTGCGGACGGCAAGGGGCCTTCTCGCGGCATGCGAACTTGGCAACCGTCTCACTTTATGACGACAATCGGGCTGATCATGCTGGGGCGGTGGCCCAGGTGCTCGACGGTTTGGTTTCTTGAGGGGGTATCCGAAAGGACATGCGTGGCCATGAACGCGGCAGAACGGGTTTTGGGACCCATATTGAAGCCCTTCCGGTCCGAGAGCGTTGGTCCGCTCATAAACTATTGCGGAAACTGACAAAATCGCCCTCAGCAGCTCATGACCCTAAGCCGTCATCGGTGACTTTAGCGGCCTTGAGCTTGCGTTGGGCGTGGCAAGAGTTCATTGCGCCCGCCGCGGTCTGGAATCCGACGACGAACGAGAGACGAGTTCGGGGATGGCTTGCGGAAGTTTACAAGTGCCCTTGCTGACGCGCCAGGGCATATGTGATTTCAAGTCGCGGCCAACCCGCCTTTCAGAGGTCCCAAAAGCACTCATTATGAAGTTGCTCAGCCCAAGTCACTGCGTCATGCGCCAAGACTTCAGCTTCACTGTCTGTTAAGTCGGGACGTAATTTTCTAACGGCTGCGGCTGCGGCAGCCTTAGGGATCAAAGGATTATCCTGAACGCCTCCGCGTGTCGATGGCCTGTATGAGGTCCGATAGGCGAGCACCGCTGCCCTATAGGCCTCAATAGTTTGCGACGTGGGCGGCTTAATTGGGCCAAGTATTTTGGCGGACATGGAGCCACTCTCCGGGTGAGTGGCGCAATGGAGTGCGCCTAGCCAAGCTTCTGCAAATATTAGCGCCTATCCAGCTTTCCTTGAAGATATAGAAAAGTACTGGGTGGTTGTTAACAACTCGGCCAGGCGAATGGGCCCGGACGAACCAGCGGATAAAGTAAAAAAAAACACAGCCGGCATAAACGGCCGCTTCGTTGTTGGCATCAATGGACGCGAAGTCTCCGCCTGGTGGTCCGATTCCGGCATTTGCGTCCGCTTGTGGCACGATCAAGAGCAAATGCCGGAATCAAAGGACCACTAGCAACCTTATGATCCTAGTGGAGCTTTTGAATTTGGCATTTGAGCGCGAGCTTGCGGCGGGTGGGACACAAAGGTCAAATTCGCTCCACTAGCACATTCATAAAAACGAAGCGCAACACGCGGAAACCGGGGAGACCGCTACTCGCCCTCTGCGCCAATCGCATAGGCTGTTTCACCATGAACCGCGTCGTCTCCCACCTTCAAGGTCGCCTCATCCATGCGGAGTGGCACAAAGATCGAGATGACCTTGAGAATGATGAAGGTAGCGATCACGTTGTAGACGATAATAGCCGCCGCGCCTTCGGCCTGTAGGAGGAGCTGGGCTGGGTTACCGTGGAGCCAACCCGTCACGTTGACGCCGGGAGCCTCCTTGTCGGTGCCAATATATTGGAGCATGGCCGGGTTGGCGAGAATGCCCACAAGCAGGCCGCCCGTCAAACCAGCAACACCGTGTGTAGATAGGACGCTCAATGTATCGTCCACCGGTAGAAGCTTTTGGATCTTGTTCATGGAGATCCACGGAACGATGCCGGCAACAACCCCGATGATGATCGCGCCGATGCCATCCACGTAACCGGCGGCGGGAGTAATTGCGACCAAGCCGGCGATCATGCCGTTGACGGCACCGAGCACTGACGGTTTTCCATAGGCCATCTTGTCCATAAGCGTCCAGACCAGAAGGGCCACTGCTGTAGCAGTATTGGTGTTGAGCACCGCCGCGCCCGCATCGGCGTTCGCAAAGTAGGGGTCGCCACCATTGAAGCCGTTCCAGCCCAACCATAGAATCCCGGCGCCGGCCAGTGTCATCAATAAGCTATTAGGCGGGAAATGCTCGCGATCCTGCTGCAGGCGCGGGCCGACCACCGCGGCGGCGACAAATCCGGAAGTTCCGGCGGCAAGATGGATGACATAACCGCCCGAAAAGTCTGCCACGCCCAGACCAGCTAGCCACCCGCCGCCCCATAGGCTAAACGCCCCAACCGTATAGACGAGCGTCATCCATACCGGGCAGAAGATCATCCATGCCGTGAAGTTCATGCGGCCAAGCACGGAACCAGCGAGAATGATAACGGTGATCGCGGCGAACACGAACTGGAAGAAAATCAGCGTCGCCATTGGAAAGGTAAGGGGCGGCATTCCTGATGCCGCCTCTGGGACCGTCGCTTGGCCGGTCATATAGGCTGCCGAGGTCGCAAGGTCGGGCATGCCGAGGAACGCGTTGTCGTGGATCGACAGCCATTTAGGCCCGAACGCCATATTGTAGTCGAAAAGCACCCAGACGACGAGGACCGAAGCGAAAGCGTAAATCGACATGAAGGCAGAGTTGATCGCCCATTTCTTCTTGACGATGCCTCCATAAAGAACTGTCAGCCCGGGAATGCTTTGCAGGCCAACGAAAGTTGCGGCCGCGAGCTGCCAAGCGTTATTTCCCGTATCTAGCCATTGCGGTGATGCTGCGAGTGCCATGAGACTTCCCCTTAAAGATGTCAATGCGCCCAGATGCCACGTAGGCCGGCTTTCAGAATATGGCAAAAAATGGGCCAACTAATTTACGCATTGACCAAAGCAGCTTTCGCCGGGAAAGTGTGGCTTAGTCTCAGGCCCGGTGATTAATTTTAATGCAGTCTGATCACAATGTAGGCTGGCAATCGCGGCGGCGAGCAGGTCTCGGGTGGATACTCGTAGCGGGCATCGGCGCGTTAGCAGCCGCTATAATCGTTCCCGAAGCTAATGCCGAAAAGCAAAGCAGCGAGATTGTAATCACCTGCATCAACCAGGTTAGCGGCGCGAGTTGGCAGATCAAGATTGACTATGAGCGGCGCACCGTGGATTCCAATCCGGCCCGTATCAGCGATACCGAGATCTCCTGGCGCGGCGCCACGGACCGCTGGTACTACAGGCTTGATCGCAAATCGGGAAATCTTGAAGTAGTCCTCGCTTCAGCCACTGGTGGCAACTTCCTCCATCATCGTTGCAACCTCGGGAATTGAGCTGCGATCGCGGAATTGAAATCTACGCCAGCACCGCGTCATGATACCACCTGCCGTCAGCCCAGCGGAATCGGATCAGTGTGATGGTCGAGCGGTTTTCAGGCGTTAAGGCAAGCGTCGGGTTCGCTTCCGAAACTGGGCCACGCAAACGCAACGAGGATTTCGCTGGCGCTGTTTTCGGCTGGGAACTGCCAGAGCCCCGGGGTGACATAGTCGCAGCCATCGCCGATGGAATTGGAGGCGTAATGGGGGGCCGCGTGGCGGCCGAGACCGCAGTGCGCGGTTTTCTGGACGGATTTTGCGACCTGCCCGAGACCATGGGAGTGCAGCGCGCCGCAGCCAGGGTGGTCAATGCACTCAACGGCTGGATCCATACCCAAGGCCGCCGGGATGCGGAGTTGGCTGGGATGGGATGCACGTTCACGGCGCTCGTGCTTCGCGGGAGGATTGCGCATGTGCTGCATGCCGGCGATACCCGTGCCTACCGGTTAGGCCGTGACCGCCTTAGCTGCCTTACCACAGACCATGTTCGGGACGATGGCACCGGCCGGCGGGGCATTCTTAGCCGGGCCCTCGGCGTCGAGACCGAGGTGCGGCTGGACTACATCACCCAGCCGGTGGCACGCCACGACCGCCTCCTTCTGTGCAGCGATGGCGTGCATGGGTTTCTGACGGACGAGACCATCGCCGGCATCCTGCGCGAGCGCTCCGCTTCCGAGGATTCCGCGCGTGCATTGGTTGCGGCAGCTCTTCAGTCGGGAAGTACCGACAATTGCACGGCGTTGGTGGTCGACGTTGTCGATCTGCCGCAAGCGGAATCGGCCGGCATCGGAGCCGCCATCATGCAATTGCCGCTGATCCCGGTGCCGGCGGCCGGCGAGACGGTCGATGGTTTCGTGCTCAAAGTCCTGGTGTCAGACGGCAGGTATACCCGCCTCTTCGCCGCGGTTGACGAGATCGAGGGCGGCGAAGTGGTGTTGAAGTTCCCCAAGCCCCAGGTAGCGGCCGTGGCCACATACCGCGCAGCGTTCGCTCGCGAGGCGTGGGTGGGCGCGCGCGTGCATAGCCCGTGGGTCGGCCGCGTCATCGAACTGCCCCCAGGGCGGCAAACCTGCCTCTATATCGTCATGCCGCTTTATCAGGGCGAACTTCTGGAGACGCGGCTTAGGCGCCGGCCGTTGCTTGATCTGGAGGAAGGCCGGAATATCGCGATCAAGTTGGCCCGGGCCGCTGGGGCCCTCCATCGTGTGGGCATCATCCATCGCGACATCAAGCCGGACAATGTAATCCTCGAGGATGGCGGATCATTGAAGCTGATCGATCTTGGGGTGGTGCGTGTACCTGGAATGGAGGATTTTGCGGCCGGGGACACTCCGGGTACCCGTGCATACATGGCGCCCGAAATGTTTGCCGGCGAACCCGGCAATGAGGCCACTGACGTCTACGCCCTGGGAGTCACTATTTTCCGCGCCTTTACCGGGGAGTTTCCTTACGGCAATACTGATGCTACCAGCGAGCCGCGCCGGAGCCGGCCGATCGCGCTCGCGGCTCTGCGGCCTGATCTGCCTGCTTGGCTCCAGGAGGCACTTCGGCGAGCAATCGCAACCGATCGCACCGAACGCTTCCGTGACATGATTGAATTTGCAGCCGAGATGGAGGCCGGCCCCGCCCGCGCCCCGCTAGCGGTCCCCCGGCCGCGAACGCTGTATGAACGCGCCCCGCTTCAGGTCTGGCAGGCCATAGCCGCAATCCTAGCCCTTCTTCTCCTCCTGTCGCTGCTGCGGCATTAAGGTATCGTGTCTGATCTTTATTCAAGACCAGAGAGGAGAAGGGCGCATGAAGTTGGAGTGGATTCCGCCGTCTGACCAGCAAAGGACCGAGCCAGCCGAAGAACCCGCTTTATGGCGAAAAGGTCTAACTAGGGCCGCACTCTCAGAAGTATGTAGCACTATTTGGTAGACCTTCGCGGAGTCCGTTCCTGATGCTGTTCTCTTATCGCGGGGTGGAGGTCAACGGTCTTTGCATGATGCCACCTTCAAAAAGCGCCTCGGACTGGCTGATGGCCATGGGATCATTCCTAGCCGAAACAAGGTTCTCTCCGCTCTA
>JBAUNL010000313.1:0-5966 GCA_049579205.1 Rhodomicrobium sp. | reverse complement strand
CGAAAGAGCCGAGTAAGGACAGTCTTATTGACTGATACCAAATGACACTGTTCTCGCCGAAGTAGCCAGCTTTCGAAAGCTCTCGTCTTATTTTCGAGGATTCAGTTTCTTTTTCTTTACCGCGACGTTCGACGTCACCAAGGAGCGAGGATGTTACAGAGAGACTTTGGTAGCGAAGAGAACTTGGACTATTAAACCAGCCTGACTCAAGAGTACCCTGCGCGCCCATATTCCTGTCAAGAACAGCCCGCCGCCGGATATCTCCCCTGCGGCGCAACACGTCCATATAGGCGAGCACCAGAAAAAATGCTGCTATAAAAGTGAAGAACACAGCCGCAAACATTGTTATGCTTGTTGAATGCAATGACGCTACGACGCCCGGACCAATTGAAGACATTACACCGCGATCCTAACCATTTTATACATTATGTAATCGCCTATCAGCATCCAGACTACGGCACCACCAAGTATCGGATTGACATAATGATTTGCAGCAATATCTCCGTAATAACCTGGTGAGATGAGCCGCAGAATTCCGAAAAGCGCGACCGGCAATATGCTAAGAAGTATCGCTGAAAAGCGGCCCTCGGCCGCCAATGCATACGCCTTTCGCCGTAGTTTAAACCGTTCCCGGATAATCTTTGACAGATTTGTGAGTACCTCCGCGAGATTTCCGCCTGTTTTCGACTGAACTGAAACAGCGAGCACAATAAGCGCCAGATCCGCTTGACCAACCCTCGAACTCAGATTCACCATAGCCGTTTCAAGATCAAGGCCGTAGGTTACCTCCGCCGCCGTTAAGTTGAATTCGGCGCCAATAGGGGCTGGCATGTGTTTGCCGACAGCAGCGATGGCCCCGGCAAGCGCATGACCCGCCTTAAGGCTTCGCACGAGCACGTCGATTGCATCCGGCAACTGCTCTTCAAATTTTTGCCGGCGGCGGTCTCGCATGCTTGTGAGAATATATAGGGGGGTAGCTAATCCGATTGGGATGCCGATAAGAGCTGAGACCCAACCATCGAGTCCGCCAATGGAAGCCGCAAAGAAAACCGCGCCCCAAGCGCCGAGCGAAAGCAAGACGAATCCAAACATTCCCAATCGAGTACCGGATTGAAGAACCAGCTGATTGAGAGATAGCCAGGAAACGATGTAATTGCCTTCCGAAGTGAGACTCCGGCTCCGCCTGATATGGATCAGCTCCTCTCTCGTATTTATGTTTCTTCTTTCGGGAGTGAGGAGGCGGTTTTGTATGCTTCCGCGATAAAGCGCGCGCCCCCGCAGCGCCAGATAGCTGGCGAAGATGAAAGTCAAAGTGGCGACGAAGACCAGCGCTTCAATAACAATTTCCCGGGAAGCAAGCATGCTCTATTCACCGTTCCTCTGGATCGAAGAAGGTGGCTGGAAACGCAAATCCCTTGACTTGCAAATCTTCGGCAATGGTCGGACGCAGGCCAGTGGCGACATAAGCCCCTCGCACCTGCCCTTCATTTGTCGTGCCGGTTCTGACAAACCGGAATACTTCCTGCATTTGGATGACTTCGCGCTCCATACCGGTAATTTCGGCGATGCTCACAAGCCGGCGTCTGCCGTCGCTGAAGCGCTGAAGCTGCACAATAAGCCTAATGGCAGAGGCAATTTGCGAGCGGATACTCGGCTCCGACATGGTCATTCCAGCCATGCCAATCATTTGCGACAGGCGGGAGATGGCATCACGAGGACTGTTTGAGTGGATAGTGGCCATGGAGCCCTCATGGCCCGTATTCATGGCTTGGAGCATGTCGAAGGCCTCCTCTCCTCTAACCTCTCCAAGGATGATGCGGTCCGGTCGCATGCGGAGCGCATTTTTCACGAGTTCGCGTTGCCGGATTTCTCCTCGCCCTTCCAGATTAGGAGGTCTCGTTTCGAGACGGCCAACATGGGGCTGCTGGAGGCGCAGTTCCGCTGCGTCCTCGATTGTGATGAGGCGTTCACTATGGGCGATGTTTGCAGATAAGGCGTTCAGAAGAGTGGTCTTTCCACTGCCTGTGCCACCCGAAATAAGAATTGTCATGCGTGCCCGCACACATGGTCCAAGGAACGCCGCCATTCTTTCGGACAAGCTTCCAACGCTAACAAGCTTTTGAAGATCGAACCCCTGCTCCGCAAATTTGCGGATCGATACCAACGGTCCATCGACCGCTATGGGCCGGACTGCGACGTTGATACGCGAGCCATCCGCGAGGCGGGCATCGATCATTGGTTGAGATTCATCGACGCGCCTTCCCACGGCGCCGACAATCTTGTTTACGATTCGAAGAAGATGTGCCTCGTCCTTGAAGCGTATACTGGCAGGCTCGAGTTGGCCATTCCGTTCAACGTAAACCTTTTCATGGGTGTTGATGAGGATGTCGGTGATAGACTGATCCTTGAGCAGCGGTTCGATTGGCCCCAGTCCTGTCAGCTCGTCGAGAACCTCTTCGGCAAACCGCTCAAGCTCCCGGGCATTCAGCAGAATTCGCTCGGCGCGAACATAGTCGGCAACAATCTCGCCGATTTGACGCCGCAGCTCGTCTTGCGGCATCCGCTCCAAACTGGCGAGGTTCAAGTCATCAATGAGCTTACGATGAAGGCGGACTTTCGCTTCGGTGAGCTCTTGCTTTACTAATTTGTTATCTTCGGAGAAGCGGTCTATTTCCGCGATACGGCGCTCAAATGGATTCGCTAGCACCTCCGTGGGCTTGTGAGGCTCCTTACTCGCCTCCGGATTGGCTTGCTCGCGTAAGAACTTGTTCAACATCGGGGCGGACTCGCATCAAAGGCATTCATTCCCAAGCTACACATCAGGACTGGCTAACGTGTGCTTCATCCAGTTCGATAAATTCCGCAAGGCGCTTCTCGAGCTTATGACTTGAACTCACGCCTGAAACTGGCAGGCCCCGGTTGATCGCCTCTGTGACGATGCCTCCTACTTCGGGAATGAATCCGATAAGCCGGGGCCCCAGCAACCGCTCAACATCCCGTCGCTGCAGACCAGAGCCGAAAATTTGCTCATGGTATTTATTGACGATGACTGAAACTTTGGTGGTCGTGGAGGCTTTCGCAATGATCGCGTCGGCAAGGTGCCGCGCCTGCCGGAGTGAAGGCACCGTGAACGGGGTGATGATGAAGACCTTGTTAGACCCCCAAATCACATTGTCTGTCCAGGGATGCCAGGCCCTGGGAAGGTCAACGACAAGGGTGTCGAAGGATCTCGACAAAAGACCAAGAACGGCTGCAACCAAGCCCTCGCTGACTCCGAGGTAACGTGCAGGAAACCGCGGGGCGGACAATACGGCAAGCCCTGTCGAATGGCGGGAAAGCATGACCTCAAGAAGCTGCCGGTCCAAGCGGCCAGGAGCCGTCGAAAGCTCCTCGACTTTAAAGGCGGGTACGAGGTCAAGATAGTCCGCGACAGCCCCGTCCTGAAAGTTGAGATCGACGAGACAGGTGGATTCGTATTGCTTATTCTTAGCGCCAAGCAGAAACGCCGCCTGGATTGCGAGCGTGGTGCAGCCCGCGCCTCCGCTCACAGGAATAAAGGTATAGCAGGTCGCATGGCGCTCGCGTTTTGGCGCTGCCGCAACCTTTGCACGCGAAGCGCGCTCGCAGGACTTATAGACGTCGTGCGGCGTGCAATCTTTCGGCAGCCAGTCGTCGACTTTAATCTGGACAAGTGTACGAACGGTATCCTGGTCAAGATAGCTTGAGATAACGACAACCGGAATATCAGCGTATTCCGACTTTTTGATGCGTTCCAAGGCCTCGGTGTCGATAATATTGGCGGTGTTAAGATCGAGAATAAGTAACTCTGGCTTCTTGACTTCTCCGATCGATTCCTGAAACTGCACCATGCGCGAATCAACGACTCGAAGGCTGAAGTAGTTCTTATCTTTGAACGCCTCTTCAACCTTCTGCTTAATCTCTGTGTCACGCGTGACGAGAAGAACGTCGACGAGTTGATCGGATCGCAGGCTACCTTTTACCACCATGTTCTCACCGCCGGCCGGAATGCGCCCCAACGGAAAGGCGCTGGCAAGCTCCTCGCTGTCTTCGAGCTCTAGCTCCACGTCATCGAAGATCGACATTAGCTTACCACTAGAACCTGCGCTATGCTTTACATCAAGCCTTACTTTTGGATTGCGGTATCAACCTGCGACCCTGGCCCCGCTTGCTCCGAAACCGTCGTCGTGGTGTTCAAGCCACGCGGCGGGATCGACTTGTTGTCCTGATATCGCTGCACCGCAATGCCGAGACGTTTGCCGTCAACTTCGATATTTGGGTTCTTCGCTTCCTTCGGCCATGGATTGATCGTTTGCGTTGCCGCATTTACCGCAATGGCGTCGCCCGCGACGTCGGAAACCAAGTCGCGATGATTATAATGATCTTCGTCGAAGCATCCCCCTAGAATTGCGCAGAGAGAGGCCAGTCCGGCCAGGAGGAAAGCGCGGCTTATGCTCGCGGCCAATAAGACATTCATTATTTGACCCCCTTGAAGCCGGCATCCTGCGGCCCTGGAACGTAATCTAAAATATACCCCTCGCCGGGGGCGGCGGGCCTATGGGTCTTGACCTCTTGCTTGCCCTCGAGGAAGAATTCGGGGTCATTGGCGGGCAAGGTGTTGTCAAGCGGGGTTGCGAGTTTCTCGCCGGGGATCTTCGGCTTCACGAGCCGCGGTGTGACAATGATAACGAGATCGGTCTCGTTTTTCTGAAATGACGCACTTCTGAACAGAGTGCCGAGCACCGGGACATCGTCCACCCAGGGAATGCCCTGCTTATTAGAAATGTGCTTTCCCTGCAGGAGCCCTGCGATCGCAAAGCTCTGACCGTCGCGGAGCTCAACAGTTGTCGAGGCGCGCCTCACACTCAAGCCCGGCACCTGGACACCATTGACGGTGACCGAGCTGGTGGGATCGATTTCGCTGACCTCGGGCTGAATCTTAAGATTGATTTGACTGTTAGCAAGCACCGTCGGGGTGAAGGCCAAGCCAATACCGAATTTCTTGAACTCTGTCGTGATGGTGTTATTGGCGCCCGCCACCGGGAACGGGAATTCACCTCCGGCAAGGAAGTTCGCAGTATCGCCGGACAAGGCTACGAGATTGGGTTCGGCCAGGCTGCGCGCCAAGCCTTGCTGCTCAAGCGCAGAGACGAACACGTCGGCCTTCACGCCCCCATTGAGAACTTGCCCCGCAAGCGTTCCGAATGGAGCCGTATTGGCCCCGGCTAGACCGCTCATCAAGTTGAAAATCGCATTGTTTGCAAAATTGCCATTCCCGGTATCGCTAAGAACAGCAGATGTGCTTCCGTTGGAATTGTTGAGGAGATTGCCGTTTCCGGTGATCCCACCGATTTTGCTGCCGCCCACTGCCCAGTTGACGCCAAGCCCCCGGACGACCGTACGATCGGCCTCGATAAACCTCACCTCTAACAGCACCTGCTGCGGCGCGGCAACCGACATCGCATTGGTCACATCTCCGGGCGCGAATTGCTCGGCGAGGCTCACCACGCGTTGCATGACAACCGCATTCGGGGCTATGCCTGTCAGCAAGACCTTACCGTTGACCGAGGTCGCGCGGATGCGGCCATATTCCGGGCTTTGGCGCAGGAAGATGCGCAGCGCGTCGATATCGTGTGTCACCTGGATGTCGACAATGCCCAGCACCTGCTTCTTGGTATCGAGAAGCGACAGCCGGGTAACGCCAATCTTCTTGCCCAGGATATTGATGGATTGATTGGTGAGTGGCACGACGTCGGCGACGTTCGGATTGCCAATCAGCGCCTCACTGAATGGGTAGGCGACCTTGACATTCTCCGACTTGTTCAAGACCACCTGCACATCGATGCGGTCGTTCGCGACATCGAGGTGATAGATGTGCTCGACGCGCTGCTTCTTCTGACCGGCAAGCGCTTGACTTAGATTAGAAACGCATGGGTATGCGATTGCCG
>JBAUNL010000312.1:0-2391 GCA_049579205.1 Rhodomicrobium sp. | reverse complement strand
AGCCGGTCTCGCGGTCAATCGGGCGGAAGTTGCTCATCGGCGAATGCTCCAAAGCCTTGGCGAATCAATTGCCTCAAAGCTTATCCCGCACCGCCCCTCAGCGTTAAGTCCGACACGCTGCTAGAGCAACCGATAAAGGATAAAAGGACTACGGCACTCGCTATGGCCGATTGTAATTGGACTTGAGTTTTCTGGCGCCGAATAGAGTTAAATACTACGAGGGCAGCCAAGGGCGCCGCTAGCAGGCCCCCAAAAACTATAAGGAATAAGAGGTTAGCATTCGGCATGGTGGATACTTCGCTAGGCTCGGCTCCAGGTCAATTCCGATAGCCAAATCCCTTTCAGAAGGCAATTCTAATGCGCATTGAAGCGGGAGCGGTAATACCGATGCTGGGATTAAGCGGCCGTTTCCTGAAATCGAGTCCGTGCCCACAATCGACGCAACTCTGCCTTCCTCGCGAAAAGAGAGAGACTATCCGAAGCGCGGTTTCCTACTTGCCTGGCCCGTTCATTAAGCTCACGATAATGCCAATTTATGTGAGCCAGTCAGACGCGGCTACGGGCAACATTGGCTCGCGAGTAGCCGCCATTGACAAAGTAGCGCTCACGGCACAGAGTCCGCCGCAAAGGCATTCCCCCGATCCATTTCAGGGTAGCACCATGGCCAAATTCTGCTCGCTCGCAGAGGCCGTCTCGGAAAACCTCCGCGATGGAAATAGCGTGGCCATGGAAGGCTTTACGCATCTGATCCCATTTGCAGCGGGTCACGAAGTAATCCGGCAGGGGATCAAGAACCTCGCGCTTATCCGGATGACACCGGATCTCATTTATGACCAACTGATTGGGGTGGGGCTGGCCGAAAAGCTGGTCTTTTCCTGGGCGGGAAACCCTGGCATCGGATCGCTGCATCGCATGCGCGACGCGGTGGAAAATGGCTGGCCGAAGCCGCTGACGATCGAAGAACATTCCCACGCCGCGATGGCGAATGCCTTCGATGCAGGTGCGGCCAATCTACCCTTCGCGGTCTTTCGCGGCTATATCGGGGTCGACTTGCCGAAGGTGAACAAGACGATCCGCCAAGTAACCTGTCCGTATACGGGCGAGGTGCTAGCGACCGTGCCTGCGCTGCGGCCGGACGTTGCGATCATCCATGCGCAAAGGGCAGACCGCGCAGGAAATGTCCTGATCGAGGGCATTCTAGGCGTTCAGAAGGAAGCGGTTCTAGCCGCAAAGCGCTCCATCGTCACGGTCGAGGAGGTGGTCGAGGACTTCGGCACCCGCAGCCCGAACGCGGTCATTCTCCCGGCGTGGACAATTACGGCCATCGCCATTGTGCCTGGCGGCGCGTACCCCTCCTATGCACATGGCTACTACAAGCGCGCGAACGGGTTCTACAAAGCCTGGGATGCCATCTCCCGGGACCGCGACAGTTTCACGGCCTGGATCAGAGAGAATGTGCTGAACAAGAGCCCGGCCGACTTCAAAACCTATCAGACAACGGCAGCCGCGTGAGGAACAAATGAGTTTGGCGGCAACCCCGTCAGAAATGATGACAATCGCAGCTTCGCGCGAGCTGAAAAGCAGCGACATCTGCTTCGTGGGCATCGGAGCCCCGTCCGCTGCCTGCAATCTCGCGCGCCTTACGCACGCCCCTGGCATCACGCTGATCTACGAATCCGGGACAATCGGCACTGAACCTGACATCCTGCCGCTCTCGATCGGCGACGGCGAACTATGCTCGACGGCTCTCACCACAGTCCCGGTGCCTGAAATGTTCCGCTACTGGCTTCAAGGCGGCCGCATTACCATTGGCTTTCTCGGCGGGGCGCAAATCGACCGCTTCGCGAATTTGAACACGACGGTCACGGGCAGTTACGACAAGCCGAAAGTTAGGCTCCCCGGTGGGGGCGGCGCTCCAGAAATTGCCGCTCATTGCCAGCAGGTGCTCATCACGATGGCGCTGACCCCGCGCGGTTTCGTCGACAAGCTTCCCTTCGTAACCTCCTTCGGCCATGGGGCAGGACCGAGCGACCGCGAACGGCTCGGGTTGAAGACCAGAGGTCCGGTGAGCGTGATTACAGACCTTTGCGTTCTGGAACCCTACGCGGAGACCAAGGAACTGACGGTAACTTCGCTTCATCCAGGTGTGACGCGTGAAAAGGTTTCGGCTCAGTGCGGCTGGCCGTTGAAATTTTCAGAGAGCCTGATCGAGACTCCGCCCGCGTCTGCAGAGGAGCTTGAGGTCTTGAGAGCGCTCCAGGCGTGGACTGCGCGTGCTCACGGAGCTGACGCATGAAAGGCATTGGGATGAATACTGCATACGTTCTCGAAAGCCTAGCGGCACATCCTCCTTACCTCGCGCCGGATTATCATTCGACGCGGCTTCGCGCG
>JBAUNL010000311.1:0-7057 GCA_049579205.1 Rhodomicrobium sp. | reverse complement strand
TGCCGATGAATGAGTTCGTCCAGCAGAGCCTTGCCGAGTGTTATTTCGATGTCGAACTCGACGTTATCGAGTGGAACACGCTCTTCACGAACTGGCGAAGGGGAGCAAAGGATTCGACAGCACGCGGCGCGAACGCAATCAACGTGACTTACGCGGCGATGGACCCCTTCTTCGCCATGGTCCGCTTCCTCGACTCGAAAATGGCGCCTCCAGTTTCGAACAATTGGGGCTTCATCAACAATCCGAAATTCGACCAGCTCGTTGCAGAAGCGCGAACCGCCTTCGATCCCGCTGCCCGCGATAAGGCGCTCGCAGCACTCCACGAGGCATCCGTAGACGATGCCGCCTTCCTTTGGGTCGCGCATGATGTCGGGCCTCGAGCCTTGAGCCCAAAGATCAAGAACTTCGTGCAGCCGAAAAGCTGGTTCGTCGACTTCTCAACGATGACGGTCAACTAGGGGAGGACGCGCGAGCACCCGCCGATGCTTGTTTATATTGCGAAGAGGTTGGTCCTTGTGCTGCCGGTGGTGTTGTCGGTCGCGTTCGTGTGCTTTCTTCTCGTCCACATTTCCCCCGGCGATCCGCTTGTTTCCGTTCTCCCCGCGGACGCCTCAGCGGAATTGGCAGAGCAAATGCGCAGGGCATACGGCTTCGACCAGCCGCTGCCCTATCAGTTCGGTTTGTGGCTGTGGAAGGCGCTCCATGGCGATCTCGGCACCTCTATCGCAACCGGCCGCCCGGTCCTTGAAGAGGTTTCAAACGCTGTGGGCAATACCGTTATGCTCGCAATCGCCGCGGCCGCCGTGGGCTTCTCCCTTGGCATCCTCTTCGGTTTCCTCAGCGGGTACTTTCAGGATCGTTGGCCGGGGCGCGCCATTACCTTCGTCGCAATTACTGGCGTTTCCCTCCCCCATTATTGGCTGGGGATGGTGCTGGTCATCATCTTCGCGGTTTTGCTGGGCTGGCTTCCGGCTGTGGGAGCAGGACCCGGCGGGTCTTCGGACTGGGCCTGGGATTGGGCACACGTACAATATCTCGTCCTGCCGGCCGCAACCATGTCCGTCATCCCGATGGGCATCGTGACCCGCACGGTGCGCGCGCTCGTGTCCGATCTGTTATCGCAGGAGTTCGTCATAGCACTCAGGGCGAAAGGCTTACCCGAAGCGCGAGTCTTCCAGCATGTCGCAAAGAATGCGGCTCCTTCGGCGATTGCGGTCATGGGCCTGCAACTGGGTTACCTGCTCGGCGGCTCGATCCTTATTGAGACTGTGTTTTCTTGGCCCGGTACCGGGCTGCTCCTGAATTCGGCGATTTTTCAGCGCGACCTCCCGCTCCTGCAGGGCACGATTCTCGTTCTTGCCCTCTTCTTCGTCTTTCTCAATCTCATCGTCGATGTTCTCCAAGCGATGATAGACCCTCGCATCAAGAGGAGCTGACGATGAGCGTCTTACCCGCCGATATCCTGATCGCTGCGCCGCCAGAAATTGCAGCAGGCTATTGGAGGGGGGTCGCGCGGCGCCTTGGACGCGATAAGCTCAGCGTCGCTTGCGCGCTTGTTTTGATTGCGATTGTCTTGGCGGCTGTCTTTGCGCCCTACCTGGGATTGGCCGACCCCTATCTCGGCAGCATGATCCGCCGTCTCAAACCGATTGGAACGCCGGGCCACCTGTTCGGGACCGATGAACTTGGGCGCGATATGCTCTCAAGGCTGATCTATGGCGGCAGGCTCTCCCTGCTGATCGGGCTGACCCCCGTGGCGCTCGCCTTTATAATCGGAGGTTCCCTCGGTATTTTGGCCGGCTATGCGGGAGGGTTCGTCAACCAAATCATCATGCGGACCGCAGATATATTTTACGCTTTTCCCTCGGTCCTGCTCGCCATTGCCATATCGGGCGCGCTTGGCGCCGGCATCGTGAATAGCCTTGTCTCATTAACGATCGTGTTTATTCCGCCAATTCTTCGCATTGCCGAAAGTGTGACAACGACTGTCCGCTCTCTCGACTTCGTTGACGCAGCCCGTGCATCGGGTGGGAGCGCACTTACGATTATGCGCGTCCATATCCTCGGGAATGTGCTTGGCCCCATCTTTGTCTACTCCACGAGCCTTATAAGCGTGTGCATGATCCTCGCAGCAGGGCTTTCGTTCCTGGGGCTTGGGACAAAGCCCCCGCAGCCCGAATGGGGGTTAATGCTGAATACACTTCGCACCGCGATCTATGTAAACCCCGGCGTCGCAGCACTTCCTGGCGTCATGATTTTCATCGTCTCCATCGCCTTCAATCTGCTAAGCGACGGCCTGAGGAGCGCGCTCGATGTCCGTCGCTGAAATACTCGCACCAGCCCCCGATGTCGGAGGCCCGGCGCAGCCGCTCCTTGAGGCGCGGGGGCTCACAAAGCACTTCTTTCCGGGTGGAAAACTGCCCTGGCGTAAAGGCTCCGTTGTACGGGCCGTCGATGATGTCTCATTTGCCATCGCAAAGGGCGAAGTTCTCGGCGTGGTCGGGGAATCTGGCTGTGGCAAGTCAACCTTGGCTCGTCTCATCATCGGCCTCATCGAACAGGATCAGGGCGAGATCATTTTCGCCGGTGAGCTTGTAAGGCAAACGCTCTCTCTTCGGGACTTACGCCGAAGGGTGCAGATGGTGTTCCAGGATAGCTACGCCTCGCTCAATCCCCGGATTACGATCGGAGACTCCGTCGCGTTCGGACCCAAGGCGAACGGGCTGGCTCCGGGCGTTGCGAACGCTGCCGTTAGAGATCTTCTCGGCAAAGTAGGGCTCGATGCCCGCACCTTCGCAGGGCGCTATCCGCATGAACTTTCTGGAGGCCAGCGGCAAAGGGTCAACATCGCACGAGCGCTGGCACTTGCGCCCCGGCTTGTGATTTTGGATGAGGCCGTCTCGGCCCTCGATAAGTCCGTGGAGGCCCAAGTGCTGAACCTGCTTGCGGATCTCAAGGAGCAGCTCGGCCTTACCTATCTGTTCATCTCCCACGATCTCGATGTCGTCAGATTCATCTCGGACAGGGTCATGGTGATGTATCTCGGGGAGATCGTTGAAAGCGGCCCGGCGGACGCATTGTTCAGCGAAACCAAACATCCCTACACACAGGCGTTGATCGCCGCGATGCCATCTCTCGACCCCGATAAGCGCACCATGGAGGCGCCTGTGACAGGCGATCCGCCAAGCCCGATAGACCCCCCTTCCGGCTGCCGGTTTCACACGCGCTGTCCCCACGCGGAGCCTGTTTGCAGCCGCGTTGCACCTCGCCTTTCCGTGATAAGCAAGGCCCATTCGGTGGCCTGTCATATGTCGCAGGCTGGTTCGGGCCATAGCCGCGCCGCCAAAAAACCAATAGGGGAGATCGTCCATGCCTGAAGTAACGGCAGAACGCGTCCGGCTCATTGCCGCCGCAGCTCGCGTCCCGCTCTCTCCCGCCTCCGCGGAACGCGTCGCAAGCGCCATTGCGCCGGCGGTCAAAAGGCTGTCGGAAGCAAACCTTGCATTGCCGCTAGAGGTCGAGCCGGCGACCTTCATGGTTGTGCAGCTTGGGAAGACACGGCGTTGAACGATCCCGCTCTTCTTACGCTCACGGGAGCCTCAGCTGCCATCCGGGACCGGCAGCTCTCCTCCGTTGAACTGACCAAGTCGCTGCTAACGCGAATCGAACAGTGGCAGCCCAAACTGAATGCCTTTGTGCGGCTTAATCCGGAGGAAGCCCTGGCAGCGGCATCTGAAGCCGATGCAGCGCTCGCACGCGGTCAGGTTCGGGGGCCGCTTCACGGTGTGCCTCTCGCACATAAAGACATGTATTATCGCGCTGGAAAGCTTGCCGAGTGCGGCTCGAAAATTCGCAGGGGGTGGATCGCACCGGGAACGGCTACCGCCCTTCAGCGCCTTGGGGATGCAGGCGCCCTTTATCTCGGCGCGCTGCACATGTCTGAGTTCGCATACGGGCCAACTGGCCACAATGCGCATCTCGGCCACGGGCGCAACCCTTGGGACACCGAGCACATCACTGGCGGCTCCTCGTCCGGGTCCGGCGCGGCCGCGGCTGCAAGATTGACGCCTGCGGCATTGGGTTCGGACACGGGAGGGTCTATCCGGCTCCCGGCACATTTCTGCGGCGTGACAGGGCTGAAGCCGACAGCGAACAGGGTAAGCCGCGCCAATGCGATGCCGCTCTCGTTCACGCTCGACACGGTCGGGCCACTCGCCCGTTCCGCGGAGGACTGCGGGCTTATCCTGCAGATAATCAGCGGCCCCGATTCGCTTGATGCTACCACGCACAGCACAAAAACCTGGGACGCAGACAACGAGACTCGCCACGCACGCGATTTCACTGTCGGAATTCCGAAAAGCTTCTATGTCGATGACCTTGCGCCTGAGGTCGCGAAGGCAATGGACGAAGCGATTTCGACATTGCGTTCGCTGGGCTGTGCCATCCGCGAAGTTGACCTCCCCGATCAGACGCTCCTCAGCGCTGCAGCGCAGGTTATCGTTGCGCCGGAGGCCGCGTCCTATCATGCGCCCTGGCTCAGGACGAGACCGCAAGACTACTCCCCTCTCACGCGATCGCGCTTGGAGAACGGCCTCGGCTACAGCGCTATCGAATATCTTGAGGCCCTTCGCTGGCGCGGCCCCGCGCTTGAGGAGCACCTAACTGCAATCGATGACATCGATGTTATCCTTGCGCCAGTTTCCCGGTCCGCGGCGCCCCGGATCGACGAGACTGATGTAGGCGGAGCGCCGGGCGCGGAAGCTGTGATCCAGGCGGTTACCCGCTTCGTGCGGCCAGTCAATTATCTGGGCCTTCCCGCACTCGTTGTTCCTGCCGGGAGGTCGCCGCTTGGTTTGCCAGTGGGACTGCAGCTTGTCGGCAGGCCCTTCGGTGACGAAAGCCTTGTCGCACTTGGTTCAGCCTTCCAGGCGGCGACAGACCATCACAAGGCAGTTCCGGCACTGTCATGACCCCCATTGTCAGCGTCCAGAACCTGTATGTGCGCTTTACCGGAGGCCGCACTGTTCACGCCCTGAACGGTGTCAGTTTCTCGGTGAAGGAGGGCGAGGTGCTCGGCCTGATTGGCGAGTCCGGCTCCGGGAAGAGCGTCACGCTTCGCGCGCTCATCCGCCTGCTTCCTGCCCACAAGACCGTTGTTGAGGGATCGATCACAGCGGGCGGCCGGGACGTGATGACGCTGAGCCAGGATGAGCTGAGAGCCCTGCGCGGACGCGTCGTTTCCATGATCTTTCAGGAGCCGATGCTGGCTCTCGATCCGGTCTATACCATCGGCCAGCAGATCGCCGAAACCGTCGCCGCACATGAAGATGTAAGCGGCGCGGAGGGCCGCAAGCGTGCGCTCGAAATGCTCGAGCACGTGCGAATTCCTTCCGCAAAACAACGCCTTGACGCATTTCCGCACGAGCTTTCAGGCGGAATGCGCCAGCGGGCGATGATCGCGCTTGCACTTTCGTGCAGGCCGAAGGTGCTGCTGGCCGATGAGCCGACCACGGCGCTCGACAATACGGTGCAAATTCAGATCTTGCTGCTTTTGCGCGAGCTTCAGCGCGAGCTTGGCATGGCTGTCATTTTTGTGACCCATAACATTGGAGCGGCAGCGGAAATCTGTGACAGGGTCGCGGTGATGTATGCGGGCCGGATCGTGGAAACCGGCACCATGAGTCAGATCGTCAAGACCCCATCGCACCCTTATACTCGGGGCCTGCTTGCCTGTTCCGTTCATGGAAGTGACCGCGAGCGGCATCTTCCGTCAATTCCTGGGTCTCCGCCGCTGTTGGACAAGTTCATCGATGGGTGTGCCTTTGCCCCACGCTGCGAATATGCAATGGAAACTTGCCTTTCGGGTGATATACCCGTGATCGTGGCCGGCAATGGTCAGAGTGCAAGATGCATCGCTCCTCTGGAGGATGCTGCAGCATAGCGGCTTCCTCGTCCTCTTCCGTTGCCTAGTTCGGGAGGTGTCAGGAGCAAACCGGGTTCAGCCATCCCAGAATGCTCCTCGCCGCTCGCCCCGTAGGCGCACAATTGCGGTCATTCCGGATCTCTTCAGAAATGCGCTGTTTCTCCGGAACCCGCTACCCAATTGATGATGGCTGCGCAAATTCACTGGGCAAGCAGCTTAACCGGCCGAGAGATTCGCTATCCTTCTGCTCCATGCACTTTCTCAGCTCCGCGATAAGGCAACGCGGCCGGAGTGGTTTTGAGAGCGGAGGCGCAACGCCGAAAGCGGCCGGGTACTGCTCCGGGGAATAGCCTGACAAGGTTACGAAGGGCGTTCCGCACTTTGTGAGTTCGAGCGCGACCTGCTCGGAGGTCTCGCTGCCGAGATTGATGTCAAGCACGGCGGCATCACAGCCGAGCCGCCTGACAAGGTCGAGTGCCGCTGCCACGCGCCCTACAGGGCCCGCGACCTCGAATCCCGCAGCATCGAGGACTTGTGCAATTTCCATCGCCACAAACGGCTCATCTTCAACGACAAGAATACGAGGCCGCGCGCCCGATCCATCTGGGGTGGCGGTAGCCTTCGCGCTCCTGACCGCATGAACGGAATGATTGCCCTCCAAAACGTCTTCGGCCCTGCATGAGAGCCGCCAGCTAAGCCCACCAACTCCAAAGTCGAGACCTACATTAGCATCGAGACTCTTCTCAGCCAGTTCACAAATGACCGTGGAGCCAAAGCCGGAATGGGAGGGCACCGAGACGGCAGGGCCGCCCTGTTCGCACCAGCTCATCGCAAAGATTTCTTCCCCCGCCCCGGTGCGTTCGAGGCCCCATTCGATCTTGACCTGGCCATCGCCATTGACGAGTGCTCCGTATTTGCCAGCATTCGTGGCTAGCTCGTGCAAGGCCATGCCAATGGTTTGTGCCGCGGACGCCGAGATCAGTAGCGACGGGCCCTTAAGATCGATCCGGGTGCCGATCAGGTCCTTGAAATGAGCAAGCTGGGATCTTGCAAGCTCGCCGAGTTCCACACCCTCCCATGCGTTTTTGACGAAAAGGTCTTGGCTTGCGGCCAAAGCCTGAATGCGTTCGGCGA
>JBAUNL010000310.1:0-8432 GCA_049579205.1 Rhodomicrobium sp. | reverse complement strand
GAACCGACTGAAGGTAGCCTAGCCGCATCAGGAAAATACTCTGAATAGGGCCAGCCACCACCTGGTTCGCGCCAGGGGCCATAAACAAGTGACTGCACCCACAGAATAGCCACATAATTTAGCATCAAGCTCGACAAGACTTCATTCACACCAAGCCAGACTTTTAATGCAGCGGTAATTCCACCCCATAACGCGCCACAGGCAATACCGCACGCGATGGCCGCCACGAGCATGAAGGGCGCCGGCAAAGTTATTTGGAGGGCGATAAGACTCGCGCCGAAGGCGCCCATGACCATCTGCCCTTCGCCTCCAATATTCCAGACACGAGCACGAAATGCGACGGCTGCCGCCAGACCTGTAAAGGCAATAGGTTCCGCAAAAACCAACGAACTTTCTAGGGCGCTCCAAGAACCGGCTGCGCCATCGATCATCGTGCTGAACGTCTCGAAGACAGGTATACGAACCGCAACAAGGATGAGGGAGGAAGCAATAAGCCCAAGCAGGACTGAAAGAAGAAAAGCACAGAGAATCCATAGCCAGCGGGGAATCATCATCAAGCCGCGTCGAGAAGCTGGCCGCCCATCACAGCACCGATGCCGGTGCGGTCAGCCTCGTCACGGTTCCAATTGCCGAGCACGGCGCCTTCGTAGAGAACAACCACTCGATCAGAGACCTGCAAAACCTCATCCAAGTCTTCCGAAATCAGGATGATTCCAGCCCCGCCATCGCGAAGGTCCAGGAGCCGGCCGTGCACCGCTCGTGCAGCCGCTATATCCAAACCACGGGTGGGTTGGGCAACAATGAGAACCGCCGGGTTAGCACGCAACTCGCGGCCAATCAAAATCTTCTGTTGATTGCCGCCGGAAAGTGAGCCGACGGGGGCCTCAATGCTTGGAGTGCGCACGTCATAGTCTCGAACCAATTGCTGAGCGCGCTCTCTTGCTATGGGGCGGCTTACCCACATACCCTTTGACATAGGTTTCTCGCGAAAGTCGCGCAGCATCATGTTATCGGTCAAATCCATTTGCGGGACTAAACCCATACCGAGGCGGTCCTCGGGAACAAAGCGCAAGCCGGCGCGGAGCCGATCGAGTGCGTTGGTTTGCGTTATATCCTTGCCCTTCAGACAAATTTTTCCGCGGTTAATTGGCCGAATCCCTGCTAACTGCTCTGCAAGCTCAACTTGGCCATTGCCGGCAACGCCTGCAACGCCGAGAATTTCTCCAGCTCTGAGATCCAGGGTGAGGCCTTTGAGCCCGCTTGCTCCAAGATCGGCGGGGGCATGCAGTCCATCTATTGTGAGTATGACGTCACCACCTCCCCTGCGGCTGATAGGCCGTTGTTGGGGAATGTTGGTGCCAACCATCAATGCGCCCAGCTCAGGGATCGAAGCTTCCGCCTGCCCCAGAGATGCAACAACACGTCCGCGGCGCAGGACAGTCACGCGGTCAGCTGTGTCGGCGACCTCCCGTAGCTTGTGAGTGATGAAGACAATGCTTTTGCCGGAGTCAGCCAGGCGGCGCAAGGTCAGGTAGAGATCGTCCGCTTCGCCCGGTGTAAGCATGGACGTCGGTTCGTCGAGGAGGAGTATGCCGGCCTCACGGTACAAGAGCTTAAGAATCTCAACCTTCTGCCGCTGACCGACGCTCAATTGCCAGATCATCGCGTCCGGATCGATATGGAGGCCGTGCTCCTGTCCAAGAGCATTGATGCGCACTACGGCCTCACGCCGGTTCAGCCGGAGCGAGCTTTCTGCCGAGCCGAGCAAGATGTTGTCGAGTACAGAGAAGGCGTCCACCAGTTGGAAATGCTGGTGAACCATTCCAATTCCACGGCGAACGGCGTCCCAAGGAGAGCGAAACCTGATCTTCTGTCCATTGATGCTGATGTCGCCTTGATCGGGCAAGTACACACCAGACAGAATATTCATAAGCGTCGATTTGCCTGCCCCGTTCTCACCCAGCAGCGCATGAATTTCGCCAAGCTTCAGGGTGAGATCGACGCAATCGTTGGCCAAGGTGTCTCCGAACCGCTTAGTGATCGAAGACATCACGGCCGCTTCTTGAACTGTGGACGCCGGCATATTAGTCCCCGTTGCAGGCGTTAGTTGGTCGAACCCTGCACTCCGGCCACAAGCCAACTCATCTTCGTAGCTGCGTCCTCGGAACTAAGAGCGCTGCCGCTGGGTACCCTTAATTTGCCTTGATTGTCCTCGATCGGCCCGGCAAAAACTTTGAGCTCTCCCGAGATTATCTTCTGTTTTGCGGATTCAACTGCTTGCTTGGCGTCGTCTGTCACCATCGGACCGAAGGGCAGCAGCACCACGATGCCATCCCCGATCGAACCAAGGTATCTTGTTGACTCGAACTTGTTCGCCTTAACCGCTTCTACGGCCTTGACATAGAAGGGACCCCAATTCCAGGCGCTGCCAGTGAGGAAGGCCTCTGGAGCCGCAAATTGGTAGGTGGCGTTTGAGGTCATACCCCACTTGCCTTTGGCGGCGGCAGCCTGCAACGTGGCCGAGGAATCAAGATGGTTGGCAATAATGTCTGCGCCCGCATCGAGTAGAGCGTCAGCAGCTTCCTTCTCTTTTGGCGGATCATACCAGCTGTTGACCCAGTTCGTTATGATTTTTGCGCCGGGGTTGACTGATCTGACACCAAGAGCGAATGCGTTGGCCCCGGATACGACGGCTGGATATGGAAAAGCACCGGAAAATCCAATGATATTCGTCTTGGTCATCTTGCCCGCTAAAACGCCTTCGAGGTAGCGCACTTCTTCGAGCTTCCCGTAATAAGACGCGACGTTCTTAGGACCTTTCGGGTTGGCCATCTGGACGACGAAATCCACGTCTGGATGCTTCTTCGCGATGTCAGGGACGAAGGTCCCGTAGCCGTAGCTATTGGCGAAAATGACCTTGTTGCCCTTTGCAATCAAACTGTTGATGACGGGCACGACACCAGGGCCATCTGGTACGGACTCCACTCTGGTGATTTCCAGGCCGGGGACGTGCTCCTGGAGGTATTTTGTCGCTTCCGCATTCGCACGGACCCAAGACGCTCCCGACACCTGAGAAAACTCAATGAAGGCGACCTTGAGTGGTTCTTCTGCCATTGTTGGGGATGCCATAAACGAACCGGCCACCACTGAGGCGATGGCTATAATCCAAGTATTTGGTCTCACAGCGGGTACTCCCTTCGACGGCAGGCAGTGATGAATTGGTTCTATTTCTAGCGGCTAGCTATCGGCGAGCGCTTGGCGCGCTTGAATAATAGCCACCCCTGCAACCTCATGCATTTGAAGCAAGTTGTGTGCCATACATTAACCCACGCGCTGCTGTTCTGAACGTTGGCTGTTCAATCCTCTCTTCAAATTTGAGAGCATATTGCATATGATGCAAGCGATTTAACATGCGACGTTGTGCCTACTAAAGCAGCAGGCAGTTGGCGAAGGCATTAAACGTCATCTGTGCATTCGGGGAGGTCATATGAGGACTTTAGAGGCAGCGATTGAATAACGGGACCAAGCCCGATAGCAGGAGGCGCGGGATGAGCACGTCAATGTCAGCGAACAGTCACAGTTCAGATGTTGCTTCATCGGAAGACGAACTCCGCCTCGGTCTCAAGATTAAATATGCACGGTTGGCAAAAGGCATGCGGCTGGCCGATCTTGCCACGGTATCGAACTGCTCCGAGAGCCTGATTTCCAAAATCGAGAATAATAAGGCGACACCGTCACTCAACACATTGCATCGGCTAGCGAAGGGGCTCGGGATGACGATTGCCACATTATTAGGCGATCACGTCGCATCTCGGGGCGTAGTTATGCGCAAAGGGCAGCGGCCGATCCTCAGCCGATTAAGTCTTAACGGGACCGGAGTCGACGGGGTTGAAACAGAGTTGCTAATCCCGTTCGGCGCTGAATCAGCTCTCCAAGCGACCTTGTTCCGCGTTCAGCCGGGGGCCCGAAGCGATGGCATGCGCCAACATGAGGGCGATGAGGTGGGCTATGTCCTTTCCGGAGACATCGCCCTGACAGTGGACGGTGATACTTATTCGCTTCAGGCGGGGGATGCGTTCTTTTTTTCCTCAACGCGGCCTCACGAGGTAACCAACCCAGGAAACACGGTGGCGGAAATCGTTTGGGTCAACACTCCACCTACATTGTGAGCTCTGCCCCGAGGTGAGCCTGTTTTCTTGGGATGAAAGTACTTGACCAAAATGCAATCCAGCTGCGTAATGTTAAGGTTGGATGGTGGCCTTCTGAAAGCTCGCTTTACTGATGCGGCCAGAAGGACCTGAGGGGTTCAATGGCTGGCTACATTATATCTGAGGACTCACTCGCGAAAGCTGCGTCAGAGCGGGGTAAGGCGCATCCCTGGGACGTTATCCCAGCCGATCGCACCGCGCTGGTCATCATTGATATGCAGATCTATTTTGTTGCCCCAAGCTCCCAAGGCGAAGCAGAATCGGCGCGCGACATTGTTCCTGCGATCAATCACTTGGCGAACGCAATGCGGGAGCGTGGCGGGCATGTCATTTGGATTCAGAACACGACAACAGGCACGCGCGAGGATTGGTCTGTCCGCCACGAGCTCCTTTTGCCTCAGAAAGCTGAGGCGCGACTCGGCGCGATGGAGCTCGGTGCGGAGGGATATCAGCTTTGGCCGACGCTCGATGCCCGGCCGGAAGACACACGCATCGTTAAGAAACTCTATTCGGCCTTCATTCAAGGTTCATCCGGCCTAGAAGCTCATCTCAAAGATCACGGCATTGAATACGTGCTCATCGCGGGTACTTACACAAACGTCTGCTGCCAGGCCTCGGCGCAGGATGCCATGATGCGGAATTTCCGCACGATCATGGTCTCTGACTGCAACGCCGGATCGAGTCCTGAAGCCCATAAAGCCGCATTGGATAACTTCTTTGAGTACTTCGGCGACGTTTTATCCTCCCAAGAGGTTATCGGCAGGCTGGAAGCCAGCAGCGAACTGCGGCGCGCAGGTTAGCTCCGCAGAGACGTGTGGCTACTACGCTATTGGTAGACTTGAAGCGCGCTTGACGTATCGTCCGAACTTTCCGTGTTAAGCGAGAGAGTGAAAAGATGGCAGACAACTCGAAGAGGCAAAAAGAGGCTCTGGTTGTCGTCGACATGCAGAACGACTACTGCCATGAGCGTGGAGCTTATCCACGTCACGGCTTGACATGCTTCGAAATGGATAAAGTCTTGGCGGCCACCGTTGCCCTGGTACACGATTGTAAAGAACGGAGTGTCCCAGTCATATATCTTCGGATGGCTTGGAATACAGATGCCCGGGGATATCCGATCGATGCCGGGCTCATTGTAGAGCAATCGCGCCCCTTTCTGCGCAAGGAGGGTCTAAGACGCGGCACTTGGGGAGCAGAGCTGCTTTCGGACATGCCTTCTCCCGACTACATCATCGAAAAGACGCGGTACAGCGGCTTCCACAACACGGCGCTCGACGCCTTGCTTCGCGGAGTTGGCGCGGAAACGATCCTTCTTGCTGGCGTCATAACGAACATGTGCGTGGAGGCTACGGCGCGCGACGCCTTTCATCGCGATTTCCGCTTTGCGGTTCTTTCCGACTGTGTCTCAGGTTTCAGCCGCAAACTGCACGACGCCAGTCTCGAGACGTTGCAAATTTTTGGCCGCGTAACTTCTTCGGATGCTCTATTCAATGGATAAATGCAGCATCAAGATATCACCGGCGGAAAATGTGTATGCCAATGTTCGGCGATATCGAGTCCACTGCAGAACCAGACCCTGTCGAACTTTCGCATATGCTCGAGCAATCTGATCAGCCCCGTGCAGCGTCCGGGCCGTCCAATGAGCCTATCGTGCAGCCCGATTGAGAGTAACTTCGGTGAGCCATTCTTTCCTTCACGATAGAGAACGTCGAAGGCATCACGCATGTAGGTGAAGAAATCATCGCCTGTCGAGAAGCCGCTGTTCTCATTGAATCGATTGTCATTCGCCTCATAGGAATAGGGAATGACAAGGTGCGGTCCTTTTTCGAAATATAACCAATAAGGCAGCTCATCGGCGAGCGAGTCGCGGTCGTAGAGGAACCCCCCCGCCTCAACAAGCAGCCGTCGGGTATTGGGGCCAGGCCGCCCCGTCATCCATCCGGCCGGTCGCTTGCCGGTACATTTCGTTAGAATGTCAACCGCGAGCCGAATATGCTCGCGTTCGACATCCTCGGGAACTTCTCCATAATCGATCCAGCGATAACCATGGCTGACGATCTCATGTCCTCTCTCAACACAAGCCCGGGCGAGTTCCGGATTTTGCTCTAGCGCGCGCGCAACACCAAGAATGCTCACTTTGACCGAGCAATCCCGAAAGATATCAAGCAAGCGCCAGGCGCCGCGGCGGCTTCCATATTCGAAGACTGACTCTACAAGCGGGTCGCGACGGCCAAGCTTTTGAGGTACACCAATATCGTTGAGCATGCCCTCTGAAACCGTGTCCCCGTTCGCGAGCGTAGCTTCCCCGCCCCCTTCGATATTGAGATTGAAGTTCACTGCGATTAAGGAGTCCGCAGGCCACATCGGCTTGGGGGGGAACTCGCCGTAGCCAACAAGATCGCGCTGGATCATGGGATCAGGCTTTGGTTTTAAGGTCCTGGCCATTCGTTTTCTTTCGCTAAACAAAACACACGTTTAAGGCCAAAGCCCAGTTGCGCACTGACCAGTGCTCTTCAGTAGATCAGGATGATTGGGAAAGCGGCGCCGTACAAGGGTCGTAACGATAGAACCAGTCCGTATCGGTTGGTCCGCGCATCCAGCTATTCTCAATCGAAATACGCTGGACTTCGCTAACGCGTGGAATGCGTGTCGCCTCATACCAGCTAAATGCCTCAGCGTGATCGCCAGCCATCGAAAGGCAGCGGCTCATTATAGCGCTATCTTCGACTGCCATCGCGCCCCCAGCCGCCATGTAAGGCCGCATGGGATGGCAAGCGTCGCCCAGAAGCGCAATCCGGCCTCCGCTCCAAGTGTCGTTACGTGCGCGATCGTAGATTGGCCATACGCTCACCTCCAGCACTGCCTCCACGACGCGCCGCAGGCCGGTGTGAAAATGAACGAATGCTTCCAGAAACTCGTCGCGCGAAGATGGCAGCCACGCTACTTCATCATCCCATCGAGATGCGGGAACCACACCGATGGCATAGACCTCGTCACGCCTGCTTGTGATGAAATAAGATAGAATATGGCGGTCCGCACCCCACCATTTGGTGCAGTCGGGAATATTGAATCCGCCTAGCCGCTCTGTTGGAAAGAGCGCCCTGAATGCAACCGCCCCAGCGAAGCGCGGTTCTTCGTAACCGAGCAAAAGTTCGCGAACTTTGGAGCGGATACCGTCGGCGCCGATAACGATATCGGCTTCTACACTAACTCCATTTTCAAAGGTAAGGCGCACAGCGCCGTTCTTCTCGTCGAGACCGGCTAACCGATGATTGAACGCTATCTTTTTTTGAGTAACTGCCTGTTCCAAGACTGCGTGCAGATCGCCACGGTGGATGTTGATGTAAGGGCCACCAAATCGCTCTTCGCTGGCAGCATCGAACCAGATCTCATAGAGGGTGTCGCCGCTGTCCCAGGCACGGCTGATATAGCAATCCGGCTTGATACCCGTGTGGACGAGACTGCGCTCAATACCGAGCCGGCGAAGGGCCTTCATGGCGTTGGCGCTGAGTATTATGCCAGCTCCGATCCGGGAAAAGGACTGGGCTTGCTCGTAGACGGTAACATCGAAGCCCTCACGCTCCAGAAATCCCGCCACGGAAAGGCCGCCAAGGCCCGCGCCGATAACTGCGATACGCGTCTTACGATTCATCCCGCTCTCTCGAACACATGGCGCAATTCCCCCCAAAACAGGACTTAGGTGCTGAGCGTCAATGTTGCCCATTCAAGGAAACAAACTTCCTATTCTTAAAAGGAAATGCGTGAGTGAATCGGCCGAAACGCTAGAAACGAAAGGTAAGTGCTGTCAACTGCTGTTGTGTTCTTCCAGACGTTAACAACAGGTTCAACCGCGCTGACCTCGCCTAAACTGCCACTTCCGCTTCCCTACCCAACCCCGGCATTCGTGACAAAAGGTCGGCTTCGGGTCATGATCGCCAATTTTACGAGCGGATTCAGCGAGTCCCGCTCATCCCTACAAAGCGGAAGGAGCTTTTGCAAGTGCGACAAATGACAGCCCGGCCTACTTGAGAAATTCGGAACCCCGATGTGAGAACCACCAGGACGAGGGCCCGTTGCCATTGCGAAGAGTCTGCTTATGATGCTGTTCTCTTATCGCGGGGTGGAGGTCAACGGTCTTTGCATGATGCCACCTTCAAAAAGCGCCTCGGACTGGCTGATGGCCATGGGATCATTCCTAGCCGAAACAAGGTTCTCTCCGCTCTA
>JBAUNL010000309.1:0-18998 GCA_049579205.1 Rhodomicrobium sp. | reverse complement strand
CGTCCCATGCTCCAGACTGCCTGCGCCACGACGGCCACGGCGAGCAGCTTCAGTCCATGGATGACGCCTTGCGCAAACCCGCCCGCGGCATATTGGAGTCCATAAGCTGCGAGAACCATGAGGATGGCAGATGGCAAGGTGAAGCCTATCCAGGCGGCGATGCCGCCTGGAAGTCCGCCGCGCAAGAGGCCGATCGCAAATCCGGTCTGGGAGCTTGCCGGTCCCGGCACGAATTGGGAAAGGGCCACGATATCGGCATAGGCTTCGTCAGTGAGCCAATTGCGGCGATTGACGAACTCCGCTCGGAAATAGCCAAGATGCGCGATGGGTCCCCCAAAGCTGGTGCACCCGAGGCGAAGAAAAGCCAAAAAAATGGTCAGCGGCTTGATCATCACCAATCGAGGAAGAGAGCGAGTGGCGGCTTAACCTGTCTTGCGTAAAGCATCCTTCGGGGCAGGCACGGCAGATGGCTTCGTGGAAACGGCCACCCCGGACTTCCCATCCGCCTTCCTCTTCTCTTCTTGGCGTTTGGTTTTCTCGGCAAGTGCTGCCTCCCAATCCTGAGCGAGGATCTGCGCCAATTCCTCCGAACGCTGCATCGCACGAGCGGCAAGCTTCTGCACATCGGTATAGTGGGCGTTATCTTGATAGAGGCGTCTTTCGTCATGCTCTTTGAAGGTGTCGACCGTGAAACGGACTTCCCCTTCGGGCAGGCCCAATCCGCGCAAAACATCCCGTGTGAGCTCAAGCGATGACAGGAAAGTCTCGCGTTCGATATTTCGACACCAAGATCCATCAACTGATGCACATGACGCCTGTTTCGTGCGCGGGCGTAAATCGGCACTTGCGGAAAGTACGTTCTTAGGAGTTGAGCGGTTTTCAGGGACTTATCCACGTCGTCGATGGCCAACACAAAAGCGCGGGCCTTGCTGGTTTCCGCCGCCTCCAAGATCGTCAGCCGGCTCACATCACCGAAAAAGCTCTTATTGCCGAATTGGTTTACGAGATGAACCTGATCGGGATCGTCATCGAGCGCGGTAAATGGGATGCCCTTAGCGGTGAGGATACGGGCAACCACTTGCCCGACGCGTCCGAAGCCGGCAATGACGACATGATTGTCTTTCGTGGGAAGCTTGTCGTAGGCTGGCTCGCGCGCTGGGAGGCGCTTGCGGATAAAGCCATCGAGGCTGAGCAGAATCGGCGTCGTTGCCATCGAGAGAGTTACAATTATGCCAAGGGTCGAAGCGTCTTCCGGAGTCAAGATGCCGCCCTGCTGAGCACTTGCAAACACAACGAAGGCGAATTCGCCGCATTGTGAGGTCACGATCGCAAATCTGACTGAGGCACCACGGCCAAGCCGCTGCCACCGCCCAATGGCGTAGAGAATAGCGGCCTTAACCGCGACAACACCGCCAACGCCAGCCGCGATAACTCCAGGCTGGTGGAACAAGGCCTCATAATTGAGCCCCATGCCGATCGAGGTGAAGAAGAGGGCCAGCAGCAGCATTTCGAATGGCTCGATGTCGGCTTCGAGCTGATGGCGGAACGAAGAGTCCGCGAGCAGCACGCCGGCGAGAAAGGCTCCAAGGGAAGCCGACAGGCCAATTTCCGTGATGAGAAGCGAGACCGCCGCCACGGTCAGCAGCGCCGCCGCCGTCATCGCCTCCCGCACCTGCGTTGAAGCGAGAAGCCGGTAAAGCCGGTCGAGAACGAATTGACCAACAACCAAGATCAAGCCCACCGCCGCCAGCATCTTGAGCGCTCCCGCGAACGTAATGACGGGGCTCGTGCCAACATTCGTAGCGACCAACGGCACAATGGCGATGAGCGGAATGGCGGCGAGGTCCTGGAACAACAGGATTGAAAAGGCAAGAGGGCCGTGGCGGGCTGTCAGCTCACCTTTCTCTTCCAGGATTTGAAGGGCGAAAGCGGTGGATGATAACGCAAGCGCCAGTCCGATCAGCAGCGCTTGCGGAAATGAGTAACCGGAATGCGGGTCCAGCCAATAGATCAACGCGACAAGGGCAACGCCACTGATGAATAGCTGAACCGAGCTGGCTCCAAAAACCGCAGCCCGCATCTTCCAGAGACGTTTGGGACGAAGCTCGAGACCGATCAGGAACAAGAACATCGCGACGCCCAGCTCGGCGACGTGCCGAAGCTCTTCGGGATCGTAAAGCGAATAGCCGAAAAATTTGCCTGCACCATAGGGACCAATGAAGGCCCCGGCGAGCAGATAGCCGAGGATCGAGCCGAGGCCCAGTGCGCGGGCAATGGGCGCGGCGAAGGCTGCGACGCCTAGAAAATAACGAGCTGAATTAAAAGGCTGCCATCCATGCCGCTTCTCCTTTGGGATCGGGGAGAGACGTCATAGAGGTCTCTATCACATTAATGAAATGAAAGGCCGCCTTTGCCAATAGCGTTGGCAACGCCGGCCATTCACAAATCGGGTGACAGATGTGCGTGCCGCCGCTAGGCGACCTTTGCGACCACAGCCAAGGCAAGCGCAACGAATAGGGATAGCGTGCTATCCCGCATCAGTACCTCCGTAACTTGCGGAACGTTGATTCCGGCAAACCTAGAAAGCCCTACTAAAACTGCGATGATGACTGCGAGCACCCAAAGCAAATAACCGAGCTTCATAGAAACCCCCAAAGGTTACACGTCAATGCGAACGCCAAGCGAGCTGAACCTAGACAAAGCAGATCTCGATGACAAGAACGTTTAACGCTTCCTTAAAGTTCCGTGTTCGATTTGCACCTACGCCCAACCTGGAAGCAACAGCGGGCCTCCGCTACATCGCCTTCACGATCTCTTCCGTCATTTTCTTCGCGTCGCCGAAGAGCATCATGGTGTTATCGCGATAGAATAGTGTGTTGTCGATGCCGGCATAGCCGGAGGCAAGCGAACGCTTGATGAACATCACGGTCCCCGCCTTCCAAACCTCCAGCACCGGCATGCCATAAATGGGCGAACTCGGGTCTTCTTTCGCCGCCGGGTTGGTGACGTCATTGGCGCCGATGACGAATGCGACATCAGCCTGGCTGAAGGCGTTGTTGATATCCTCAAGTTCGAAAACCTCGTCATAGGGAACGTTGGCTTCTGCGAGGAGCACATTCATATGGCCGGGCATGCGTCCTGCGACTGGATGAATGGCATAAGAAACGTCTACGCCAGCGGCCTTGAGCTTGTCTGCCATCTCACGCAGCGCATGCTGGGCTTGTGCTACCGCCATGCCGTAACCCGGCACAATGATGACTTTCGATGAATTCTTGAGAATGAAGGCCGCATCGTCTGCCGAACCCTGCTTTACGGGCCGCTGCTCATGCTCGGCTGCCGCCGCCGTTTCGCCGCCGAAGCCGCCGAGAATGACAGAGATGAACGACCGGTTCATGCCCTTGCACATGATGTACGACAGTATGGCGCCTGAAGACCCCACGAGTGCGCCGGTAATGATCAGCGCGGTGTTCGAGAGCGTGAACCCGATACCGGCCGCCGCCCATCCGGAATATGAGTTCAACATGGATATGACGACGGGCATGTCCGCGCCGCCAATCGGGATAATGAGAAGGATACCGAAAACGAAGGACGATACCGCGATCGCCCAGAACAGGGGCTGAGCGCCCGTCTCGACAAAGAAGAAAATCAACGCAACAAGCCCGGCCGCCAGAGCGATGTTGATGAGATGACGGGCCGGCAGCAGGATCGGCTTTCCGGACATGCGCCCGTCGAGCTTCGCGAAGGCGATGATTGAGCCCGAGAAGGTGATAGCGCCGATGGCCACGCCTATCGACATTTCAATCAAGCTTTGGGTGAAGATCGCCCCCGGTTCGCCGATGCCGAATGCCTGCGGCGCGTTCAGAGCGGCAGCGGCGACAAAGACGGCGGCCAGACCCACGAGGCTATGAAAAGCCGCCACCAGTTGCGGCATCGCGGTCATCGCGATCCGGCGTGCGATAAAAGCTCCTGTAAATCCGCCAATGGCGATCCCAACGGCGATCAGAGCCCAACTAGCGGCAGTGACAGGCCGGGCCACGCCAAGCGTGGTGCCAATAGCAATAGCCATGCCGACCATGCCGAGAGCATTGCCCCGGCGCGAGCTTTCCGGCGACGAGAGGCCACGCAGAGCCAGAATGAATAGGACGCCAGCTGCGAGGTAAAGCAGAGCGGCGAGGTTGGGGCTCATGAGCGCTCCACCTTCTTTTCTTTTTTCTTGTACATCGAGAGCATCCGGCTCGTGACCAGAAAGCCGCCGAAAATATTGATCGAGGCCATGATCAAGGCCAGAAAACCAAAAGCCTTGGCAACAATGCTGACGTCGCCGCTCAAGCGGTCAGCCGCCTCGACGGAAACGGCAAGCAGCGCACCAACGACGATGACCGATGAGATAGCGTTCGTGACCGACATCAGGGGCGTGTGCAGAGCGGGCGTTACGCTCCACACGACGTAATAGCCTACGAAAATCGCGAGTACGAAAATCGAGAATTCAAAAACGAAGGGGTTGACTGCATGGGCGTCCTCCGCCGCGGCGAATGCAAGCGCGGGGCTAAGGAAGGTCACCAAGAAGGCTGCAAATGCCGCTCGCGCGGATGGGTAACGCCGGTTCATCATGAGCTGCTTCCCTTCAGGCGGGGATGTACGATCTGACCGTCTTTGGCAATCAAAGTGCCCGCGATAATTTCGTCATCCCATTTGATGGCCAGCTTATTTTCCTTGCGATCCACCATGGGCTCGATGAAGGCGTAAAGATTTCTGGCGTACAAGCTTGATGCATTTCCCGGAATACGGCCTGCCATGTTGGTGAAGCCCATGATGGTCACGCCGCCATGCCGAGCGACCTCGCCGGGCTTTGTCCCCTCAACATTCCCCCCACGCTCGGCGGCGAGGTCCACAATAATGGAACCGGGCTTCATGCTCTCTACCATGGCGCGGGTCACGAGCCTTGGGGCTGGGCGGCCTGGAATGAGTGCGGTCGTGATAACAATGTCTTGTCCGGCTATGTGGTTTGCGACAAGTTCGGCCTGCTTTTTCTGGTATTCAGGCGACATTTCCTTCGCATAGCCGCCAGCCGCTTCGGCTTGTTTGAACTCTTCGTCCTCGACCGCAATGAACTTTGCCCCAAGGCTTTGCACTTGCTCCTTCGCGGCAGGACGGACGTCGGTCGCGGAAACGACCGCGCCTAATCGCCGCGCCGTTGCGACGGCTTGCAATCCGGCCACGCCCGCACCCATGACAAAGACACGAGCTGCGGGCACCGTCCCGGCTGCCGTCATCATCATCGGAAAGGCTCGCGCAAAATGAGCCGCGGCATCCACTACGGCCTTGTAGCCTGCAAGGTTCGACTGCGAGGAAAGAACATCCATCGACTGCGCGCGTGTGATGCGCGGCATGAATTCCATGGAGAAAGCCGAAACCCCAGTTTCGGCCAATGACTGCAGTCCCACTCTCGGACCAAAAGGGTCTAACATCCCGGCAACGACGACGCCGCGCTTCAAGGCGCCGAGTTCCTGCTTTGAAGGCCGTCCGACCTTCAAAACGATATCGGCCTCCGCGAGCGCTTCCGCCGCACTCGGTACCACAATCGCGCCTGCTTCCTTGAACAGCGCATCCGGAAAGAAAGAAAGCTCTCCAGCGCCGGCCTCAAATAAAATGCGGGCCCCTATGCTTCTAAATTTCTTTGCCGTTTCAGGGGTAAGGGCGACCCGCGGCTCGCCTTCCTCTTCCCGGGTTGCGGAGATCGTAATCATAAGCCTTCCAACAAAGGAGGGTTCAAGTCAGAAAAATTGCCATACCGATCATCAGCAGTACGATGAAAGCGACCGAATATTTCACGAAGCTGACAAAGTTTCCGTATGTCCTTTCATGGGCTGGCATATCCATGTTCTCATTAGCGTCGGTCATGTCGATCTGCATAGAACGCTTACTCCAATGTTGGCGGCGTTGTAGAGTCTGGCAGGGACAGTTGCACAAGTTTGCCGCAACGCCAAGTGCCTGAAGCCGCTTTCACCCCTGCTAAAGGGCCGCCGCATAATGCCGCAATACTGCCGCATCGTTGCCTAATATCGTCGCGCGATCCGCAATTGCTGCGGCGGGTGGGCGCCAGCCATGTACGAAATTAGAGATTACTACACGATACTAGGCGTCCCAAGAAACGCGCCGGAGGCAGAAGTCAGGCGTGCCTTCCGCACTCTTGCGAAAGAGCTCCATCCCGACAGCCAGGGCGTTGGCGCCAACCCGGATGCTGCCTATGAATTCTCGCTTCTGACCGAAGCCTACGAAACGCTCAAAGACCCAAGTCGCCGCAAAGCCTACGACGTAGAGCTCAACAGTATGCGGCAGCTCGCTTCCGGCGGTGGCCGCAACCGCTCGCCCCGCTCTTTTGCTGCTGGACTTGGAATCGGCCTTGTTTTCGCGGTAGCGTTACTCGGCGGCAAAATCTATCTCGACCGCATGAACCCGGGAGCGGGAGCACCGAAGAATCAGGAATCGCTGCAGACCAGAAAATCAGTGGCCAATCCCCTAACCGGTTCCGCGCAGCCGACGCATGATTCAACAGAGAACCCGTCAGCGGCAGAAACCAATGGCGCCGCAGAGACAGAGTCAAGCGCATCAAACCGGATCATGGTGCCGGTGCAGTCATCTCAGACGGCGCATGCGACAGCTCATGACGTGTTCCCCACCGCCACGGCGGCTGATCAGGCTGATGCCGCTGACTCAACCGGCTCAAAGCGAGCCGTCTCGTCTGAAGTTTCGCAGACGTCAGCTTTCAACAAAGCTCCTGCTGGAGCGCGTCCGTCATTTGCCGATGCAGTCCAGACCTTGGAACGTTCGCTAAGTGCCGATGGCGGGAATGCTTCTTATCATCTTGTTGCACTTGTGAATTCCAGCAATGATATTAACGACCTTACCGTGGCAGCGGCACGCGCCGAGAGCCCGGAAACCAGGGATCTCATCCTCAAGCGCATTGAGGCGCTGAAAGAAGAGCGCAAGCGGGCGACCGCGCAGGAGAAGAGTGCCCGGGCGTCAGCGGCCGATCAAATGATCGAGTTTGCGGCCGGCCCGAAATACAAGCAGACGACGCTGAAGCTGAGGCCCGGCAATGGCCTCTCCGAAAGCTTCGCCGACTGCGAAGAGTGCCCGGAAATGGTCGTGGTACCGGCTGGGCAGGCATTTATTGGCACGCGGCCGGAGAACGAGGGCTTTCGCGCAGAAGAAGCGCCCGCTCACAAGGTCTCCTTGCACAAAGCCTTGGCCGTTTCAAAGTTCTGGGTCTCCGCCGAGAATTGGCGCGCTTGCGTTGACGCAGGCGCTTGCCGGCCCACCCTTTCGTCATTTCTCGCGATTGGGCGGCATATCTCTGCCACGAGGGTCTCCTGGTTCGATGCCAAAGATTATGTGGAATGGCTTTCTCAAACCACCGGCCGGCGTTACCGTCTCCTGACCGAAGCCGAGTGGGAATACGCCGCGCGTGCTCCCGGTTTTCGCATCGCTGACGCGAGCCGAACCTTCGGCTCCGATACCGAGAACAGGACAAACGCCGGGGCGCTACGCATCGGTTCGGGCTTGCGCGGGCTTGGCCCTTCCAAGCCGAATGCCTGGGGGCTTCACGGTATGCCCGGCGGCCTCTCTGAGTGGGTGGAGGATTGCTGGCACCGCGATTACAATGACGCCCCTGCCGACGGCTCGGCCTGGCTATCCAATAGCGGAGGGGATTGCGCTTACAGGGTTGTGCGCGGAGTATCAGGCAAAATAGAGTTCGGCGGTAGGAAAGTGACGGCAAGGGCGAGGGAATTCGCCGACGCCCGCTCCCCAGCGCTCGGCTTCCGTGTGGCAAGAGAGATTCCCCCACCCGCTAAAACGGCCGCTGAATTGACGGTTGGAAGTCCCCGGGTTCCCCGAAGCGATTAAGCCCGCCGTTTTAGAATTTGCGTTTCCGGCAGCGGCGGAAACCACACGCGAAGACCTGCCTCACACTGTTGCCACTGACCCGCTTTCGCTACTACTCTAGTAGCTATCGTTATTCTGCAGCGGCGAGAGGGCGCTTATGCGAGTCACAATTCTTGATGATTATACCGATACGGTAAGGTCACTCTCCTCCTTCAAGAAACTGGAAGGCCATCAGGTTAAAATCTGGAATGATAATGTCCAGGACGACGCTGCGCTAAGCGAGCGCCTGGAAGGTACTGAGGCCCTTGTTCTCATTCGCGAACGCACTCACATCCGCGCTTCGCTCCTTGAGCGCCTGCCCAAACTCAAACTCATCAGCCAGCGCGGCGCCTATCCGCATCTCGACGTTGCGGCCTGCACAAGGCTCGGCATTGTGGTGGCGTCGAACATGCATGCGGGCGGCCCGTCCTACCCGACCGTGGAATTGACAATGGGCTTGATCATCGCCGGGATGCGGCAGATCCCTCAGCAAGTTGAAGCGATGAAGGCCGGACGTTGGCAGACTGCGGTCGGCCGGGGCCTTCGCGGCAAAACCCTGGGCATTTTCGGCTATGGCCGGATCGGAAGCGCCGTTGCGAACTGCGGCAGAGCATTCGGCATGACCGTGCTCGTTTGGGCGCGGGAAGACTCGCGGCTCCGGGCACAAGCCGATGGCCACATTGCGGCTTCCGGCAAGGCTGCTTTCTTTGAGACTGCCGATATCGTCACCTTACATATGCGCCTCGTCGATGCGACACGTGGAATCGTCTCGGCTGACGATCTCGTCAGGATGAAGCCGGATGCGCTGATCGTGAACACCAGCCGCGCAGGTCTCATAGCGCCTAGCGCTCTCGTGGAAGCTTTGCGCAAGGGCCGGCCGGGAATCGCCGCTCTCGATGTGTACGAACAGGAACCGGTGCGCGATCCCGATTATCCGCTGCTGAAAATGCCTAACGTCATCTGCACCCCGCATCTCGGCTATGTCACATACGAAGATTACGAGCTTCAGTTCAGCGACATATTCGATCAGATCAATGCCTATGCCGACGGCAAACCGATCAATATCGTCAATCCGGAAGTCTTGACTTCCAGTGCGAAGAGGTGAGGCCCGCAAGGGCGTTCGTCATCAAAGATCGAGGGTGACCTGGACGCGAGCACGGGATACGCAGAGCATCAGCCGGTCCTGGCGCGCACTCACGGGTAGCACGACGTCGCGATGGATGACGGTGCCGTCGCGGTAGCCGCATTCGCAGCTTCCACAAACTCCTAGCTCGCACGAAGAGGGAAGGACGAACCCTGCTTCCTTCAGCACTTCCAGCGCCGACTTACTGGCTGGGACGCGGAAAGTCCGCCCTGTCGATGCGATTTTGACATCGAACGGTTCCGGTACAAAGTTTTCATCGGATAAAGGCTGAAAAGCCTCGAAATGCACTTGGTCCTGCGGCCAATGAGCGGTCGCCTCACGTACCGCTGCCGTGAGACGGTCCGGTCCGCAGCAGTAAAGATGTGTACCGGAAGAGGGCTTGGGCATATCCGTGGTGGGATCGAAACGGCGCCTTTCCAGACCGGAAGAACAATAAAACCTCACGCGCTCCGCGCATACCTCTCGCAGCTCTTCCGCAAAAGGCGGTCCCGCAAAGCGGGAACAGTAGAAGAGCTCGAAGGGCGTCCCTTGGGCTTTTGCCTCACGTACCATTGCCAAGAAGGGCGTGATGCCTATCCCGCCCGCAACAAAAATCTGACGCGACGCTTGCGGGTGCAGCCGGAAATTACAGCGCGGCGCGGAAACATGCGCTTCCACCCCCGGATGCAGGTTCTCATGCACCCATTTGGAGCCCCCTCGGCCGCTATCTTCCAATTTGACGGCAATCCTATATTGGCTGCGGTCCGCCGCATCGCCACAAAGCGAATACTGGCGAATCTTTCCGCCGGGCAGGCGAAGATCAACGTGCGCCCCCGCGCTCCATTCAGGCAATGCATCCCGCAGAGGATGCTTCAGCGTCAACGTCTTGACACCGCCACCCTCGTCGCGCGTGGCGGTCACGCGCATTTTCATGATAATGCGGGCCGTCATGGGTCTACCGGCTCGATCACGTCACCCTGCCGGATGGTGCCGCCTTGTTCGATGACGCAGTTGAGGCCCGACCTGTTATAGAACGGCAGATAAACAGGCAGGCCCAGAAGCTCTTCGAGATATTTGCAAGGGAAATTCAGCCGCGCCCCTTTCAAGACAGTGTCTCCGACCCGAAAGCGCTTGCCCACTAGATGATTGAGCGGCACGCCCCGCGTTGTCAGGTTGCGACGATGATCGGCCGGCCCGACAATAAGGGGCGCGTCTTGGATAGGCGGGTCATTCCTGGCGAGCGCTTCCAGCGCCTCGATCTCGATGAGCGTCACTTCCCTGGCGTCTGGCTTCGGCGAATAAGTGCCGGTGCCATAGTAATAGCGATCGCCTTCGATGCCGCGCCCGGCAATAAGCCGGGCCTCCTTCAGTTCCTCCATCTCATAGGAGGCGGCTGGCGCGATATGAATAAACTCCAATGTCCCAGACCAAGGCATGGGTTACTCCACGGACACTAAACTGCACATTATTCCACTATAGTGGTCAGCCCTGCGCAAGGAATTTTCCCGCACCAGCCCATCACTAATGAGTGGTGATGTCCGTCTCGGCGGTTTCGTGCGAAGCAACAACAGCAATCAGCGTAATGATCCCAAGCACGATCAGGTAGATCGAGATCAAGTAGGTGTTGCCTGTTGCTGCGAGCAGCCCCGTTGCTATCATCGGCGCGAAGCCGCCCGAGATGGCTGCCGCGATCTGGCAGCCAAGGGAAGCACCGCTATAGCGGACGCGCGTGCCAAAAAGCTCGGTCATATACGCCGCCTGCGGTCCGAACATGGTCCCGTGCGTCAGGCTCAGCGCAATCGCTATAGTCAGAATGATTGTTGGCGGGTCCTTCGTCTGGAGCAGCGAGAAAACCGGAAAGGCAGCGGCAAACGAGGCGGCGATGCCAAAATAATAGAGCGCCTTCCGGCCGAACTTATCCGAAAGCACGCCGAACAGGGGAATCGTGACAAGTTCAAGAAGCGCGCCCGCGACGATGCTGTCGAGGATAAGGGCTTTCGGCAAGCCAAGCTTTGTCGTGCAATAGAACACGCTGAAAACGATCAGGACGTAGACCCAAGCAACTTCCGAAATCTTGATGCCGACTGCGATAAGAAACGGCCGTGGGTTGTGCTTAATGACCTCGATCACAGGCGCCTTGTAGACCGATCCTCCGTCTTGCACCCTTTTGAATGCGACCGTCTCAGTCAGGCGTAGACGAATGAAGAGACCCACTCCGACAAGCACAATGCTTATGAGGAAGGGCAGCCTCCAGCCCCAGGACAGGAATTGCGCTTCGGGCATTTGGGAAATTAGGAGAAAGACTCCCGTCGACGCTGCAATACCAAGCGGGAATCCAACCTGAACCAGGCTGCCGTAATAGCCGCGCCGGCCATTTGGGGCGTTCTCGACGACCATCAGAACGGCGCCTCCCCATTCTCCGCCGATGCCGATTCCTTGCAAAAGCCGCAAGGTCACGAGCGCGATGGGAGCCCAAATGCCGATCTCTGCGTAGGTAGGCAGACAGCCGATGAGGAATGTGCCAAGGCCCATAACGATGAGCGTAGCGATCAAAATCGCCTTCCGGCCTATCCTATCGCCAAAGTGACCGAAAATCGCCCCGCCCAAGGGCCGCGCCGCGAATCCCACGGCATAGGATGCAAAGGCCGCGAGCGTGCCCGACAACGGGTCAAAGGTCGGGAAAAAAAGCTTGTTGAAGACAAGGGCTGCAGCTGTCCCGTAAATCAGGAAGTCATACCATTCCACCATTGTGCCAAGAACGCTTGCCCACAGGGCCGCTTTCAGGCCAGTTTCATGGGGCATATCAGTTTCAAGAGCGATCGCGGTTTGAACGGACATTGATGTATCTACCTTCGTGGAATTTTTTCCACTATCCTGTCTGCAAGTGCCATGCCAAAGCATTCGCGCAAGGCCGGACAAAAGCTGAACGAAAGGCTGCCCCAATGGACCGGTTGCCAAAACAGAAGAAGCGTCATTCACACGAAGGCCATCCAACCGTTCACTTAACAGGTAACGTTGTTCCGCTTCTGTGGCCCAGGGCGGTGAGGCTGGAACAGCTTGGCAAGAGGCTTCGGGCGCTCAGAAAGAGCGGGGGTCACTCCATCGAGGCTTTGAGCAGCTTATCCGGTGTCAGTAAGTCGATGATTTCAAAGATCGAGCGCGGGGAAGCGACGCCGTCTACGACCGTGCTCGCAAGGATTGCCGAGGCGCTCGCTGTAACATTCTCGGAGCTCATGGCTTCGGAGCAGGATAGCGAAGTCATTCTGCTTCCGTTTGAAAAGCAGCCGGTCTTGTCCGACCCGGAGGGCGGACACTCCAGACGCTGCCTTGCGCCGATCCTTCCGGCCCGCGGCATCGACTGGGTCATGAATATTCTGGCTCCCGGAGGAAGCACCGGAGAGTTCGTCCCTCACAGGCGAGGCGTGGAGGAATATATTCATGTGCTGCAAGGCCGCCTTCGCGCGACGCTGGGCGGCAGCGTCTACGAGCTGAACGAGGGGGATGCGATCTATTTCCAGGCGAACATCGCCCATCAGTTCGAAAATTGCGGAACTTCGCCGTGCACTTATTATCTGGTCATCAACAGCCAAAAGGTTCGCTAGGTAGGAATTTACAATTTTAAGGCATTGCCAATTGTGCCGAGCTTTGGCGGAACTTCTCATTCGTGCAGGAGTTGTTCAGACCTATCAAAGGGAGACCTCTCATGAATTGGGATCAGATAGCCGGCAATTGGAAGCAGTTCGAAGGTAAGGTGCAGCAGAAGTGGGGAAAGCTCACGAATGATGACCTCCAGCAGGTAAAAGGCGACCAGAAGATGCTCGCCGGGAAGATCCAGGAGCGTTACGGGATCTCAAAAGATGAAGCGGAGCGCCAACTGAACGAGTGGCACCGCTCCCTCTAAGTTTCTTTCGGAAGAAACAAGAAAGGTCCGCTGATTTGGCGGGCCTTTCTTGTTGGTTCAGTTACTTCAATGGGCAGCTAAGCCGGCTTTCAGTTTAGAATCCCCTGCTCTGACTTCTAATCCCGCAAGTGGCTTGCCGGTGTGGCCAATCGGCTTCGCCCTCCTCACAATCCGCATCGAAGTTCGCAGCATGAATCCTGGCTGCCACCTTTGTTGTTGCGCCTGGCACAACTGTTGCGATCAAATCTATGCCTGTTGCTTTTGACGAGTGGGTGGATCGCAATGGCAAGCAAGATGCGGCGGCGCCGTGCCGGAAGCCGATTTGATGCAAAAGGCCTGATGGCAATCCGGCTCGCTTTCGCACACAAGTTTGGCCGTTTTCCCCGCGGCAACGAACCTGTTTTTTTTGATCCTGAGGCGGACCGGCCTTATTCGCTGCCCGAAGGTGGAACGCAAAGGCTTCTTCTTGAAGCCATGCTCGAAAACGGCACCGCTCCCCATATCGTTTACGCTTTCTGCCGGACGGGGTTTGCGGTCTGTGAGAAGGCAAGAACCGCTGCGCCGCCGGACAGGCTTGCCGCGTGGGATACGGCAATAAATGAATTTCTCGCTTTCGACGCTAAGGCCGGAAATGTTCAGCATTAGATGGCGTGCGTTTGCAGCCATTAATTGCCGGAAGACCCGCTAGCGCGGTTCAAAAGCTTTTCGACATACCGTGGGACGATTTCGGTTGCGCGGCCGTGAACCGCTTCGCGAAAGACGGCGATGCCGTCGGAGGGTTCAAGATTCAGCTCTACCGTACGCGCTCCTGCGTTTGCTGCCTCTAGGACAAAGCTTGCCGCGGGATAGACGGTCCCGCTGGTGCCAATGGAGATGAAAAGATTGCAGCTGCCGAGCGCGCTGTAAATTTCGTCCATCCGGTAAGGCATTTCACCGAACCAGACCACGTCGGGCCGCAATTTGCCCTCGCTCGAACAACCGGGGCAAATCGATTCAAGCGTGATGTCTTCATGGCCGATCGCATGACGGCCGCCGCAGGCGCCGCAAAGCGCCTTCGTGATCTCGCCGTGCATATGGATAAGCCTTTTCGAGCCGGCCATCTCATGCAGCGGATCGATATTCTGCGTCACCACCAACACCTCGCCCGGGTATTCGGCTTCCAATTTTGCCAACGCAAGATGCGCCGCATTCGGTTTGATATCAGCGTGTACGCGCCGGCGTTCATTGTAGAAATTCAGGACCATTGACGGGTTGCGCGCGTATCCCTCCGGGGTCGCCACGTCCCGATAGTCGTATTTCGACCAAATGCCATCTTTGTCACGGAAGGTGTGCAGGCCTGACTCCGCAGACAGCCCCGCACCTGTTAAAATCACGATCTTCTCATAAATCTTCATGGCAAAGGTTCCCTATGCGATGGGATGAACCTGCCCCTTGGGGAGGGAGGTAACTACATGCAGAACCGGCTGGCAGCTTACGCGCATTTGGCAACGCAGACACTGCGTACGGGCTACTATGCGGCCCTCTATCGCATTTCGCAGAACCGGGCAGCTTCTATGGGTGCCGAGGCTGGGGGTGTCAAGATAACGCGCCCCGTTCCTAGCCTTCGGGAGTTGTTGCAGGACGTATTGAAGCTTCAGGCGCGCGACGCAAAAAACATCCGCGACGGTCTCTATCCGATCCCGATCGAAGAAGGCGGTTCCCTTGCCGATCACATCCAGTCCCTTAGAGCCATGTTCGAGGATTTGCCGCAGTCTGCACAGCGCCGGGCTGAGAGAAATGCGGACGAGGCAGCGTCGCTGCCGGAGGCGAAGGGTCTGCCGGCTTATTACACGCAGAACTTCCATTATCAGTCTGGAGGCTATCTCACCGCCGAGTCGGCGAAGGTTTATGACCTGCAGGTCGAGACCCTGTTCATGGGCGCGGCCGCTGCAATGCGCCGCCAAGCGATTCCGCCGATCGCAAAGTTTACGCGCGGCCGGGACCAGCGCGCGTTGAATGTCCTCGACGTCGCCTGTGGAAGCGGCCGCTTCCTGCACCAGCTTGCGCAGGCTTTCCCGGCAATGCCTCTGACGGGAACGGACTTGAGTCAGGCCTATCTGGACGAGGCGTCCCGCTATCTGGAAGGCCGGCGGAATATATCGCTGCAGCAGGCGAATGCAGAAGCCCTACCGTTCGTCGATGGTAGCTTCGATATCGTAACCTGCGTCTTTCTTTATCATGAGCTGCCAAACGAGATCCGGCACTATGTTACATCCGAGATTGCCCGGGTCTTAAAGCCAGGCGGGCTGTTCGTCTTTGTTGATTCTCTCCAATGGGGCGACGCCAGTGCATATGACGGTTTGCTCGAGGCTTTCCCTCAGCGCTTTCACGAGCCCTATTATCTCGATTATCTCCACGACAAGCTTGAAGGGCCGGAAGGGAAATTCGCTTCTGCGGACCTTATAACGGTTGAGGCCTTCCCGGCATTTCTTTCGAAAGTGATAGTCTGCAGGAAGGCTCTGACGGCTAATGAGAGCGGCGAAAGGCGCCCCGCATGCGCGGAGACGCCTTCAAGGGAAACCATGTAGGCTCTTTTATCGACGTCTAATGCCACCGCGCCGGGCGCCCCCAGCATAATGCCTGCCTGCGGCGAAACCGCCTCTGCGTCCCGCTATTACACCACCCCGGCCAGCGTAAACGCCACCCCGGCGAGCATAGACCCCTCCGTGCCGGTAAACACCGCCGGTGGTGTATCCGTGGTCGTAATAACCGGTGGTGCCCGCATAGGCGCCTCCGCCGCCTGTGCCGCCCACATAAACGCCGCCTCTTCTCACATAAACGCCACCACCGCGAGCGCCGTACACTCCCCTGCGTCCTGCTACAGCGGCACCGCCCCTATACGCACCGCCCCGGTGGGCGCCTCTGCCAGCCATGCCTCTGCGGACGGCGGCGTCAACGGCAATCGTGCTCGGTTTCACGATGGTTGTAGGAAGCGGTGACGCTGTCGCCGCTTCGGCGTAAGTTGCGGCCGCTGCAAAGATTGCCGCGGGTGCAAGTAAAGCTAAGACTAGGCTTCGCATTGCCACGAACCTTTCTGAGTAATATCATTCCTTGTACATAGCATAAAGTGCGATTGTCTCTTCCGGCAACGGAATAACTCAAGGTATTTCTTGATAAAGTTATATAAAGTAAACCAGCAATTAATGTTTGACGCTTCCCGAGACGGAGTGCTGATTGCAAACTTATAATTTAGAGCTTGGAGTTCAGGCGGCCGCGGCTTCCAGGAGCCGGTTGCAGCCCTACGATCGGGGCTTGGAAGATCGCCGCTTGGCAAGGACGTGTGTAAACGGCTCAGAAGGCCCTGATCCACCAAATGCCTATTCGCGTATTTTTCGCAAAATGACTTGGTTTTCCTCAAATGCTAGAACTTTCATATACGGTTTATATAATTTCAAGAAAGCATCTATCGCTTCGTAGGGGCCTGGATCCTTAGGTTTCAGGTCCAAAGCCTTCCTTAAGCCATCATCCAGAGCATATCGGCTACAGATAATCATGCCGTCAACTTTAACGAGATTCCATGTGTTAACAAGATCTGGCAGCATTACTATGCCTTTGCCCGATCCATCGATGTAAGCGAAATCAATTGAGTTTAAAGGTAACTCTCTGATTTTCTCGGTTGAGAACCCAACCAGGATATTAAACTTATTTGCTTCACCGGAAAGATTAATGTTCGAAGTAAATGTTCTATAGGAATCTTCTTTGAAAGCATCGATAATGATGATTTTGGATGTTGGATGAGTTAAGATATTTTCGAGGAGCCACAATGCAGAGCGTCCCTCAAAAGTACCTATTTCAAGGTATTTGATATCAGGCTTGCCTCTGAACTCTTGAAGTATTTTTGTCCAAAAAGGTATTTTGTCAGTAAACCAATTTTCTGTAAAAGTGTATTCCTTCTTATACCATTTTGTTGATGCTCCATCGTTTTTCGCATAGATTTCTTCCGGCAAGATATTGGATAATAGAAAAAATATCAGTATTGGGTATATGAATACTCTGCTCCTCGTTTTCATAGGACTCTCCGTTACATTTGTTACGCAGGGCACTCACCGGTTGTGATGTCTGCGCTACGCTGTGAGTGGGAATTTTGTGCGGCGTGAAACCCACGCGCCCCAGAACAGGCTAGAAAAAAACCGAAGCGGTTTCTCGAACCCAGCGTCTAAAAGCAGCGCGGTGACCGCCTCTTCCGATTGGGGCGGGTCCGCTTTGTCGAGGATCTTGGCGAGCTTCGCCTTTACTTGTTCGGGGTGCGCTCCATGCAGGCGCCACCTTTCGGCCCATGCCGACAGCAAGAGCGGTTGTGACTCGTATGAGTAATGATTACACGCCAATATAAATGGAGCGTCGGGAATAAGGCGCGAGGCGATTTGGTGGAGGATCGCACGCTTCTCTTGATCGCCTGGGAGATGATGCAAGACTCCAATCAGGGTGGCGGCATCGTAGAGGCGGGCTGGGGGCAAATCCTTTACGTATCCGTGAACCCCATCAATGCGCCCGGCAAATCCAGCTTGGGCAACGCGCGATAAAGCCAGATCGAGCATGGGTTTGGAAGGATCGACGGCCACGAATTTCCACTGGGGCTCGATCCGCGTAGCCGTCAGGATTTCGTTGCCTGTGCCGCCTGCGCCGGCCACGAGTATCGTAGCGTCCGAGCCCTTGCCAAGGAGTGCCGCAAGCACACAAGCCGTGAGTTCATGGCAGGCATCATAGCCGGCAAGCGCGATCCGGCTCTGTTCTTCATACTCCGCAGCACGGGCTGCATCGAACTTATGGGTTGCGTCATCTGACACGCGTGCCATTCTCCAGCATTAAAACTTAGGGTGAGCCGTTCTGGCGAACAGGCCATTTGACATCGCGAAGCTGCGACTGGCAACGGTGAAGGTTATGGATTTAGGAATCAAGGGCAGGAAAGCTATCGTTTGCGGTTCGAGCGAGGGCCTTGGAAGAGGTTGCGCGCTCGCTCTTGCTGAAGCAGGCGTGTCCCTTGTCATAAACGGCAGGCGCGCCGAGCCGCTGGAGCGGACGGCGGAGCAGATCCGATCCGCCACAGGAGTGGAGGTTATGCCGATTGCCGCCGACATAACCACCCCTGAAGGTCAGGCAGCGTTGTTCGATGCCTGTCCGAAGCCGGACATTCTCATCAACAATTGCGGCGGCCCTCCCTTCCGGGATTTCCGCGAACTCGACCGCACCGCCATGATGGAGGGGCTGTCGATGAATATGATCACGCCGATCGAGCTCATTCAAAAATCAATTGGACATATGGCTGAACAAGGATTCGGCCGGATCGTAAATATCACTTCCATCACGGTGAAGATGCCAATCGCTGGTCTTGATCTCTCAAGCGGAGCGCGCGCCGGCCTGACAGCCTTTCTTGCCGGGGTCGCGCGCACGGTCGCGGATCGGAACGTTACAATCAATAGCCTGCTCCCGGGCTATTTCGACACGGGGCGCTTGCGTCAGGGTTTTGCGGCGACAGCGCGACGCACGGGAACGCCAGAGGATGAAGTCGCCGAGAAGTGGGCCGCGGCGGTACCTGCAAGGCGCTTCGGCAATCCCGCCGAGTTCGGCAAGTTCTGTGCCTTCCTCTGCAGTGCTCACGCAGGCTACATTACCGGCCAGAATATCCTGCTCGATGGCGGTCTTTATCAGAGCTCGTTTTAGGGAGCTGCATCGAACACAATAATTGAGATTGTCATAATAGGCGTATTCGGTTGGAGGGGGGCCAAATGGAGACGCAAAAGAAAGATAAGTTCAAATATAAAGCCTTCATCAGCTATAGCGCTCGCGACCGCAAATTCGCGGACTGGCTTTTCCATCAGGTTGAGACCAATCGCGTGCCGGGGAAGGTTAGGGGGACGGCAGGGCGCGATGGCCCCGTTGCCGCGAGGCTATACCCAATCTTCAAAGATCGCGAAGAACTTCCGGCATCGGAGGACCTTGGCAAGCAGCTCGAACTCGCGCTCGAAGATTCCGCTTGCCTTGTAGTGGTCTGCTCTCCACGCAGCGCCA
>JBAUNL010000308.1:0-13606 GCA_049579205.1 Rhodomicrobium sp. | reverse complement strand
GCATTTTGACCGAGGACCCATCCATGTTAGAGGACGCCAGCCCAGAATCTTTCTCCACCCTCGAGGCCCTTGATGACATCGCCGACATTGTCGAGACCATTGTCCTTAGCTTCGCAGGCGAACAAGGGACGGGACGCGTACCTTGCCCTGGCCGGTCAGTACGAGTCTTACGCCGAGAGTCTGCCGGAAGAAGCGGCGCAAAGAACCCCGGAAGAAAATCGCCGTCTTATGGAGCTGGAGCAGCTCGTGAGCGATGCTTTCAAACCAATGATGCAGGCCTGCCCAGCCCATATCCACAAAGTCCATGAGGCCGTCCGCGAGGCGCTCGATGCCGAAGAAGCATCGAGCGCTTGAACACGCCAAAACTAACCAAAAGGCTCCTTCTTCTGCATAAAAATTTTTTCCAATTCATCCTCCTCGGCAACCGGTCCGTGGCATCAGCATTGCCGGAAGCGGACCAAAGGCGCGATGGGGACCTGCGATTCGTGAGTTCCGCGTCAGTCAAGAGCGCCAGTTTCACGCCTGTTTTACAAGGACGGCTTACCCCCTAACTGCGGAAAAATTTGAAATTGAAGGCGTCTTCTCGAGCGGCACAACAAGAGACATTTGATATGCGATCTCGGATCACCATATCGAGCGGGAGATTTGCATTAAGCCTTTTGAACGCCTCGCCTGGAAGCCTGAGTTTTGAGGTCGCCTCCAGCCCGGGAAGCCTGCGCTAGGTGCAACGCCGTTCAGCAGATTTAGCTTTCGAGCGCCATCGCAGGTGGGTGACTGTCGAAATCGGAAAGTAGTTTGTTGGCTGCGAGGCGCCGTTGCAAAGAACCCGCCTAATCGGGGCGTTGGTGATCGAGGTATCGTTCGACAAGGAGCCACACATTGGCTGGGCCTGCCAAGCCGATCACAATATACGTCGACGCCGACGCTTGCCCGGTAAAGGCAGAAATCTATCGGGTAGCTGAGCGTTACTCAATCAAAGTCTATGTCGTTTGCAATAGTGTCATGGCGGTTCCCAGAACGCCATTGATCGAGCGTGTTTCCGTCGGTGGCACCCCAGATGCCGCGGACGATTGGATCGCTCAAAGGGTCTCACGCGGCGCCATCGTCATCACCACCGATGTCCCGCTCGCACACCGTTGCGTAAAAGCCGGGGCGGACGTCATCGCGCCCACCGGGCGTACTTTCGCGGAAGCGTCCATAGGCATGACGCTCGCCGTACGCGATCTGATGGCGGATCTGCGATCAGCAGGGCAAATCGGTGGTGGTCCGAAGCCTTTCCAGCAGCGTGACCGGGCCAATTTCTTATGCGCCCTCGATCTCGCCGTTGTCCGGCTGAAGCGCGACGGCTTTGCCGCTTAGACAGAGGCATTTCCACCGCCTTGCGAGAGGCGGTCTTTTTTAGTTTTTTTGTGCGCCAGACGAGATTTTTGGCCTTTTTTTGCGCGGCAATCCAGGTGTTTTCCGCATCCTTCTCTTCGCTCCGGTGCGGAACGTCTGCTCCAAATCAGCAAGCTGTTCCGGCCGCCCGTTCACGCACGTGATCGTGATGGAATCGTGTCGCCGTCCGGCTCTGGCGAGAGCTTGGCTAAACCTTCGAGCGGACTCCGCGCTAAGCTCAAACCTGCTCTCGGTTTCGAAGATCTTGATGGCGCCGATGTCGCGTTTGGTGACGCCGCCTGCATTACAGATTAGCGGCAGAATCCATCGCGGCTCGGCGCGCTGCTTGCGTCCAACCGAAAGCTTGAACCATACGCCGCCCTCAAAATCGCTCCGCGGTGCCTCAACTCTTTTGACATCTCCTGCGGTATCCACGCACTCTTCGGGTGTCGGGCGGCTGACCTGATTTTGCCGGAAGAACGCGGCCGCGATTTGCTCCGGGCTTTTTGTGGCCAGCAATTCTTGGGCGAAGCTAAGCTCCTCGACGCTCAGCTCGCCGGTGAGCGCAGGGTCCTTCAGAAGCCGCTCCCGGTCGCGCTGGAGGATAGTCTCGGCGGTCGGGACCGGCATCCAGGACGCTTTGATACCCGCAAGCGTCAAAAGCCTTTCGATGGTCCTGCGTTTACTATAGGGCGTGATAATAACGCTAACGCCGCTTCGCCCTGCGCGGCCCGTACGGCCGCTTCGATGCAGAAGCGCTTCGTTGTTCTTCGGCAAATCGGCGTGGATCACAAGATCGAGGTTCGGCAAATCGATGCCGCGCGAAGCTACGTCGGTCGCAACGCAAATCCGCGCGCGTCCGTCCCGCATCGCCTGGAGTGCCCGCGTCCGCTCCGCTTGGCTAAGTTCGCCCGATAGCGCAACGGGCGTGAACCCGCGATTCGCAAGCCGGCTCGCGAGATGTTTCACGCCTTCGCGGGTCGCGCAAAAGACCAGCGTGCTTTCCGCCTCAAAGAAGCGCAGGACATTGATGACGGCTTTTTCCCGTTCTGCCGCTGCCACTGAAATTAAGCGATAATCGATATCGGCGTGCTGCTTTGTCCCTTGATTGGCGGAAATCCGGATCGCGTTCTTCTGAAAACGCTTCGCAAGGGTTGCAATCGGTTTCGGTACCGTCGCGGAGAACATAAGGGTACGGCGCTCCGGCGGGGCCGCGCTAAGAATGAATTCGAGGTCCTCGCGGAAACCGAGGTCGAGCATTTCGTCGGCCTCGTCAAGAATCAAAGCGCGCACCGAGCCCATATCGAGCGAACCCCGCGTGATGTGATCGCGAAGACGCCCTGGCGTTCCAACGACGATATGGGCGCCGTCAGCAAGCGCGCGGCGTTCCTGGCGCATGTCCATGCCTCCGACGCAGGCTGCCATTTTGGCCCCGGCGCTCAAGTAGAGCCATGCGAGTTCAAGGCGCACCTGAACCGCCAACTCGCGCGTCGGGGCAACCACCACAGCGAGAGGATCGGAGCTTGCCGGGAAGCGGCCTTCCCCTTCGAGCAGGGTCGAGGCTATGGCAAGGCCAAATGCGACCGTTTTGCCCGATCCCGTCTGCGCGGACACAAGCAGGTCAGCCTCACCGATATCCGGCGCAAGGACAGCGCGCTGCACTTCGGTCAGCGTCGTATACCCCTTTTTTTCAAGCGCCTCCGCGAATAACGGAGGCACCCCATCAATGACCGGCATGGGAAGCGCCTTCATTTCCAGGTTTAGACAGCGGCAAGACGATATAGGTCAACCCTCAGCGTAAAATGACGGCAATAAATTTTCGCTGATTCATAACAGGCTGGCGGCTTTATTGGTGGTGAATCCCTTCTTTTTTCGAAGGTTGCAATTTCGACCCTGCAGGCGCAAGAGCTTGCCGGTACGGTGAATGAGGCAGCCCAAAAAAAACGAAGCCGTAGCCGGCAGCGCCGGCCGGCTGATCAACCTCGTCTCATTGCCCGTTTACTGCCGCCTAGCCTTCATCAGTGGAAGTATCTGTAATTGCTTCGAAATGCCGTTCCGGGCCAAAAGCTGCCATCCCAAATGATCCTGCGAAACTCTGCGATTCGGTCGTAGCATGCGTTGCCGACGTTAGCTCAGCCGCTTATGCCGGGCGATGAGCTGGTCTGCAACCTCGTTCAAGTCGTTGCCGGCGATCTGCGGCTGAGGGCCGACCCCCAAGACATCATTGCCAGGCCGCTTGATGAGCGCCGCGCCCCAGCCGGCCGCTACCGCGCCTAGCGTATCCCATGTATGACAGGCGATCAGAAGCAGTTGGGGGGGCTCAACGCCAAGCTCCTTCTCGACATAGGCGTAGGCCTGGCGCGAGGGCTTATGGTGCTTCACGCCGTCCGCGCTAAAGCGCCGCTCGAAAAGACCGGCGATCCCACCATGTTCAAGCTGACGGGTCTGTATCTCCAGCAAATTATCCGTGAGGGTGAACAGCCTGAAACCAGCATCACGAAGCTTGCGTAGGGCCGGCGGGACTTCCGGATAAGGCGGCATCGTCGAAAACTTGTCCGTAAGTTCTTTCTTATCCGCGTCCTCAATTTTGATGCCTCGCGTATCTGCCAGCATCTTCATCACAGCTGAACCGATGTCAGTGAATGGCACATAGCAGCCGGCAACGGTCAACGCCGTGGAATACAAGATCAAGTCATCGAACCAGAGGCGCATGGCGCTCTTGTCGCTAAAGATCCGTTCAAAAACCGGCTGCATGGTTTGAAGATCGAGAAGCGTCTCATTGACGTCGAAGACGATTAGGGGAAGTTCAGCCATTTTGTCAGACTCCGATTTGTTACACAACTTGTCCGCTGGGCGCGCCGGTTCCCCAGGCAATCAGGCCGCCAGCACTTGCCACGGCCTCGATGATCATGCCGGCAACGAGCTCCGGCGCGGTGACGAGTGGCGTGTGGTCCACCTGCTCCTGCCGGATTCGTGCGCTCATACGTGTCGCCATAAAGATTTGTGCGCCCGGATTGATCATCCGGTCTTCTTCCGCAACCAGGTACCAAGACGGCTTTGCCTTCCAGGCTGGCTTTGGAGCCCTCTCTTGAATGCATGCAGCGGCGATCGGCCGCTGTGTCGCCGCGAAGAGGGCCACGTGTTCGAGAGATGCATGTTGAGAGAAAGCGTTCGCGAATGCCTCGTTCGGCAGCCAGATGAAACCGTGCGCGTCCGGTGCCAATTGCGGTGCCTGGGGATGGGGCTTTTCACGATAGAACACTTCGGCAACCGTCTCGCCTTCGTCCGGTGCCAAAGCTGCTATGAAGACCAGCGACTGGACTCGCTCGTTGGTGCTCGCTCCTATCACCGCACCAGCATAGGCATGGGCCGCCAAGACGACTGGTCCCTTAGTCCGTTCAAGGGCGCGGTCAAGGGCAGCGACGTCATCGGACAAGGACGTCAGCGGGATCGGGGCTGCGAGGACATTTAGTCCCTTGGATTGCAACGGCGCAATTATCTCGTTCCAGCTCGATCCGTCGGCCCATGCGCCGTGAACCAGCACGACGCTGGCTTTTGCATTGTCCATGTACCTTCCTTTCATATGGTCGAAGTTTACCTGTTGGAAGCAGTTGCCATGCGCAGGCGCCGGCAAGTCGCCCGAGGCGGGATGTCAGCCGTGCACGACGACCATTTCCCTTGGTCTTCGTTTGCATTCATGACGCGATAAGCCTCGCTGATCTCGTCGAAGCTACAATTCTTTCCGAAGCTTTGGGTGATCAGCCCTGGCCAGCGGCAGTGCGGTCCAGAAACTTGGCAATGGCGGCGGCGATTTCAGGCGCGTGGGTCTCAAGTGCAAAATGGCCGGTGTCGTAGAAGAGCACCTCGGCGGCCGGAATATCCCGCTTGTAAGCCTCCGCACCGGCAGGCAGGAAGAAGGGATCGTTGCGGCCCCATACGGCGAGGAGCGGCGGTTGATATTTGCGGAAGTAGGCTTGAAATTTGGGGTAGAGGGCGACGTTGCTTGAGTAATCGCCCAAAAGATCGAGCTGCGCTTCCTGCGCGCCCGGACGCGTCATGTAGAAATCATCGAGCGAATAGCCGTCTGGAGAGACTGCCGTCACATCGCTCACGCCATGCGTATATTGCCAGTACGTTGTCTGTGGTGAAAGGAGCGTCCGCAGAGCATCCCGGTTAGCTTGGGAAGGCTCCCTCCAGTAGGCCCGGATAGGATTCCACCCTTCGCTCAGGCCTTCCTCATAAGCGTTGCCGTTCTGCGTGATAATCGCGGTGATGCGTTCAGGGTGTTTGAGCGCCACGCGAAGTCCAGTGGGAGCGCCATAGTCGAAGATGTAAACCGCAAAGCGGTTCAATCCAATAATCTCAGTGAATCGGCCGATGATATCCGCGATCTTCGCAAAGCTAATTCCGCTTGGAATATCGCTACGTCCGAAACCAGGCAGATCGGGCGCAACGATGTGAAACCGGTCCGCAAGGAGGGGGATTAAGTTGCGGAACATGTGGCTTGACGTTGGAAAGCCGTGAAGGAGGAGAAGCGCCGGTGCTCCTGTCTCACCGGCCTCGCGATAGAAAATCCTCGTCCCCTCCACGTCAGCAGTCCTATAGGTGACGGATCCCATATTGCCTCCTTCAGTTGCCTTTCCGGGATTGTTTTCCAGGAGCCTAGTGCGCCAGCCCGGTATTATGAACGGTCGAGCTTCTGCTTCGCGAGGAAATTGCGGATCAATGCCGCGATCTCGTCGGCCTTCTCGTCCAAGGCAAAGTGACCGGCATCCAAGATGTGAACTTCAGCCGCGGGAACGTCGCGCTTATAGGCGGGAGCACCGCCAATCGCGAAAGAGGGGTCGTATTTGCCCCACGCGACGAGCAACGGCGGCTGCGTCTTTCGCATCCATTCCTGCCAGGCTGGATAGGAGGCTACGTTGGTTTGGTAGTCGTAAAAGAGATCGGACTGTATTTCATATTGACCGGGCTGGGAGAGATGCGCGAATTCATCGATCCATACATGCGGATCGTAGCGGTCGATATTGGGGCTCGAACCAAGATGCCGCCCCTTGGTGACTTCGAAAGACAGAAAATTGGGGATGACCTTCTGCTCGTAGGCGGCACGATCTCTCCAGAATGCCTTGCGCACATCCCATGCCGGGCCCAGCCCGTCTTCGCTCGCCACCGCATTCTGGATGATGATGGCCTCAACCCGCTCGGGGTGCGCGAGTGCTAGTCGGAAGCCGACGGGGCCCCCGTAATCTTGCAGGTACAGGCTGTAGTGAGAAAGGCTCAGCGCCTCGGTAAGTTTCTCGACCGTATTGGCGAGGTGATTGAACGTATAGCCATACAGCGATGGCGGCGGGCTGCCGCTCAGGCCAAAGCCTGGATAATCAGGCGCCACCAGATGATATCGATCAGCCAAGAGCGGGATGAGCGTCACGAACATACTCGAAGACGAAGGAAAGCCGTGCAGAAGCAGCAGCGTTGGCGCCTCTTTCGGCCCTGCCTCGCGGTAGAAAATGTCGATGCCGTCAACTTTCAGCGTATGATACGTCGTGCTGGACGAAGTTGAGACAGACGTCTGGGCGGATGCGCCCACAAAGCCCAGGATGAGAGCGGCAGTGGCGGCCCCTAATCTCACTGTCTTAAATTTGAACGGTGCCATAAGGCCTCTCCGCATATAACCGATCATGAATTTGCTGAAAGCGTTACACAGTTGTTGTAACCTGTCAACAATGCATAGTATGGTTACGGTAAACATCGCGTTTGCGCAAAACCTTGGATGCGACAGGTTCACAAAATGCCGTTCTCGCACCGCATGCAGCTCATCGCGCCAAAAAATTGAATAGTCTTCGGCAGCGTGACGGTTCGGGAAGGAAGCACGCTCCGGCTTCGGCAGTTCTGCTGATAGTTGTTCCTCCGCCTGTAACCGTCTATATCTCCGTTGTTCGGTAATGTTGGTCGTCCGTAACCTGATAATTGAACTTCAATAGGTTATAATGGCAGAAATGAAATCTCCACAGCCCGCAGAGCCTGCCTCCCCAGCGATCTTCTTGGGGAATCACACCGCGCTGGATTTTCTGAACTCAATCGCGAGCCCCGTTGACGTGCCTACAGAATGGTTGGGAAATGGCGAAGCCTTCATAGGCTGGCTGCATCAAGCCGGCCTCGTTCCACAGGAGGCACTTTGCGCCATATGCGATAATGCAGGTCCGGGTGAGATCGATGCGATAGCCGCTCAGGCGCGCGCCCTGCGCGAATGGTTCCGGGGCCTTGTTCACAAATATCGGGGCAAGCCGCTTTCACCAGCCGCGCTTGAGGAATTGGAACCAATCAATCGGATTCTCGCGCGTGACGAGCGCCATAGTCAAATCGTTTTGATTGCGAACCGGCAGGAAAAGCCGTCGCCGTTTAGCTTGGTAGAGAAGCGAAAGTGGCAGGCTTCCGGGGCGCTACTTATTCCAATTGCTGAATCGATGGCCCAGCTCGTCTCCGAAGAAGACTTTTCTTGTGTAAAGGCGTGCGAAGGTCCCGTCTGTACTCTGCTATTCCTGGACAATACGCGCCGTCACGCTAGGCGATGGTGCAGTATGGCAATTTGCGGAAATAGAGCAAAGGTCGCTGCCTTCCGGGCGCGCGGACACAGGCGGGTACGGGCAGCCTGACGGTACATTTCTGCTGCTGGAGCCAGGACCGCTTCGGGTCAAAATTTGCCGTCGGAAGCATTCACTTTTGCATCCTTCCGCCGCTTCGCCTGACGCTTTTTCGGGTGATTCCGCACCTGGGGGATGAGCAGTCGTGCTTTGAAGATCGAGCCGATGGTCGGTTTCGACCCTCTTGAGACGAATAGCGAGATGCCGCACCAACGGGCGGGCCGAAACCTCGTGTCGCTGTAGACCAAAGAAGCTGACTAAAATGTTTTTAAAATTCGCAATGACGCTGAAACTTCACGGCAAGGGTTGCGTTACTTGGAAGTCTGCCGCTCCGCAGACGGACAAATAAGGAAACCTGCCATGAAGCACATCACCCTGACGGGGATTGCATTGCTGATGAGCGCATGTCCAGCCGCGTTCGCGCAGACAAGCGTGACAAATTCAGCCGCCCCGAACGGCCCTGCAATTCAACAGCAAATCACTGACGATCTTAGCAAGGCCGGATTCACAAATATCAATGTCGTGCCGAATTCTTTCGTCGTCCAAGCCAAAGACCGCTCCGGCAATCCCATTACGATGTTCCTAAGTCCGGACGCGTTTACTGCCGTATCCGAGACAGAGACTTTATCGCAAAACACGGAGCCGGGAGCTCGCGGTGTCTTCGTTAACGTGCGCGCCCAGGAGAAACTCGCCTCTCAGATTGCAGGCCTGGACGTCTACAACGGGTCAAATCAGAAAATTGGCACAATTAACAACATTGTTTTCCAGGGCGAGAAGTTGAAGGGATACATAGTGGGCGTTGGCGGATTACTTGGCCTTGGGGAGCACGACGTAGCTCTTCAGCCGTCCGCCATCACGCTGAACTACGATCAAACCAGCAAAAAGTGGCACGCCACGTCCCAGCTGACCACCGATCAGCTGAAAACCGCTCCTGATGCAATGCGAGCCGACGCCAAGCCTTCCGAGGATCGGGTCTTTACGGCGGTCGAACCAGGAGACGATCTGAGCTCGCGCATCATAAACATTTCCGTCTACAACAAAGACAATCAGAATATTGGCACTTTGAAAGACGTTGCTTTCGACCAAAACGGCGTCAAAGCATACATCCTTGGCGTTGGCGGAATCTTGGGCGTGGGCGAACGCTACGTTGCCGTTCAGCCGCAAGCTGTTCGGCTTGATTATAGCGCAAACGACAGGAAATGGCGTGGGGAAATGGATGCCAGTGCGGACCAGCTTAAAGCAGCTCCGCAGTACAGATATGAATCGAAGACGCTTTAATCCGACTTTCACACGGCGGGATCTGGGTGCGGCGGCAAAGGCCGCTTGAGTTGGAAGGGGCTGCACTAGTGGAAAGGGCTGGCCGGCTGAGAGGTTAGGCTAGCCCATTTGGGTAGCGAGCGGTAGCCTGTAGGCCGCTCAGCGAGGACGCCGCATTGCAAAGCAAACTCATCGCAACCTTTTCGGCGCGATCGGCGTCGTTTCGGACAAAGTTATACCGGTGTGGTAGCTCCTCCCCATGATAGTTCCGACAAGCCACTTCGCAACCCATCCGGCGATGAAACCTAAGAAGGCGCTACCGAACTGGATCCGTTGGATTAATAGGCCGATGGCGGAAGAGGTGGTCGGATCATCGATGTTTCTTGTGATCCACTCCTGAAGCTGCGTTTGCCAGATGATAGTGTCAGGAAGAAATCGATTGATGACCCAGTTTCCAGCAGTGGGCCATAAGATAAGTAGCAGTAAAAGAACGGCCACTGATCCTACACCGCCGCCGACGACCACAGCAATTGTCTCAATCATGCGAAGGGCAGCGGAAGGGTGAAGTGATGAGTCCTTTACTCGCGCCCGAAGCCAGAGACCAATTATGAACAATACGAGAAGAACAATAAGTAGCGACGCTACTGTAAATAACCGGATATCACCAACCGTTTGTTGCATGGTGTAACTCAGCTCAATTAGGATTTAGCTGCCCATAATTCTGCGCGCGCGTGCATGTGGTTGCTTGAGCCAACATCAGACCAACTGCCAAAAAGTCACCGTACTGCGCTTAAAGGCCGACGGCCGGCACTTGATTAGAACTGCAGGTTTATGCACTAGTTCCAATCTTACTCGAACGTGGCCCTCGGCGAAATTTCTGCTTCCGATGATAAGTCCGATTTTGCAGGTTCAGCCGCCCAGATTTACTCAGAACGAGTATTACGGCTTCCGACCCAATGTGGGCATCGGGCGCGAATGCTCGAACGACGATGTTGACCGGGATCACCTCCCACACAGCACCGAATTCCTTGGAAAGGAGATCAGACGCCGCGGTCAAGATCAGCGGTCTTGCGGACTCGCTGAGGGCTCGTGAAGAGGATCAGGAGGCGGCCGGATCAATGAGGCGTTAGACTTTTTCTACCACAACGGGTCGCTTCGGCGGCCCTTTTCATTGGGGGTCCTATCACGGCCAAGACTCCGTCGGGGGAACAGTCTGTGGGGGCTGGCATTATCGGGGTCATATCGGGCTACCGGGTGCGCGCAGCCGAAGGAGGAAAACGTGAAAAATAAGCTCCAAGAACTATTCGAAAAGCTTCGTACTAGGCTCGATGGCGCTAATAAACGTCTCAAAGATTTTGATGCGAACGTGAAAATCGCCGGCGAGAAGGGGACGAGCGACGCCAAGGCGATGCTTGCCTCCCTCGACGCAAAAGCGAAAGAGCAGCAAGCCCAAATCGCAAGCGCATAAAGCAAGTTAAAGGACTGGGCTCAACACACCAAGCAAGTGACCGACGAGAAAATCGCTGAATGGAAGGCGAACCGTGAGGTGTCTCAACTCGAGAACCGAGCACAAGACGCAGATGACTATGCAGATTCGGCAATCTTGGTGGCATCGGCCGCAGTCGATGAGGCAGAACGGGCCATCGCAGTGGCCATCCTAGCTCAGGTGGATCTGGACGCGGTCAAGTCGCCGGGGATGGGCGCCCGCTCTTAGTCCAAGAGTTCGGTGGCCTAACGGCTGGATAGTGATGGCGAAGCCCTGGGCGGATGATCCTTACCGGCGTTTCTAGTGGCTAAAATCTGACGCTTGGTCCCCACGCGGATATAACCCCCAAGGACCGAAAGGCCGAAAGCCGAACAAGCGGTCTTAAAAACATTGTTAAATCAGGACGACCGGTTTCGGATCTGTAAGCGGGAGACGCCTGGAACCGCGGCGAATTGGCGTTCCGGGCCAACTGCAGAAATCAGTACCTCACCAAAAAAAATTAAATAAGTACTGGATGTAAACCAGTTGCCTATGGCCTTGGTTTTTTTAATCTGCGGAGGCAGCGAGCGGTCCCGCCGGAACAGAGCGTACCTCCCATCGGGCGAGGCCGCCACACGCCTGTGGTCTATCCCAGGGTCAATCTTTTATTCTGCACTTTGGATCCATTGCGCAGCTCCCGAGCATCTCACCAGCTATTGAAGTATGTTGACTCAGTCCCTCTACTTCATAGATATGACCATCTACTTTCATGAATAGCCTCGAAACAGATACTTGTTTCCCATGCTTTCTGAAGTAGTTTTCCCATTCCTTTTGATCTGATACCTTGTCCGAACAGCGATCTGCCGTTTCTATTTGCCCCCCTCGCAGTGAGTCTATGACCACTACGTCGCATGTTGCTAGTGCTGATTGCGTCACGGCGAATGATACGAATCCGGCGGCAATAATTATTCTACGCATAACTTTAATCTTTCCTCTTCTAGAACACTATTTTTTCTATGCATAAGCGCAGCTCAATATTGATATTCGTCACCTCCTACTTCTGATGCTAAGACTTCCCGCCGGACGGCTACTCAAACGGGTCGCCTTCCTATAGCACTTTAACCGTGTAGTGCGCGCCTAATATTTTAGCGCTCTTGCAGACGCCGATCGGGCCAGGAAACGGACGAGATAGTGCCGGGCGGACCGGCGAACCGCGAGTTCAGCATTGGGTCGATGCCGTTGAAAAACTCTTTGCCAGACGGATTGGGGCTCTCGTAACGCCCTTTGGATGATACGGAATTTGAGCTGGGTTAACTGTCCTTTCTCCCCTCTGTTCAGGCTGAGGCGAGTTGCAGTCCTGGCAGGAGAATGCGGCTGGCTAGGAGCTTCAGATTTTGCGCGATGGCGGCGAGGTGAAACTCGTCGCGCGCCCCGGATAACCCACGCAGCCGCATGCGTTCAAAGCGATGATGGGTTTTGAGATGCGCAAAGCGCATTTCGACTTTCTTGCGCTCGTCTCGTGACCGTTCGAACGCTTCGGTCCCGGCCAGAGATCGCGCTTTATCCCTGGCGGCTTCGTGAACATCGCGCGGGATTTTGCGGGCGGGCTGTTTTGGGCAGCACCTTGGCTTCAATGGGCAGCTGGTGCAATCGTATTTGCTGGCACGATAGAGAAGCGTCGTGCCGTTGTTATGCAGCCGGCCGGTGGTTTTGAGCCTCTTGCCTTGAGGACAGACATAGACGTCATCCTTTCTGTCGAAGCGGAAGTCTTTGCGTGACAGCGTTCCATCCTCCCTCTGGCTCATGTCCCAGACCGGGATATGCGGGGCAATCTTCTGGCCCACGAGCCAGCCTAGGAACTGGCCGGTGCCATAAGCGGTATCGGCAGCAAGACGTTTCGGCTTCAGACCCAAACGCCGTTTCGTGCGAGTGAGCATGGTCTTGGTGGCGCGCACCTCATCATAGGTTCTGGCAGGCGTCGCCTCCACATCCACGATGACGGCGTTCGCGGTGTCGATCAGATAGTTGAGCCCATAGCCGAACTGGACGCGCTTGTTCGCCTTCGCGGTCCAGGCCGAAGCCGGATCGGAAAGCGAGATCACCTTGGGGGCTTTGCGGGCGGGGTCAGGCTCCTGATCTTCGAGGCTTTCGAGATACTCTTTGACGGCCCGGCTTTGCCGTCCGGGCTTGGACCAATCCGCCTCTTCGGGCGCGACCCCATGATAGCGGCTGGCATCGGCTTCCATGACGCTGGCGTCCACGGCAAAGCCCTCTCCCTTCACAAGGCCAGCAGTCATGCAGGCCCGGACCACACCTTCAAACACATGCCGCAGAAGATCGCTGTCGCGGAAGCGGCCATGCCTGTTCTTTGAGAAGCTCGAGTGATCGGGCACCGCATCATCGAGATCGAGACGGCAAAACCATCTGTAGGCCAGGTTGAGCGACACCTCTTCGCAAAGCCGCCGCTCAGAGCGGATGCCGTAGCAATAGCCCACGATCAGCATCCGGATCATGAGCTCGGGATCGATCGAGGGCCGCCCCGTGCTGCTGTAGTAAGGGGCGAGGTCTTTGTGGAGGCTTGTAAAGATCGAAGAGATCACCGCGTTAATGCGCCGAAGCAGGTGCTGCTCCGGCACCCGGTCCTCAAGCCGGAACTCGTAGAAGAACGCGCCCTGATCCACCGTCTGCCGTCCCATCATCGCCTTTCCCTCCCGCAACGTCCGGCAACAGGGAATCAGCGTGTGTGGACGGCCCCGTTCCGGGGCAAGACCTTTAAGATCGGAAAATTCCAGCGCGCAGTCCCGTGCTGACGTGTGTCCGGCCTTTGATGCGCCGGATCGCGCCGGCTGGCCCTGATGGGATACGC
>JBAUNL010000307.1:0-3167 GCA_049579205.1 Rhodomicrobium sp. | reverse complement strand
TGCCCGGATCGATGCGGCGCCAACAGAGATCGCCGTACACTTCGTTGGCGGAGAAGACTGGAATCAACCACTCGGCGGCGTTGGTGAGCCGGGGGTGCCACCGGTCGCGCCCGCGATATTCAACGCGATCTTCGCCGCGACGGGCAAGCGCATACGCTCGCTCCCGCTAAAAGAGCAGTTGCGGGCGTAGGGAATCTCGGGGAGCTGAACCTGGATCGCCGTCTTTCGTTGTGACCGCTGGCGGATTTCAAATCTGCCCACTATTGAGTTAAGAGCGGTGGGCAGGAAAGAATTTCGAGGCATCACCTGCGTTGGCCTTGCGGCAATGGCCGGATGCGGGATAGGGCGCAAACCGCTAATTAGGATGTGGATTGATGAGATCGCGATCAGCTTAGCATGAGCAGCTCTCCACAGTCCGGGGCGGCGGAGCAAGCGGCTTCGTCGTGGAGCCCGTTTCGCAGCACAGCCTTCACGGTGTTGTGGACCGCAACGGTCGTCGCCAATATCGGCAGCTGGATGTACAGCGCCGCCTCCGGCTGGCTGATGACAAGTCTCAACCCTGACCCGTTCATTGTCTCGATGGTGCAGGTGGCAACCACCCTGCCTATGTTTCTGTTCGCACTGCCCGCAGGGGTGCTCGCGGATATCATCGACCGGCGCAAATTGCTTATCGCGGCAGAAATCTTAGCGACAGCCGTTTCTGCAGTCTTCGCCGCGATCGTTTCACTTCATCTGGCGACACCTGGCAATCTCTTGCTCTTCGTTTTTCTTATCGGCGCGGCTACGGCGCTAACGGGTCCTGCCTGGCAGGCCATTGTCCCTCAACTTGTACCCAGACGGGATCTGCAATCCGCAGTGGCTGCCAATAGTGCGGGCTTCAATGTAAGCCGGGCCGCCGGTCCCGCCTTGGGCGGCGTGATCATTGCCGCTCTCGGTATCGCCGCACCGTTCTGGCTTAACGCACTCAGCAATTTTGGCATCATCGGCGCATTGCTTTGGTGGCGCCCAGCGCAGACGGGAGCACGCAGCCTGCCTGCCGAACGCTTCGGCGGCGCGCTTCGAGCCGGATTCCGCTATGCTGCGAATAATTCTGCGCTTCGGGCAACAATGATCCGAGGCGCGGCCTTCTTTTTGTTCGCTAGCGCCTACTGGGCCCTTCTTCCCCTGATCGCGCGCGACCGCATCGCGGGTGGACCGGACCTTTACGGGTTTCTCTTGGGAACAATCGGCGCCGGAGCGGTAGGTGGCGCTTTTGCCTTGCCGTGGTTGAAAGCGCAAGTCGGTTCTGAGCTGCTCGTGGAACTGGGCAGCGCCGGCAGCGCCCTTTCCATGGTCCTGTTCGGCCTGGCGAGGGATCCCGCTATCGCGCTCTTGGCGAGCGTCATCGCCGGGGTGTGTTGGATCGCGGTATTGGCTAACCTCAACGTGTCAGCTCAGGTCGCGCTACCCGAATGGGTGCGCGGCCGAGGCCTTTCCATCTACGCAACGATGATGTTTGGATCGTTGTCTTTAGGCAGCGCGCTTTGGGGGCAAGTAGCAGGAATGGCCGGTATTGCGGCTGCACTGATTATTGCTTCGGCAGGGCTTTTTCTTCCCATTCCTCTGCTTCGGCGCTGGAAGCTTCTCGCAGCGGCTGGGATTGACCTGACGCCGTCCATGCATTGGCCGGAGCCGCTGATCACAGGTGAGGTCGAGCACGATCGCGGTCCTGTGCTGGTCACCGTAGAATATCGGATCGATCCCAAGGATCGCGAAGCCTTCCACACCGCGCTTGAAATATTGGCCAGGGAACGGCGGCGGGACGGCGCTTATGCCTGGGGCATATTCGAAGACGCGGCCGTTGCTGGGCGCATGATTGAAACATTTATGTTCGACTCTTGGCTCGAACATTTGCGCCAGCACGAACGGGTGACCAACGCCGACCGCTCGTTGCAGGATGCGGTGCACCGCTTCCATTGCGAAGGAGAACCTATCGTCACCCATCTGATTGCCCCCGACCGGGATCGATAATGGCGAGATGCACATGTTTCATCGGCTGTCTTCGGCGCTACATGGCAGCTTGGCTTGCTGACGGCCACGGGTCTGCCAGCTGCGACGTGGACGATTGACTCCGGGCGAACCTCGTTGAAGAAATAAACTTGCCAGGTTTTCGAAAACAGGGGATGAGCGGATCGGATCATGGCTCAAATTCAAGCCCATGACTTCTTTACCGCGATAAGCTTTGCAATCGCGAAAGACCCGAATATGCCCTTTCTGTTTAGCATTGGGGGCGGATTGCTATTCACCCTGTTTGGCGGTCTCTATTCGGCTTGGCTCAGGAGCGCCGCCGGATCCCCTGCGCGTGAACTGCGTGGAGGCTTTTCCCTCCACAAAGGCGGACCAGTGGCGGTTTATTACGAACGTGGAAACGCCTTCATCAGAAGCGGCGATAACATTCGCGCCATAGAGTCCTTTGGTAAAGCGCTTCGCCTCAACCCGAGCTACGCTGACGCCTTGATCGGCCGCGGCCTGGCCCTCAGCAAAAAGGGCGATTACGAAAACGCGGTCGCCGATCTAAGCGAAGCCTTGTATCTCGACCCAAAATGCGCGAAGGCATATTACTATCGCGGTAGCATCTTTGCCACACGAGGTGACTATGCGGGTGCCATCGCCGACTATGATTGCTCTTTGCGCCTTCATCCAGGTCAAAAAAAGGTCCGCGCTGCGAGAGAGCTCGCAATGGCGAAAATCACCAAGGCCACTTGACCTCCTGTTGGCGTGTGTGCCTCCAATGGGACCAAATGGAGGAACGGCGCCGCCGCAATGTTTGTCTCCGACATCGCCACACGCGTTTATAATCACGGCTGGAGGCTGGATCCGATCATCCGCAGCCTCCTCGATACGGATTTCTACAAACTGCTCATGCTGCAGATGATCCGGCGCCTCTATGCGGATGTCGAAGTAACCTTTTCCATAATAAACAGGACGCACTCGGTGCGGCTCGCGGAGGTGATCGACGAAAGCAACCTGCGCGCGCAACTGGACCATGCCCGTCAGGTTCGCTTCTCCAAAAAAGAATTGATCTGGCTTGCCGGCAACAGCTTTTTACGGGCGAACTCATACCGAATCCGACTGATTGAGTCGCCGCGCGCATGGGATTCCGCTCGGGATTCGAAGCAGTTATATGG
>JBAUNL010000306.1:0-25011 GCA_049579205.1 Rhodomicrobium sp. | reverse complement strand
CGGCAAATGGAATTGGGCGGAATTCGAAGCGCTGCCACAAACCACAATCAAAACCGATATCCATTGCGTCACAACCTGGTCAAAGTTCGACACGAGCTGGAGTGGCGTAACGTTCGACGATCTTCTCACTGCGGTTGGCCTCAGCGAACCGCCCCTGCCTTACATCATGGCTCATTGCGATGGCGCATACACCACGAACGTCCCGGTGGCCGACCTCGTTGGAGGCAAAGGTATGATTGTCACGCGCTATGAAGGGTTGCCGCTCCTTCCCGCTCATGGAGGCCCTGCGCGGCTTCTCGTGCCGCATCTATATTTCTGGAAAAGCGGCAAATGGCTTCGCCGTCTACGCTTCATGGAGAAAGATCAGCCCGGATTCTGGGAGAGCCATGGTTATCACATATATGGCGATCCCTGGCGGGAACAGCGCTATGACAGCGATTGAGGCGCAATCCGCAGTTCCTCGAAAGTGGCTTGCCGCCGAGGTTCGGGAGGTTCGGATAGAGACCCCGCGCGTGAAGACACTAATGCTTGACGTGCCGGGGTGGCCAGGGCATGTGCCTGGCCAGCATGTTGACGTACGCCTGACCGCCGAGGATGGATATCAGGCAGAGCGTAGTTACTCCATCGCATCGCCGCCGGAAGAGGAAGGTCTTGCCCTTACGGTTGAGCTCGTCGAAAACGGTGAAGTGTCGGACTATCTCGTGAACGAGGCCCGGGAAGGCGACCAGTTCAGCGTCCGCAGCCCCATAGGCGGCCACTTTGTATGGACGATAGCGAAAGGAGGCCCGCTTCTCCTCATCGGTGGCGGTTCCGGCATCGTGCCGCTGATGTGCATGATCAGACATCGCCAGCGCCAAGTGGCCAAGGTTCCTACCGCTCTCCTCTATTCCTCACGAACTGTCACCGACATCATCTACCGTGCTGAATTGGAAGCTTTGACTGGGAAAGAGCCGGCTCTCCAAATCACGACAACGCTTACCCGTGATAAGCCTTCGAATTGGGCCGGCCCAACGCGCAGGATCGACAAAGCGATGCTCGTCGCCTCAGGGTTTGGACCTGCGCCTGCACCGAAGATCTTCATCTGCGGCTCAAATTCGTTTGTAGAATCAGTTTCGAGCAAGCTAATCGAACTTGGGCACGACCCGCTCCTTATCAAGACGGAGCGTTTCGGACCGTCGGGTTAGGAAGTCGCGACGGCGCGGGGCCGTCCGTCTTCAAGCCGTCGAGACGATAACGGCGATCGGTCCTCCGCCGGGCGGCCCTTGGTGCTCGGCACCGCCCGAAACGTAGACCGCGCCGGTTCCCGCTACGCCTGCGATCAGGCCGCCAACTGCTGCGCGGGCGTGCCGGGTTGAACTGATATCCGTGTCGTCGAGCATTGTGTGACGCGAGCCGCGGATTAAGCCATCGGGGGATGCTTCGGCCTTGGCGAATACGTTCACAGTGCCATACTGCGCCCCGGATTGCGCCATTGGATCAATGCCCGTGCTGGCAAAGGCCTCCAGCACTCCCTTAAGATCAATAGCGTCTCTCATCACGGCATGGCCCATGACATAAGGGCTCGAGGCGGCGGCGGAGTTGCCGAATACGATTACAACGCTGCGCAGAAGCTCGATGCCAGCGGAAGCAGAAGCCACGGACGAGTAAAGGCTCCAGTCCTTCGCGATCGCCTCATCCGGAATAGGCCCCTTGATCTCTTCAAGCGCCAGCGCAATCCCCAGCGCCGACGCCGCGCGGGAATAGCCCATAGAGGCATAGCTACCTTTTGTTACGGTGCTGCGCCCACGCAAGTGTGCAGCCTCGATCCGTTCCTGGGTAAGGAGCGGGCATTTGATCTGAACGAAATGCACGTCCCCTTTGGCGGTTATTGACGCGTCTTCCATGGCGGTGTGCACAGCCCGCGCAGTCTCTTCGACCTGTGCCGCGCGGCCGATTTCCTCAGGCTGGAAAGGCCGGGTCATTGCGATGCCTATAGAAAGCCGCTTGTCCTTGGTTGGAGAGGCGATTGCCGGCTTTCTGGCAAAGACCGTGATGTGCGGGCTCAGAACGCCCTCGGTTCCGCCGGACATTACAAAGGCGATACGCTGCTCGACATCCATCGGCGCGAGACCAAGATGGGGCGCAAGAGCGGCACTGAGCGACCATGCCGCGTATTCTCTTGTGAAGTCGTTCACGCCGCCATTTCCCTCAGTCTTCCCGAGGATAGCGACTATAGTCGACGGATCGAGTTCACCGTCTTCGATAAGCCTGATGAGGCCTTGAGTATCGCCCGGCCCGCGCATCGAAATGCGGAAAACGCTTACCTGCTGTCCACGCATCCACTACTCCACGCCCGGCGTCTGCCAGAAAACAACAGCGCGTTCAACGGCGCTGATCATATAAAAAAGGACGATGCCAGCGGCAGCTGACGCAAGAATAGCCGAGAAAAGCGTTGGCGTTTCAAGATGAGCGGACGACAGCATAATCAAATATCCCAGTCCTTTGGTCGCGCCGACAAACTCACCCACGATGGCGCCGACTACGGCGAGCGATGAAGATATTTTAAGTGCCGAAAAAAGGTAAGGAAGACAGTAGGGCACACGGAGTTTCCCAAACTCCTGGGAGCGGTAAGCTCCCATTGATTTGAACAGTTCGAAATACTCCGCGTCGGCGGCCTTCAGCCCCTTCACGCTGTTCACGAGCACAGGAAAGAAGCAGATCAGCGACGCGGCAGTGATCTTGGACCACCAGCCTGTTCCCTGCCAAAGCACCAGCAAGGGGGCCATCGCCACAAGGGGGGTCGTTTTGATCCCGATCGCGATCGGGAAAAAGCCCTGCTCGATTGTTCTGAAACGGACAAAGACGAGTGCCGCGACAAAGGCAAGAATGCTGGCAATTGCAAAGCCCATTAGCGCTTCGCTGAATGTCACCGCGAGCTGCACGAAAAGATCGCGATCCACGGTCGCCAAAATCACAGTGGGAGCCGGAAGCAGATATTCCGGCACGCCGAAAAACCTCACCCCGCCCTCCCAGACAGAGAGCAAGATCACGCCGAAAAGCGCAGGTACGAGCCAAGACGCTTTCATATAAGTCCCCTCACGAGCCGCCTCGCCCGCTTGATAAATTGCATGACATCGTGCCCTTCTCTCTGTCTTGGATGAGGGATGGATACTTCTATTGTGTCGACTAGGCGGGCTGGACGAGGCGCCAGGATGAAAACGCGATCCGCCATCATCACGGCTTCGGGGATCGAATGAGTCACCATAATGATGGTCTTCAATCGGGTGGCGCCGCTCGTCCAAATTGAGATCAGTTCCTCATTCAGAAGCTCGCGGGTCAACTCATCTAGAGCCCCGAATGGTTCGTCCAGCAAGAGCACGTCTGGGTCCTGCATCAGCGTTCTCGCCAGGGCTACACGCTGCTGCATTCCGCCGGAGAGCTGGTGTGGGTACGATTCCGCGAAATCTTTGAGCTGTACCAGTTCGAGCATTCGCAAGGCACGCTCATGTCCCTTTGCCGGGATCGCTTCCTTGCGGCCAAGCTCCAGTGGCAGGAGAACGTTGCTCAAAGTGGTTCGCCAGGGCAGCAGCAGCGGCTTCTGAAACATCAGCCCAACGCGCAGGCCAGCATCGCCTATATCGATGGTTCCCTCTGAAACGGGAATGAGGCCGCCGATAGCTTTAAGCAAGGTGGACTTACCGCATCCGCTCGGACCGAGAAGGGAGACGAACTCACCTTCGCGAATCGAGAGGCACATGCGCTCCAGGACTTGCAGCTTGCCGAACCGGATTGAAACATCCCTGATGTTAACGAGGTGCCGTGAGGGCTGCTTTTTCGCAGCCGTCACCTTTTTGCGTTCCGCGGCCAGCGTGCTCAAGGCGCTATGAACTCGGTTGTATAGGCCTTGTCCAAAGCAACTGGCGCTCTTAAGAACTTGCCGCTGAGCAGAAGGCTTTCCACGCCCTTCCAGCCTGCTTCATCCATGGATCCCAGAGGCTTGCCGTCAGGCTTAAGCAGCGGGATGCTCGCCTTCATCATCGCAAGTTCATGCTCGTAGGTCAGTTTTGTCCCGGACTTCACTGTTATCTTTGCCGCTTCTTCGGGATTAGCGATGGCATCGCTCCATCCCTTCATGGTCGCCCTCATGAAGCCGCGAACGGTGGCCGGCTTCTCTTTCAGCATCTTCTCCGTGGTAAAGAGCGTATCCGCATACAGAGACACGCCGTAATCAGCCGGGGAAATGATGCTGACGTCGAAGCCTTTTTCCTTCGCGGCCAAAACCTCGTTAGTGAGATAGCCCGGCCAGACATCGACCTGACCCGAAAGCAGCGGTGTGATGTCGAATTTGACAGGCGTCTCGGTTACTTGGGATTTGTCGACACCAGCGGACTTGATGACGGCGCGATAGATCAATTCTTCATTTCCGCCGATCTTCACACCGATATTCTTGCCAGAAAATTTCGCGGGCTTGTCGATCCCGGATTTCGCTAAGGCGAACAGGACGAACGGATTCTTGCGGTAAATTACGGCCAAGGCTACGACCGGCACACCTTTATCGCGTGCGACTAGGATTTGGTCGGCGCCGGTGACGCCGAACTGCTCGCTGCCGCCAGCCACCATCTGCACGGCAGGAAAATCGGGTCCGCCCGGTTCAGTCGTCACATCAAGCCCGGCCGCCTTGTAGTATCCCTTCTCCTTGGCAACGTAGAAACCGGCGAACTGTGCCTGGTTAAGCCATTTGAGCCGGACTGTTACCGCCTCATCTGCGTGACCGGGCTCGCCAGCTACGAGCGTAGCAATCCCGCCCAATATTAAAGAAAGCCATAATCTCATTTTTCGCGCCTTTGCCTGGAACAGACCGATAGGCTCAATCGTGAAGCTTGACGCTGCGCGCGGCTAGAAGCGATTTTGGAGTGCAGCGAGCTGAAAATCAGAGCGCTATTATTCCAAGAGCAACCGGGGCGCATGGGCGATGGTTATAAAGCAAGTCAAAAAGACGCGTCTCTCGCTGCTGCCGAATACGTCAGGCAAGGCTGCGCCTGCACAAGTGCGGCCACCTCGCATCCTCACCTATGTCGACGCCGTAGCCCGCCATGGCTCGATAAGAAAGGCCGCGGAGGCACTCAATATCGCATCGTCGGCTCTGAACCGCCGTATCCTCGATCTTGAACAGGAACTCGGATGCAGCCTGTTCGAGCGGTTGCCCAGGGGCGTGCGCCTGACTGCCGCGGGAGAGCTTTTCGTCGACTATGTCAGAAGAGCGATCTCAGACTTGGAAACCGTAACTTCGCGCATCGAACAGCTGCGCGGTTTGGTTCGAGGAAGGGTCAAGATTGCAGCGGTGGAGTCGGTGGCGGGGGAATTGCTGCCGCGAGCCATTACGCTGTTCCAATCGGCTCATCCCAGGGTTCGATTTGAAGTGACGATCGGCGCCCCGGAGGGTCTTTTGCGTATCCTGGCCGAAGACCAAGCCGACCTCATCCTCACGCATAATCCGATCAACGATCACAATGCGTCAATCGTTGTCTCGACCCTTTGGCCGCTCTGCGCCCTTGTCGCTGATGGGCATCCGCTTGCGTCTAAAACTGAACTTCGCCTACGCGATTGCCTGCGTTACCCAGTCGCGCTGGGTGACAACACCCTCGCGGGAAGAAGGCTGATCGAGACCGCACTTGCGAAAGCGTCTTTCAAAATTGAGCCGGCATTGATCTCAAACTCGGTCGAGGCCATGAAGGCATTTTCCTTGATGAACCAAGGCGTCTGCTTTCAATTCCGGCCGCCCGGAAAAGCGACCGTTCCGCCAGGAAACATGATAGCGATCCCGGTCGTGGACGTGCCGCTCCCTAATGCACAATTGCTGTTAGCGACAAGGCGCGGGCGTGCTTTGCCTTTGGCTGCGGCTGCTTTCATCGAGCAACTGCGATCCCTTCTGGAGGTGAGTTAGGAAGACTCCCTCACCCTAGCCTCTCCCCAAAGGGAGAGGGGATTCTGGCGTCCCTACTCCCTTGCCATATCCGCTCGCGGATATGGACAACTCTCAGAGGCAATCTCGCCCTGGCGAGATTGCGGAGAAGGACAGGATGAGGGGGAACTTGAGCTATGCATTTGCGCCGGCGAATAGGCTCTTCTTGACGATGGCGTGGATGCCCCAATTCCCATCCACGACCTGCGTTACTGCGAAATCGACGGCGACCGAGATGAGTGAAATGGCCTCATCTTCGGTCAGCCCTTTTGTGGTCATCAGGAAGGCCCGGACTTTGCGGAACGCGTCCTTGAGTGCCAGATCGATTGAGGACTTCGAGTAGATTTCCTGCTGGGCCTTTGGACCGAGTTCGGCCAGATAATTCGCGAAGCTGAAACCATGAAGCACCCATTCATCCTGGGTCTCGAGCAGCGGATAGTTGAGCTCCGCCAGAGAGCCGCTCAGACTATTCTTTTTATGGACGATAAGCTGGAACGTTCCTGTAAGCGACATCTCGATGGCGGTGCCGCATAGTTCCGAATCGCCCTGAGCGGCGTGCGAGTCCCCGATTGAGAATAGGCCGCCCGGAACTGCGACCGGATAGTACATCGTGGCGCCTTTGCCGATGCGCCAATTGTCCATATTGCCGCCGAAATAGCTGGGCGGAATGGAGTCGACGATATCGGCTTCCTTCGGCGCCAAACCCATCACACCGAAATGCGGCCGGATAGGGATGCGTATGTTTTTCAGTACGCCGTGATTCTCTTTGACCGTTGAATGGTCGACCGGCACGCCTGGATAGTCGATTATCTTGTGTTCGACGCCGTAAGGATCTTTTTGGGGCGTCCAACGGAAATTGTAGACGGCTTGCGCCCAGTTGTGCTGCCCGCTCGAGTCGATCTCGTAGATGGTGCACACCTCGCGCGGCTTCGGTTCGGTGAGCAGGTCCTTATAGTGAAACCCCCACCAGGCCGCGGCGTTGCTGCCGAAGGACTTGCCTTGGTAGGCGGGATTGGCGCAAGGGCGCGGCTTCACGTCCATGATTCGCACTTCAAGAATGTCACCGGGTTCGGCCCCGCGGACGTAAACCGGACCCGTGCAGATGTGGACGCCAAACCCTTCGCCTGCTCCGCGGCCCAATAGCTTGCCGTCGATTGGGCCGGCACCGCGGCGGTTTACGCCCTTCTTGTCCTTCGTCCAAAGGAATACGCTTTCGGCTCCTGGATCGCCCTTGACCATGCGCTCCGCATCGTCATTCGCGTGGTGCGTCAGCGCTTCAATGGTGACGTAGTCACCTGAGTCAATCTCGAGCTGCGGCTTCAACAGTTTGCTGAAGTACCCCCAATGCACGGTGTCCGCGGTGGCCGGTAAATAGTGGTAGGCGGACTTTCCGTGCGAGCCTGCGGTCTGCGCGGATGCCGGAGAAACGATAGCGCCGCCCGCCGCCCATGCCGCGGCTCCTCCCCCCGCCACGAACACGCTTTTCAGAAAACTCCGCCGCTCTGAGTCGAGGTCTTCGAGCAGCTTCTGCCGATGCAGCTCAAATTCAGGGCAATTGTGATCGTCACCTGTGCACATCGCGATACTCCTGACAACAGCTAGATTTGTTTCCTATGCTCGCCATTGTGGCCGGCGACGTTACAATTGGACATCATCGGCTTGAGCCTTGCAATGACGGAATAAGCTTCGAGCAAGTGGCGGGCCAATTTCTCGCCCGGCAACCCGTCCCAACAAACTTACACAAAAAATGTCACTTGCATGATGCTATCCAGTCGGTTATATGACTTGCATCATAATAGTGACTGGATCGAGAACCATGCAGCGCAAGAGTTTCGGCAACATGCAATGTCCTATCGCGCGGACCTTGGAGAGGGTCGGCGAATGGTGGAGCATTCTCATTCTGCGCGACGCCTTTCAGGGGCTGAAACGCTTCGATGAGTTTCAAAAGAGCCTCGGCATCGCGCCTAACATGCTCGCGCGCCGGCTCGACGCACTCGTGCAAAGTGGGCTTTTGGAGCGCCGACAGTATAGCGAGCGACCCCCCCGCTGCGAATATGTCTTGACCGATCTCGGCCGCGATTTCCGGCCTGTGCTCTGGTCTTTGCTTTCATTCGGCAACAAGCATTTCGCGCCCGAAGGCCCAAGCATCGTGATCGTAAACGGTGAGACCGGGGATTACGCGGAGCCGATGCTGGTCGATCGGAAAAGCGGCAGGCCTCTGATGCAGCCGCCTTTTAAGGTTACGGCTGGACCCGCGGCCGACGAGCGAACGCGAGCCCGGCATGGCGTTTCTGCTGATGAAAAGCAGAGGAGGCGGCCATGAGTGAAGTTGCTCTCGCAAGAGAATCCGCCGCGGGTTCAATTGCGGCAAAGCCTAAAATTGCCTTTAGAAAACTGGCTTTCGCAGCGCTTGCCCTTGCCGCCGCTTTTGGCGCGGTCCGGTATGGATATTCCTGGTGGACGGTCGGGCGGTTTCTGGAGTCGACCGACGACGCTTATGCCGGCGGCAATATCACACCCATCTCGCCGCAAGTGGCGGGCTTTGTCGCCGAAATCCTGATAAAGGACAACCAGTTCGTGCGTGCAGGCGAGCTTCTCATTCGGCTCGATAGCCGTACTTTCCAGGCCGCGCTGGACCATTCATCCGCGGTTCTGCAGCAGCAAGAAGCCACACTTGAAAACCTCCGCGCGAAATATACGCTGCAGCAATCGGCCATCCACCAGGCCAGTGCGGATCTTACCGGCAAAATCGCAGAGGCCTCTTTCGCCAAGGAAGATGCGGAGCGCTACGCAATTCTTGCGGCAACCGGATTGGCTGGATCGCGGCAAAATGCCCAAAGGACAAATGCCGCAGACCTTTCCGCCCAGGCCGCGGTAGCCTCCGGCGAGGCCAAACTTGCAGCCGCCCGGCAGCAGTTGGCCGTGCTGGATACGGAAATCGCACAAACGAGCGCCGCGATTGCAGCGGCAAAAGCGGATGTCGAGACCGCGCGCCTCAATCTCGGCTACACCGAGATCCGCTCTCCCATCGACGGCTACATCGGCAATCGGGCCGCCCAGCTTGGCGCTTATGTCTCGATAGGCACCTACCTCGTCACCGTCATTCCTGCCCAAGGGCTGTGGGTGGACGCGAACTTCAAGGAAGACCAACTCGCCCGCATGCGGCCCGGACAGCCTGCTACCGTCGTTGCCGACATCAATCCGGATAAGCCGATTGAGGGCCGTGTTGGAAGCCTTGCACCTGCCACCGGCACGACATTTAGTATCATCCCCGCAGAAAATGCGACCGGCAATTTTACCAAGATCGTCCAGCGGGTTCCCGTTCGCATCGAATTCGACGCCGGGGAAGCGAAGGCCGCGGCGCTTAGGCCCGGAGTTTCGGCCACCGTGACGGTCGATACCCGCAGCGAAAGAAAGACCGACTGATGGCGCCCCCATCCCAGCATTGGGTTCGCGGCCTCCTTCCCTTCGTCGTCATGTGCGTTGGGATGTTTATTGCGCTGCTCGACATCCAAATCGTTGCGTCTTCCTTGCAGAATATCGGCGGAGGACTGTCAGCCGCCCAGGATCAAATCAGCTGGGTGCAGACTGCCTATCTGATCGCCGAGATCATCATGATCCCGCTGTCGGGCTGGCTCACGCGCGTGTTTTCGACGCGTTGGCTGTTCACCTTGTCGGCCGGCGGATTCACGCTCGCTAGTATCCTCTGCGGCCTTGCCTGGAATATCCAAAGCATGATCTTGTTCCGGGCTCTCCAGGGGCTGCTTGGCGCCTCCATGATCCCGACGGTGTTCACGTCCTCTTTCCATTATTTCCAGGGTCCGCGCCGCGTTTATTCGGCGGCGGTTATCGGCACCATTGCCTCGGTGGCACCGACTCTTGGGCCAGTGATCGGGGGCTGGATCACTGACACACTGAATTGGCATTGGCTGTTCTACATCAATCTCGTTCCCGGCATCCTGATTACGATCCTTGTGCCGCTGCTTGTCAAAATTGACGAGCCCGATCTTTCCCTTCTGAAGGAAGCGGACTACGCCGGCATAGTGCTGATGGCTATCGCCCTTGGAACGCTGGAGTATGTCCTTGAGGAGGGAGCGCGCTGGAACTGGTTCGACGACCAAACCATCCGCACTTGCGCGGTGGTCGCCGCAATTTCGGGCGCTCTGTTTGTGATCCGCAGTTTCACTTTCGCGCGACCCGTCGTGGATTTGCGTGCGCTTGGCAATCGCAACTTCGCGCTTGGCTGTTTTCTTTCCTTCGTCACCGGCGTCGGCATTTTTTCGACAATCTACCTGACGCCCCTGTTTCTAGGCTATGTGCGTGGCTTCAGCGCCTGGCAGACCGGCATCGCGATCTTTTCGACGGGCGCTGCCTCTTTGATTGGTGTCCCGGTCTACATCGCGCTTGCCCGCAGGTTCGATACACGCTGGCTCATGATGTTGGGGCTGGCCTCGTTCGGCCTTGCGATGTGGAGCTTCAGTTTCATAACACACGACTGGGGTTCCGCAGAGCTGTTCTTGCCGCAGATTTTGCGTGGCTTTCCGCAGGTCTTCGCCGTCGCACCGAGTGTCACTCTCGGTTTGGGCAGCCTGCCGCCGGAACGCTTGAAATATGCGAGCGGACTGTTCAATATGATGCGCAATCTCGGGGGTGCCGTGGGCATTGCCGTGAGCGGCGCGATCCTGAATGATAGGACCAATTTTCACTTCCAGATTATCGCCGCTCATCTGACGCCGGCAAATGGTGCCATGGAACGGTTCCTGGATGCAGTGAGCCATCGCTATGCCGCTATCGCGAACTCGATGCATGACGGGCACACAGCGGCGATCAAACAGCTCTGGCTGCTCGCCTATCGCGAGGCTTCGACGATGGCCTATGCCGACGCGTTCCGGGTCATCATGATGGCCTTTATCGTCGCCACTGCGCTTGTCCCACTCTTGCGAAACATCGCCGCGCCCAAAGCCGTTTCCGCACCCGCGCATTAATTCAAATCTGCCTTTTTGCGGAATCATTGGAGTCCCCCTCATCCTGTCCTTCTCCATCTGCATCCGCTAGCGGATGCGGTTTCCTAAGTGGCAAGCTCGCCAAGGCGAGCTTCGGGGAGAACGGGCGCCTTAACTCTCTCTCCCCTTGGGGAGAGGGTATGGTTGAGGGGGTCTTTCGCCGCTTCAGTCTATACCTGGCAGACTTTAGCGCTTGTTTTTTAGATGGCGATGTGAAACCGTGTTTCAGTGTGCGAGGGTTTTGACGGCCTCAAGAAAAAGATCGCGAGGGATTACTATCGCGGCTTCATCCCGTCCCACTTTCTCTGTGACGGCCCGGGATGTCAGCAGATCATGAGCGGTAAGTCCAACGATCACTATTTCCTCTCCCGTCTCTGACTCCATGATCGTTGGGCAGCAAGAGTCGGTGTGGCAGCGGCCCGCGAGGACGCGAAGCTGAGATTTCATCTTTGATCCCTTTCTTTACGTATGCGCATAACGCAATAGCGTAACGCTACAGAACCGGCGCGCGCGGGTCCCGGCGGTGATTGCTGGCTCTAGCTAGGCTGAAGCCAGGGGGCCATGGTCGTCACAGTGATCGTCATGTGGATGGTGAAGACGGCCATCCACGAGGTAGTCCGTGTGATCGCCGTGAGGTACTGCTTCATGACCGCAGCTGGGGCCATGCTCGTGTCCGTCGCTGTGGAGTTCGCTCGTGCAGCGATCGGGATTTTGATCGCTGACCTCAATTTCATGATTTTCCTCGTGCCCGCCCCCGTTGGGGTGGATGAGGTGGCCGTTCTGGAGGTAATCAATGTGATCGCCGTGGCGCACGGCGGCGTGACCACAATTTGGACCATGCTGATGAGTATCGGGGTTGTTCATAGATCGCTCCCATATCTCTACTATCGCTTACATCAAATCTTTTCATGCACGGTCAAACTAACTATTCAAATTCGAACGGTCTAACGTGTTTCAGTGCGTCCAAGTTGTATTCTGCTCCTGCGGCCCATTTTCCCCCGCCGAGATCAAACGGTTTGACTAACGCGCCGCCGCCGCGTCCTCACGCGACGGTTGAGCTCCAGCGAAAGTTCCGGAAAGCGCGCTTAAAACTTTTGCGAGAAGCCCACAAAGAAACCGCGTCTTGGCCCGTATTGGGGAGCGAAGACACCGATGCCGGAACCGTCGCGCAGCTCATAAATATGGTCGAACAGATTGACCACATCGAAGCGCACGGTGAAGGGCTTCCAATCCGGCATGATGAATTCGTGCGAAAGCCCGAGGTTGAATTGGGTATAGCCCGGCAGGTGGGTATCGTTATGATCGCCGTTGCGGAGACCGCTGCCGTAGATCATGTCCATACTGGCCTTTGTATAATCCCATATCGGATAGGCAAATCCTGCTGACGCAGTAAGCGTTTGTGAATGATCGGTGGGTATGTAGTTGTTTAGAGCATAGTTATAGTCATCTGGGCTGACCAGATACTGATTCGTAACAAACTGTGTGGCGACTTGCCTTGCATAGGCAAGATTTCCGTAAACCAGGACGCCATCTTTGGAATATTTCAGCTTGAGCTCGACTCCTTCGTTTTCGCCTTTGGCATAGTTGAAGGACGTAAGGACGTAAGCTTGCCCGAACTGCCCATCGTCGATCAGATCTTTTGCGATTTTGTAATACGCGTCCAACCCAATTTCGAGGCCTGGCGCTAGCACCTGCGTGACGCCCGCATCGAAATAGTGAGAGCGCTCCGGCAGGCTTACCCCGATAGGAGCCACTACTGCGTTAGGGTTTGCTGAAGCTTGCGATGGGCCAACAACTTGCGCCGCTGCTACGGTTCCGTTGAAAAGGGCGTAATTCTCCGGTGCGCCTACGGCTTGCGGCGGAGGCGTGAAATACCGCGCGTAGCCAGCGTGCAAAACCGTGCCGTCCCAGGGCTTATATACGGCAGCAATGCGGGGGCTGAGCTGATTGGCATCCACATATTGCCACATCTGGTCGAAGCGCAGGCCCATATTCAGAGTCAGCTGATTGGTGATCCTCCACTCGTCCTGGATGTAAACCCCGGCGATGAAGCCGAGCTTGTTTTCCTCGTCGAGGACTTGCTTAGGAACTGCGTAGCAATTTGGGGTAAGTGTTATGGCGCAGGAGGCTGGCCGGATGGCTGTTGGTAGCAGTAGCTGCCCATTATTCGGATCTGTATTATCAGGTGTGGTTCCGGCGTAGAGGACCGTGGCGTTATCTGAGACGTTCGTCTGCTCTGCGCTCAATACGAAGCCCGCGCGCAAAGTGTGGTCGGGCGCGACCCTGAAGGCGCCGTCGGCCTGAATGCCGTTTAGGAAGCTGGTCCGCGTAACATCCGTCGCGATGCCGTTGAAGATGAGGTCGCCAACAGCGTCCGGTGTGTAATGCAGGCTGCTATAGCGCGTGAAATATGAGAACTGATAATCGGCGAATCCTGTCGACTGCTGAAAAGCGAGCACGCCGAAGTAATTCTGCTCTAGCTGGTTTTCATTGAGTTTCGACGAATCAAAGTTGCACGTTGTTGTCGTGCAATATACCGGCGCTTGCCCCGGATTGTTCGGGATCTGATACTGGCCATCCGAGGCGCCCGTGATCATAGTCCAGCGTGAATTATTCGGAAGCACTGTTGAAACGTAGCTGAAAAATTTCTCTTGGTCGGTTTGATCGTGAATGGCGTCCTTGGATGGCGTTGGGTTCTCGATACCAAGTTGGTTCTCTGTAAAGCGGCCCGTGAAGAAATACTCCGTGTTCCCGCTTACTCCGCCATATTGAATGTTCGAGCTGATCGTTCCGTGGCTGCCGCCATAGACGCTGACTTCACCCCATGGACCCGGAGCAATGGTGCGCGTTTGGATATCGACAAGTCCCGACGTGCGTAGACCATACTGGGCTGGTAGTGCGCCGGTTACGACGGCCATGTTTCCAATGAGGCTCGTCTCTAGGACTTGGCCGAAGCCGGAAACGCCATCGGGGAGCTGAATGCCATCAATGCGGTATTGCAAATTGGCGTGCTCGTTTCTGATATGGAGATTGCCGCTGGCCGCACTGTCCTGGTAGACGCCTGGCGTTTGCAGAAGCACCTTGTCCAGCGAGGCGTTATCGCCCTGCGGGAGGTCTTGAATCGTTTGGTGATTGAGCTCGTAGGTATTTACCCCGATCTTGGGCAGGATGTTTTCCCGCGCGGCGTTTAAGCTATTGATCTCGTTAGTCACAGCCGAAACACCGCCGCTGCCCCCGCCTCCTTGTCTCTGCCCGCTGGTCTGGGCAGTGGCCGCTTGACCTTGCCCGCTCGGTCTTGCACTTGCCCTCGGCTTAGGCTTTGCTTTCTCTGCTTTCTTGGGCGTAATCACTGTGACGGGGGGAAGCTGCGGAGCGTTGGCGCCGGACGGCTGCTGAGTGCCCTGAGCCGGGGCCGTTGGTGCCGGAGTACCTGAACTTTCCTGCGCCCACACTTTTCCCGCCAGCGCAAGCAAAAGCGCGCTGGAAAACGCGACATGCCGGTACATCCCACCCTCACTTTTTTGCCCGATGTTACTTCGTTACATTGACCTCCGCGTACCAGCAAGTGTAGAAGTTCCGATAACGATGTTATGATATAATGTGGCGCTAAAAAGCCACAGTTTCTGCCGATTTGCCCACGGCGTTTTCAGAGCCGCTTTCCTGCGCGAATGAGCGGCTTTGCAACCATTGTTGGCCTAACTTATGAATGACTAACGTTGCAGAGCTAAGGAAAACAGATGAACAGTGAAGCGCCGATTCTTTCGAATGGCTTGTCCTTCATCAAGCTGATCGAAGACGCCGATCCGGTGGTTCAGGCCGTAATGCTGGGGCTTGCGGTAGCCTCGCTCTTATGCTGGACCATCGGCTTCGAGAAGCTCATCCGCTACATCCTTTTCTCCCGGCAGCTTCGTAATCTCGAGCGGCTTGCTGAAGCCAAGAAAGGAACCTCGGTGCCCCTCGGCGGCCTCGCCGCGCGTTTCAAAGCGGTCGCAAGCCAGGAAGCGAGACTCAACGGCCAGGAGCTCTCCTTCCATCAAGCGGCAATTGAGCGCAGCTTGCAGGATGAATGCTCCACTCAGTTGCGGCGGCTTCAATCGGGCTTGCCGCTGCTCGCGACCATTGGCTCAACCGCTCCTTTCGTGGGGCTTTTCGGCACTGTTTGGGGGATCATGAATAGTTTCACCGGGATCGCCGCCGCGAAGGATACGAGCTTGGCCGTGGTCGCACCGGGCATCGCCGAAGCCTTGCTTGCGACAGCGGCCGGGCTCGCCGCCGCCATTCCAGCCGTGATCTTCTACAACTTCGCCAACGTATTCCTCGGTCACTGCGCGGAGAGGCTAAGCATCGCGGCCGCGAGGTTTGCGAAGGCTTTCGCTTCCAACAGACTATTGGACGGGCCAGTGAGTACCCACGAGCAGCCCTCCAGCGCCTTCGCGGTATAGGATCGTCAGATGGCAGGACCAGCTCTTGAGAATGGACGGCCGGGCGCCACAAGGCCAAAGCTGATGGCAGACATCAACATCACGCCCATGGTCGATGTGATGCTCGTCCTGCTCGTTATCTTCATGGTGACGGCGCCGTTGCTCGTGGCAGGCGTGCATGTGGACTTGCCGCGCAATGCCGCCCCAAAAATATCCCATCTGCAAAAACCCGTCATCGTGACCCTTGCAGCCGATGGCGCCGTCTACCTTGGCGATGAGAGTGTTCGCCGCGAGGAGATTGGAGCCCGGCTTTCGGCTCTTAAAGCCAGCGCAGGCGACGCTACGGTCTACGTCCGCGCCGACCGGAAGACGGGGTATGGAGAAGTTCTCGAACTGCTCGGACTGGTTGGGCAAGCCGGCTATCAGAAAATCTCGCTTCTTTCGCAGCCTTTGACAGCCACTTCGGAGTCTCCGGCGCCTTCAGTAGTGGCCCCAGGGGGCGCCGCGCAATGAATTGGACGCGATTGCTGGGCCTCGCTCTTGCGCTTGGACTGCACGGGCTTGCCGTCTTCATGGTCTATTCAAGCCCATTGGCCAATGCTTTGGCCGAAGGAAAGGGCAGCGAAAGCTTCAATGTCGTCGCTACCGTTAGTCTGGAAACCGCCGATCTAATCACGCAGGAGGCCCACGAAGCTTCTGCGGAGGCGACCCCCTCGCCGCCATCCGTAGAACCTCCAAAGGAGACTGAAGCGGAAAAGCCGGAACCTGAGGTGACACCGCTTCCGCAAGAGGTGCCGGAGAAGGTCGTGGAGGAGCCAAAGACTCCAACGCAGATGGCGAGTGTGGCGTCGGAGGCCCAGGAGGCGCAACGCGCTTCAGCGGCGGAGGCGGCGCGCCGTAGTCAATTGTGGTCAGTCTACCAGAAGGAAATTTATTCTTTGCTTGAACGCCACAAAGTGCATGTGGCGAAGTACGGCGACGTGCTTTTGACCATCACCATCGCCCCATCGGGAAAGCTTCTCAGCCGCACTGTTGCACAAAGCTCTGGGATCGCTGAAATCGATGGCGCCGCGATCGCTGCCTTGGAGCGCTCGGCGCCGTTTCCCGCGTTTTCGCCTGACGTGAGTTCCGGCCCGCTTACCTTGTCGGTTCCGTTCCGGTTCCGTGTCCGTTGACCGCGCTACAACAGAATGAAGCGCAGTTCATCTCTTGGCCTTCGCAGTCCTCTGATGATTGAGGGCCCAAACGTAGGCAGAAACTGCCCGCACCTCCTCGGGTGTGAGCTGCGCGCCCCCCATGGGCGGCATCGGGTCGCGATATTCCTTCGGTTGCGGCACGCCCTTCTCCACGACCTGCTCGATCGAAGACAGGCTACCATCCCCCCATAGCCAATGCTGAGTAATGAGCGGTGGAGCCAGGGGTGAGCCTTCAGCATTCGAACCATGGCATCCGGCGCAGGTCCCGCCGGCGGCTTCGCCATGATAGATTTTCTCGCCAAGCGCAACCTGGCCCGGCGCGAATCCTGGAGGCGTGGGCAGATGGACTGCGACTTCATGGCCAGCTTCCGGATTTATACCTTCAGGAGGAGTTGCAGCTTTGGACCTCGACGCGGAAGAAGATGGAGAAGGTGCGGGCTGAAGTTCCGCGACTCGAGCCTCTCCAGTGTAAGTCACGCGCCAGATGCGTCCGTTCTGGTCATCCGAAATGTAAAGGGTGCCATCCGGCCCTACCGCCAACCCCGTTGGCCGGTGCGCCGCTTCGCCGGGGTCTTTGGCAGCCCCCGCGAAGCCATCGGCAAACACAATAAATTTGCCCGAAGCTTTCCCATCAGCGAGAGGCTGGAAAACCACATTATATCCGCCCTGAGGTAACGGTGCCCGATTCCATGAGCCGTGAAACGCTATGAATGCACCGCCCCGATATGGGCCAGGAAATTGCTCCGCATTGTACATTGTGAGATCGTTTGGCGCCCAGTGAGCAGGGTATGCTGCAATGGGTTCCCGTTTTTGCGCACACTGCCCAACATCTTGGCCATGACCGCCATATTCGGGAGCCAGCACGAGCTTGTTCAGAGCAGTGCTGTAATAGCAATAAGGCCAGCCAAAATCGGCACCCCGCTCTAACTGAACGAGCTCTTCGCCGGGTTCGTTGGCATTTTGCTCCAATGTATAATATTTGGGCCAATTCTGGCCGAGCTCGTCGCGGCCATGCATGGTAGCGAAGAGCCTCCCAGATTTATCGAAGCCGAACCCTTCACCGTTCCGAAGGCCGGTGACGAAACGCTCGGCGAGTGAAAAGTGCTGCCCTGTCTTGTTCGCATCGTAGAGCCAAGTTCCGCCGCGCGTTTCAAGCTCGGTGCAAGGGTTGATCCCCGGCGAGTTGAGCGTACGGTTGCGGAGCTGGCAAGAGTTCGTGGCAGAGCCCAAATCGACATAAAGGTTTCCATTGGAGCCGTCGATCTGGAAGGGGTGCATCGGGTGATCCCCCGTCAGCGGTAGGCCTGAAACAATCACCTCAGGCGCGCCCGAAGGTATCGGCTCGGCATCGCGCAAGGCGTAACGCTCAATGCGGCCGTCCTCTTCGGCGTAAAGCCAGTTCTTATACAAGGCGATGCCGGTGCCGCCTACTTGTCCGGTCTTGAGCGTGCCTCCGAAGCGCTGGATTTTATCGGCGTGCCCGCTCCCGTCGGTATCCTGCAGGGCAACGATAAAGCCTCCAGGCGGCACGCCTTTAAATCCGTAATAACGGCCGCTCCAAGTATTGACGTAGACTGTGCCGTTTGGAGCAACCGCCATATGCCGGGCATGGCCCAGTTTATCGGCGAAGACGGTCGCGCAGAAACCGGGGGAAAGCGTAATGCCGCCATTGCCGGGGTCGCAGTGCTGAGAGGTGCTTTGGGGATTTTGAGCAGCGGCGGGCGGACCCATCAGCGATGACAGGACAGACGCGATGGCAAGGGCCGCTAGGGGCTGTAAATGTCTCTGCAGGCGGGCAGCTAAGCGGATAGTCATTGGATCACTCCAAGTTGGCTAATAACGGCCCCACTCTCACCCGGTAGTAATGGTACTCACGCTGCTTTCTTCGCAGGCGGCGCCATGAATTCCGGTCCTACCGGGTCTTTAATGGTCTCGGCCAATATCTGGTCGATGACGCGTTTGGCGTTCTCATCGAGAGACCAACCGAAAACATCGTTCACCGGGGCCAATTGTTCCGGACGCCGCGCGCCCCATAGCGCGATTGTCTTGCCGGCATCGAGCACCCAGCGCACGGCTAGGGCGAGCACGGTCTTGCCGTAGCGTTCCTTCGCGAACTCATCCAGCCGGCGCACCGCGTTTAGATATTGCTGCAAGCGAGGCGGACGGAACTTGGGATCGAGTTTTCGCAGGTCGTCGCCCTGAAATGTTGTCGTCTCGGTAATCTTCCCGGTCAACAAGCCGCGGCAAAGGGCGCCATAAGCGAGGACAGTTAGATCATGGGCCTTGGCATAAGGTAGAATGTCCCGCTCGATCTCCCTTTCAAAAAGATTATAGGGTGGCTGGACAGTGCTGAGAGGAGCGGCGCTCCTGAAGCGGTCCATCTGCCCGGGTGTGAAATTGCTGACGCCAATCGCGCGGATCTTGCCTTCGCGCTGGAAGCTGGCAAGAAGGGCTGCGGTCTCCTCAATGGGCACACTCTCGTCCGGCCAGTGTACCTGGTAGAGGTCGATGACGTCGGTTTGAAGCCGCCGCAGCGAGTCCTCAAGCTCTTTGCGAACCCTTTCAGGCGAGGAATTTCTGAATACTTGGCCGTTGCGCCATTCCAGGCCAACCTTGGTCGCTATAATGGTATTCCCGCGGCGGCTTCCCGAGAGCGCTTTGCCAACAATCTCCTCGGCACGCCCGAAGCCATAGGCAGGTGCTGTATCGACGGTATTGATGCCAAGATCGAGAGCGGTATGAATTGTTTGGATCGCGTCCTTTTCATCGGTGCCGCCCCACATCCACCCGCCGATTGCCCAGGTTCCAAGCGCTACGCGCGAAGCCGGAATTTTGACTGCCTTTATTTCGATATGCTCCATGCCGCTTGTCTCCGAATGGTAGAAGTTTCGGTTCTTTGGAAGGCCGGCCCGCGCTCGCTCCTGGGCTTTGACGGGATCATGAGACCCCATATCGCCGTTTACTGGAAAGTGCCAAAGCCAGAGGCGGTTAATCCTTTCTTGCGATCCAACCACCCTAGCGTCAGGCACCGTTTGAGTTGATGGACGCGGTTCTTATTGCGGTGTCCTGAGCGGTCTGCACCCGCATTCCATCCCGAACGTCGATCGGAGGGCTGAGAATAACGCGGTCTCCGGGCTTGAGCCCGGCCCGAACCTCAACTTGAGCGCCGTCATCGCGCAGGAGGTCCAAGCGCCGGATGTGCGCGACACCGTTCTCGTAGACGGCAGCGGTCAGCCCATTGCTGTTGAAGATGACGGCTTCCGAGGGGACAATAATGATGGGTTCCTGGCGCGGGATATCGAAATGAACCCGGCAATAGATGCCGGCCCGAAGCTCGCCGTCCGGATTGTCCACGTCGACCTCTGTCAAAAGCGTGCGGGTACCGGCCTGCAAGGAACTCGCATTCCGCGCGATCTTGCCCTTGAAGACGCGTCCGGGAAGCTCCGGCACCGTGACCCCGGCGTCGAGGCCATCTTTGATCGCAAAAACGGAATCCTGGGGAACATAGACCTGGACACGAAGTACAGCGGTCCTATCCATCGTGAACATTGACGTTCCGCCCGAAGTATCAGCCATGACAAGGTCGCCTACATCGACATTCCGCCCGGTAATGACGCCATCGAAGGGGGCAATGACCCGCTCGAAACTGGTGAGTTCCTCCAGCCGGCCCGCGACAGCCTTCTGCACAGTGAGGTTGGCCTGGGCGACATTTAGAGCCGCGTCCTGCGCTTTCGCCGTGAGCCGGTCCACGTCGCCTTGTTGCTGGGTTTGCCAACCCTGCTGCACCAGCTTCGTGGTCCTTTGATTTGTAGCGTGAGCGAGCTCGGCATTGGCATGTACCTGCTCGATTGTTGCCTCGAGCTGCGTGACTTGAGCGCGAGCCTGAGCAAGCTGCTGATCGAGGTCCGGCGCTGCGATGATGGCGAGCGTGTCGCCCTTCTTCACGCTGCTGCCAATGTCCACCATGCGCTTCGAGATGTAGCCGGTAGCCCTGGCGAAGATCGTGGCGCTGTCAAAGGGGCGTGTTGTCCCGGGCAGATCAAGCTGGCGGGGACTTTCAACTGTTTTGACAACGCTCGTGCGGACCACCGGGACCAAGTTTGCGAACTGCTCCTGTGTCTCTAGCGCAGCCCTGCTCTCCTGGGCATGTCCCCAGAAGCCATAGGCGGCGAGCAGGACAGCCGTCAGCACCGCCCCCCATCCCACGGTCCGGGCGAGGCGCTTGGCGCGGCGCGAAACGCACGCTCCCTTCGATTCCTCCCGCTGAATATCATTCACCGGTTTCTGCATCACGCCGAACCCTCTTTTCCCGGCGCCTGCGGCTCGCCCCTTCGCGTCTCGAATCTACCCAAGATGGAATAGAGATACGGGACGAAGAGCAGCGTGGTAATGGTCGCGACAAGAACGCCGCCAATCACCGCGCGCGCCAACACCGCATTCTGCTCCTCACCTGGCGCACCCATCGCCATCGGGATCATGCCTACGATCATTGCCGCAGCCGTCATCAGGACGGGCCGAATACGCGTCCGTCCTGCTTCAATGGCGGCTTCGTATGCGCTTGTTCCCCTTTGCCGAAGCTCGCGGGCGAAGGATACGAGAAGGATAGAGTTCGCTGATGCGACACCGATCGACATGATTGCCCCCATCAACGATGGAACGCTAAGGGAGGTTCCCGTAACCAGCAGCATAAGCAGGATGCCAGCTCCGGCGCCCGGCAGTGCAAGCAAGATGACAAGGGGATCGATGAAGCTCTGGAAATTGACGACCATGAGCAAATAGACGAACACGGCGGCGAAAATCAGACCCAAAGTCAGATTGCCGAAGGCAGAGTTCATGCTCTGGATTTGACCGCGGATGACAAAGCGAGTGCCCGGCTTTAGCTCCTTTTGGAGATCCCCCACAGCGCTGTTAATCGCCTTTGAGACGCTGCCAAGATCGCTGTCCTGCGCGTTGGCGTAAACATCGAAAACTGGCTGAATATTCGACTGATTGAAGACCGATTGCATCGCCTCCCGCTTCACGCTCGCGACATTGCCAAGAGTGTTCGGCACAGGCGCTTGCGTCGCAGACACGCTGCTGATTGGGGTGTTGTTGAGCGCGTTCAGGCTGTCGATGCGGTATTCCGGCGTTTGCACGGCGAGATAATAGGGAATTCCATTCTTCGGATCCGTCCAGAAATTGGGCGAAACCTGCTCCGAAGAGCCAAGGCTCGTGTTCAGATTGTTCACGATGCTGCTGACATTGTAGCCGAGCTGCTCCGCGCGGGTACGGTCGATGTCATAGGAAAGTGTGGGCGCATTCAGCTCCTGCTGGACGTGGACATCGACGAGACCGGGAGTTTTCGACATGCGCTGATCGAGAGCCTTGATAAGAGCCTTGTTTCCGGCGCTATCGCGGCCCTGGAGCTGGACATCGATCTGGGAAGGGATGCCAAGTTCAAAATCTGAGTCACCATGTCAGCCGGTTGGAAATAGAACAGCGAGTCCGGAAACTTTTTGGCCAGCGCCACCCTCAGCATCTTGATGTAGCTGGCAGTCGGCGCATGCCCTTCATTGAGTGAGATCAGGATCTGCCCATCGTTTACGCCGATGGTCGTGCCATCGGTGAAGGCGAGATTATAGGTGCGCGCAGGGAGCCCGATATTGTCGAGAATGAGGCCGAGATCGCGCTTTGGAATTTCGCGGCGCACTTCATTTTCGACGGCCTCGAAATATTGCTCGGTCCGCTCAATCCGGGTCCTGGCAGGTGCCCTAACGTGCAGTTGAATAAGCCCAGCGTCCACGTTAGGAAAAAAATTTGTGCCGGTATAGAAGGCGATTGCGCCCGCGCCTGCGACGACACCAAGCGCGATCAGCGGAACGGTGACGTGGCGGCGCAAAGCGCCGGTCAGAACCCACGTATAAACGTCGCGAAAGCGGTCGAATCCCCGATTGAAGCGCTCGTGAAAACGCATCAAGAGGCTGTTATGGCCGGCGGCAAGCTTATCCTGCTCACTGCGTAGGAGCAGTCTTATGATGATGGGAGTTAGCGTGCGGGAGATGACGTAGGAGGCCACCATCGCAAAAACGACGGCCATTCCCATTGGCGCAAAGAGGTAGCGCGCCGCACCCTGAAGGAAGAACACTGAGACGAACACGCTGCAGATTGCAAGGGTCGAGACCAGCGTGGGCAATGCGATCCCTGCCGAGCCTTCAAGGACCGCGTGATCGAATTGCACCCCTGCCTCGAAAAGCCGGTGTGTATTTTCAATCGCAACCGTGTGGTCGTCGACCAGGATACCAACCGCGAGCGCAAGGCCGCCAAGCGTCATGGTATTGATCGTCTGACCCAGCGCCCAAAGCACAGTCACAGATGTAAGGATCGACAATGGAATCGAGACCATCACGATCAAGGTTGACCGCCATGACCCGAGGAAAACCAGGATCATCAGCGCGGTCAGTCCGGCCGCGATTGCACCCTCGCGGAGAACGCTCGATATGGCGCTCTGGACGAAGACCGATTGATCGAACAGCATATCGATGTTCATGCCAGGCGGAGCCGCGGCGCGGATGTCGGGCAGGGCGGCCTTCACGCGATTGACGACATCGAGGGTCGAGGCGTCCCCGTTCTTGATGATGGTCAAGAGCACGGCGCGGCGGCCATTCGTTCGCACGACATTCTGTTGAACGGCCCAGCCATCGCGAACGTGGGCGACATCGCTGAGATGGATGGTGGTTGGCCCTATTTGCCGGAGCGGTACCCGGTTGAGGGCATCTATCGTGGGAGCAGAGGTGTTTGTACGGACGATGAACTGCTTGTCGCCGATCTTCGCATCCCCTGAAGGCAAGGTGAGGCTCTGCGCATTGACGGCGTTCACCACGTCATTCGGAGAAATCCCCGTCGCCCGTAGGGCCTCGGGATCGATGTCCACCATGATCTGCCGGTACTTGCCGCCATACGGCGTGGGCAGCGTGATCCCCTGGATCGGTGCCAGAGCCTGACGCAGCCGGTAAATTCCGTAGTCGTAGAGTTGCTGCTCGTTCATGCGATCCGAGCTCAAACTGAGCTGGAGAACGGGAACGCTGGACGCGTTATATTGAACGACAATAGGGGGCTGGATCCCCGTAGGCATCAGCGCGCGGATTGAATTGGTGGCCGAGACGATCTGACTGATCGCGAGGTCGATATTGACGTTCGGTTGAAAGAAGATCTTGGTGACGGAAATGCCGGAAAGGCTCTGCGCCTCCATGTTCCGGATGTCGTTCACGTTGGAGCTGATCGAATACTCGCTGTAGGTCGTGACCCTTTGGTCCATTTCCTCTGGCGTAAGGCCGGTATACTGCCAGATGACGCTTACGACCGGAATGTTAATGCTTGGAAAGATATCTTTCGGTGACGTAATGGCCGCGCTGACCCCAAGAAAAAGCATGGCGATGGCCATCACGTAAAATGTGTGCGGGAAGCGCAAAGCGAAGCGGACAATACTCATCGTCTTGGCCACGTAAAGAAAGCGACGCGCCGATTGAAAGGCGACGGGCGAAATTTTCCTGAATTTTGTACCAAGACATGCGGAGAGGAGCGCCAGACTGCTTGATCAGTCATGCTGCGTTTTTGTCATTATTGCTGCGATCATGGCCCAGACGCAGGGACTCGCTTATGATATAAAAAGTGGCAGCGATTTCCGTCCCGGCCGCAAAATGGAACTTTGGCGGCTATTATTCGAGCCTGCCCGTCGTACTCTTCACTACTCTCAGCGTTTTACAAACCCCTTCAGTCGATGCAACTCCTACCAATGCGCGGTGCCATGTGACCCATGCGCTACATTTTCGCGTTGGTGTGGATTTTTACCCGAGGTTGCTAGTGGAATAACTCTTTTCCAATTACAGCTTAGCGCAGTAAGAAGAGGCTGATTCGCGACGGGGGAAAAAATCATGGTCCGTTCGACCGTTCTCGGCACCGCGGGTGCCGTCGCTCTCGTCGTTTCTGCGCATGCCGGCGATATTGGCGGCTACAAGGATTATAGCCCGGCCGCAGCCTGGGCTGGCTTTTATGCCGGTGCCGAAATTGGCGGGGGTATCGGTACTTCGCGCAAAGATTGGAGCGACCCCAGCGCAACCACGGGAAATTTCACGGTTGACGGCGTGATCGGCGGGGGTACTGCCGGGTATAATATGCAATGGGGACATCTCGTTGCCGGGCTTGAGGCGGATTTTTCGGGCAGTGCTGTGAGCGGTAGCGCAAATTGCGGAAATCCTGCATTCACCTGCGCAACAAACACCGATTGGTTAGCGACGGTAAGGCCGCGTGTAGGCTATGCTTTCGGCCAGTTTATGCCCTATGTAACGGGTGGGCTTGCCGTAGGTGACGTCCACGTTCATAGCTTTCTGAAGGCGCCTCCTGGCGGCAAAGGGGACGATTATACGGATGTGGAGACCGGCTGGACAGCAGGGGCTGGGGTTGAAACATTGATT
>JBAUNL010000305.1:0-8862 GCA_049579205.1 Rhodomicrobium sp. | reverse complement strand
AGCCTTGACGGCAGGACGCCCGATCAAGCTTACTACGGAGCGCACAGCTTGCCGCCAGTCCGCTTGGCGGCTTAACCCCGGCAGACGTTCCACTTATCGAAGCGGAAATTCTGTCCGAACAACCGGGGCCACCTCAAGATTTCAGATTCCAAAGGCGTATCGTGTGGTCCGCGCTGCTTGAGATAAGCAGGTTCCCGTCAGCGGAAATCGCGACGGCTGATATGTCGTCCTCGTGGCCTACAAACCTGCCCACCTCCTTGCCATCACGGCTATACTTTACAAGCAGGCCGTCACTTCCGCCCGACACTATAAACGAGCCGTAGGGCGATAAGGTGTAGGCGGTATGGGAGACTCCACTATCGAGATCGCGCTCGATTTTAGCTACGACCTGGTCATCTTTAACAATCTCGAGCACATTACCGACGCCGGCGGCAGCGGTTTTTTTCGTCGCAAAGACCATGGCCCTTGGGCGAATCTAGCGCGCAGATAATCCTTTTCAGCTGCCGTCTTCACAATGGCCTGGGGTTCTCCAAGCGGTATCCTTTTAGACGGCAAAGCAAGCCGATATTCTAAAGCGCCTTGGATTTCAGGACAGCTCGCTGATGCCGGACAAGGATCCACAGTTCCCCAGGCAATCTCGCGGTTGTCGGATGAGAATCCGACCGAAAAAATTGAGGTGCTAAAGCCTTTGAATGTTTTCGCTGTCTGGCCAGTGTGCCAATCCCAGGCATGGATCTCGTTATTGTTACCACCCGCCGTTACGGCAAAATTCCCATCGGGAGTAAATGCAACTGCAACAACATCACCATCGTGCCCCCTGTAGGCCGCTATTTCGGCGCCGCTTTCAACATTCCACACATGGCAAATCTTTATTCCCGTATTGCCAAAGCCGGATAACAATTCCCGCCCATCAGGGTTGAAGCTCAAAGCCGATACTTCAGTGCCTTGATTGCCTAAAATGCGGATAGGAGATCCGTTATTCGCGTCCCAAAGTTTGATCTCACCGCTCTCGCTGCCCGTCGCCAAAACCTGTCCCACCGGGGACACGGCTATTGCGGTCACCTTCTGCTCTTTCTCTGTGATAACCTTGATCAGCGTGCCGTCAGCAACGTTCCAGAGTTGAACCGCGCCTTCGACACTGCTTGTGACCGCCCGGGCGTCATCCAAAGTGAATGCGACAGCATCGATTGGGGCGCCGGACTGAGAAAGCTGGTGGAGCTGCTGCCTCGTAGTTACATCCCAAATGATTGCGACCCCGCCGCCCTCGGCTTTTCCGGTTCCCGCGCCGGAGATCAAGGATTTACCGTTGGAGGAGAATGCAAGAGAGTTTACAGGGGCAGCGTGTCCGCTAAGCACGCTCATCAGCCTCCCGCTTTCAATGTCGAAAAGGCGAATGGCGCCAATCTGTTCGGAATTTCCCGCAGGTCCCATGATGCCGCCCACTGCAACAGTGCGGCCATCCGGAGAAAAGGCCATCGCGAAGATCTGGCCTTCCTCCCCGTGGCCCGCCTGTCCAAAAATTGTGCGGATGGGAGTGCCAGTCTCGAAATCCCAAACCCTGATTGTTTTGTCTTGCGACGCCGAGATGAGTTTCTTCCCGTCCTGAGTAACAGCGATATTCTTGATCTGACCCTGGTGCCCGCCCGTATCCAGCATGAGAAGGGGGCTGTAATCGCCGCTTGCCGCGGCGGCGCCCAAACTTAGGACCCCGGAAAGTACGGTTATCGCAAAAATTAGAATACGCATCGGGAGAAGCCTCAAAGATTAACCTACCACAATTTAGCTAAGTTTTTATTGCCATCCCAGAGGAGTCTTAAGCATTCCGGCCCGCCGTGGGCGCTACAGCGTTCGAAGTTTCCCTGGCGCAACCACTAAGACCGAATGGCGCTTTGTTGAGGCTCCAGCAGTTCCGGACGGGCCATGGAAGGCGATTGTGACACGGTAGCCCCACTGTTCGGCTCCGGCGCTACCGTTGTTGCATTGCTCGGGTCCAGCGCCGTCACCGTCGCTTTGCGCTCCAGCTTGCCCCAGCCCACGAGGCGTCCTTGCAAAGCTTTGAAGACAGACTTGATCACCACGTAATACATGATTTGCCGGTAACCGAAGCGCTGCAAGACAAGCCACCACAACAAAGACCGGTCTTCATTCTTCTCCATGAAAAACGCAATCGCCGCTGCCGTGAGGTCGACGGCCATGAACACGGCGTAATATGTCGCTGTGACAATGAGGTTATCGGAATTGAACTGCTCACCATGTTGCATGTAGTCGGTGAAGGACCTCACGATCTGAACAATCAGCAACAAGTCCACAAGCGGCGACACGAGTGTAAGGGCAATCTGAAAAAGCCAGACCTGCGGTAGTGCGACGAGGCCGAGTGCGCCGTATCGCGGATTCAGGTTTATCCCTCTGTGTTTCCAAAGGCACTGCAGCGTGCCGAACGCCCAGCGGAAGCGCTGCTTTGCCAAGCCTGCCAGTGTGTCCGGTGCTTCTGTCCAGGCCACAGCAGAGGCATCGAATACCACCCCGTAGCCCGCGCGCTGTATCATGATGGTCAGATCCTGATCTTCGGCCAGAGTGGCGGACGGAAACCCCCCAAGCTCTACCAGCGCCTCGCGCCGCCAGGCACCGACGGCGCCCGGCACCACCGTAATGCAGCCTAGCGTCTGCAAAGCGCGCCGCTCGAGATTTTGGGCGCTGACATATTCTAGTGCCTGCCATCGCGTAATAATGTTGATCCTGTTGCCGACTTTTGCATTCCCAGCAACCGCCCCGATGCTTGGATCCGCAAACCAGCGCACAAGCCTTGAAATCGTCCCCGTTTCGAATTGCGTGTCCGCGTCGAGAACGACAACAATGTCCCCGGCAGCGTGCGCAAGACCTACATTGATGGCTTTCGCTTTGCCTCCGTTGGGGGCGGTAATGAGTGTCACGCGCTTATCCGCGGCAAAAGCTCTGCGGACGACATCGGAGGTGCCGTCCACCGACCCGTCGTCGACCACGATAATCTCAATATCGTCATGGCTGCTGGCCAGGATTCGCCCGATCGAGGAGACGATGACTTTCGCCTCGTTAAGCGCCGGGATAATGACGGAGACCGAGAGGCCTTCGCCTATAGCTGCTGGTTCCTTGTGCCTGGGGCGGACCCAGCCACAGACTGCCAAGCCGCACAAAAGAATGAGGCGTGCAATCCCAAGCGCGATTGCCAGTACAAACATCCAGCCTACAGCGTGTTGGAGCCAGCTGAACGTGAAAAACACATAGCGGTTTACGACGGGCGCTGCCTCGTCGGACGGGACCGGAGGCATCGCCTGGTCCTTTGTCCACCGGGCAAGGTCGGAAACGGTGACTAGGTCAAAGCCCTTTTCCCGCAAAGCGTCGATGACTCGGGGCAGAGCAGCCAGAGTCTGAGAGCGATCGCCGCCCCCGTCATGGAGCAGGACGACCTGCCCGCGCTTCTCAAGGTCGGGGTTGGTCGTCTGGGCGATTATCCTCTCGACAATCTTGTCTGCCGGCGGACGTTGCCAATCGTCGGGATCCACCTTGAGACCGACGGTCAGGTAGCCAAGCCTCTCGGCAACTGCCATCGGCGCGATCTCTTGAGCCGTGGACGGTTCCGCATCACCGAAATAAGGGGGCCTGAAGAGACGGGTGGAGCGGCCTGTGAGAGCCTCAATAAGGCGCTGCGTGGCATTCAGTTCGATGCCCGCGACACTATCCGGCGTCTCACCCAGATTGGCGTGCGTAAATGTGTGATTGCCGATTTCATGGCCTTCAGCCAACACGCGCTGAACAAGCCTGGGATTAGCCGCGCCATTCTCGCCGATGATGAAAAACGTCGCATGGACATGTTTGGCCTTCAGGACATCGAGGATCTTTGGCGTCCATTCCGCATTCGGTCCATCGTCGAAGGTAATCGCCACCTTTCCAGGAAGATCACCGCCCCGCCTTATCACGAAAGACGCGGGCATTTTCGTGTAGGTCTCGCCGATGACGGTCGCATTGGCGTCGTCGACTTTGAAATCGCGCGCTCCGCCGGAGGGGAAGGCAGCAATCTGCAACAGCTCGCCGTGGCCTATGAAATTCACGTCATTCGTTGGAGTGATCGTAGCAAGGGAGGGTGGTGGCGGCGCATTGTAGTTTCTCGGCAGCACCGACCAGATAGACGGATCTTCTGCGCCGAGTCGCCATACTGCATACCCCGCGGGCCGGTATTTGTCGGCGGCCCTGAGGTGGTTGTAGGCGGTCACGGCGTCCAGAAACCACACCTGATGGGTTTTGCCGCTGTCTCCATAGGAGTAATGCGGATTGAGCGTCGCTGGATCGAGTTCTATTGTGGCCTTGGCGTCCCTTGCGGTCAGCATCACTTCCTGGAAGGTGATGTCATCCGCGTTGGCTTCGCCTTCGGCCCAGTCATAGCCGTAATTGCCGATCGCGATAATCGTGTGTGCGGGGTCGAGTTCCCTCATCCGGGCAGCGAGGCGCGTCGAGAACCAGGACTGCGCGGCCACCGGTCCGGCATCGCCTGCCGACCAGTGCTGGTCATAGCCCATAAGCATTAGGTAATCGCAGTGCTTGGCGTAGGCTTTGTAATTCCAAGCCGGATCGTCGAAGGGAGCAGCGACGGCAATCAGCCATCCTCTTGGCCTGAAGGCAGCCTCCAGCTCGCCAAGAAATGCAAGCACATCCTTATGCGCCGTATCCGGAAATTGCTCAAAATCGACCGTAATTCCCTGCAGATTATAGGTCTCGATGAACTTTACGATCCCCTCAAGGCATTCCCGCCGTTTTTCGCGGTCTGCGAGCATCTTCGCAAGGCCGGCACCATGCCACTGATAAGCAGATGAGTTCTGAATCATCGCAAGGATGGCTGCCTGAGGCTTCTCACGGCGGATCACCTCAAGAGCTTTTGGGTCAAGCGTAAGCTTCAGGTCCATCGAATCGCCCTGGACGTAAAGCCAGCTGGCCACCACCCAGTCGAGATTCTGCACGTTGTTTCTTAGGGAGGCAAAACTGCTGTCGTCCCAGTTGGCATAGAAGCCGACGGTGAGCGGTTTTTCTCGCCGCTCGACCGATGCCTTGACACCCTTCGCCCTTGCAACGGCGAGAGCCAGCGGGTGAGAAGAAGAAGCCGGGAATTTCTTCTTATGCGATTGCGCCTTCCGCGCCAAATTCCGCACTGAGGGCAGCAGATGCTGGATTTTTGCGACATCATTCAACAGCGCATAACGCTGAATTGGCGACGTCCGCAGCGTCTCCGGGAAGGAGCGGAAGATGAATAGGCTGGAAAGGAATACAAGTCCAGCGACCGTGCTCATGATTGCCAGCGCCCAGCCGACGCGAGAGACGTGCGCCGCGCGCCGGTCCTTGGGGTCGAAGAATATGGGATGCTGAGTCATCAGCCTTGCGGGGCTTTCGGTTAGGGTCTTTGAAAAGGCAGGAGCTGGAGGAAATACTTTTTCCGGTCGATCCCCACCGCAAACCTGCTGCTGGACCATACCAGCGATACGCCACTTAACATGAACGGAAGCTGTACAGAGCCGTGGCGATTCCGCCAAGGCTGTTTGCCAGGCTCACGCCATTTTCGACGGCGACAGTGGCCGGAATTCAAGGTTTGAGAAAGCTCTTGGCCTTTTGGGTGAGATAGGCGAAGGCACTATCCCGGCTCACTTCCGATAATGCGGCAGTAGTGATGCCATAGACCGCTATTTTGCCGGATCCGGCGCTGCCAGAGCCGCAGAGAAGAACGCCTTCAGGCGCATTCTCCGCGGGAAGCGCTAGCGAATTTCGCTGAATCTCCGCCGCCGCCGCTTCGCTCCAAATCTCCAAGACAAGCACCTTGCTCAACATTTCCAGCCAGGCAGGAGCGGCGTTGGACGGCAAAGGATGCTGGCAGAAATAGCTGGTCGAACGGATGCTTCCCGAAATGATAAGAAGCGCTTCCCGTCCAGCGGTGAGGTCGGCACCGATGCCGGCTTCCTCCGTAATGAGGGCGACGGCCTCGTCGAGATGAAAACGCTCGACCGGCTTCGGCGGCGCAAGCGGTAGTTGTTCATGCTTAAGCATTGAGCCATTCATCACGGTTTTTGCGATGCCGGCCAAAGCGTCCCCATCGGCAAGCTTTCCCGTCTTTCCCAGTAGCTGCAAAATGTGAGTATCTTGGCTCGCACCGAATGATTGCGCGCGGGCGAGGATTTTCTCCTCCCACGCCCCCTCCGACACGGCGTTTGCAAGGCTGAGCGAACCGGACCAAAAAGCCCCGGCAGCGCGCGAGCCGGCACCTTTGATGAAGCCGCTGTCAGTGGACACGAACGTGATCAGGATAGCGCCTCTGACTTGGGAGGGGCTCGATGAATCGCCTATCTTATGCTCATCCACGGCCTGGGGCGCGTTTTGCAACGGGGCAGGAACTTCGGCAGCCCCAGAAGGTGGCGGGGCCGAGGCCGCAGGCTGTTTCTCGCGTGGAACAACATCCACTTTTGGCTGGGAGGGTGCCGGCAGCCCCGGCAAAGTACCTTCCGCCTTTGAAGCCCTCGCCGGGGCCTCCTCGACGGCCCATGCGACAAGGCTTTGGGCCAGAGCTACCGTATCGCTGGGGCAGTAGCTTTCGCAAAGAATCACGCCCGGAAGGCCACAGATGAAAAACGGGCGAATGTCGCCAAAGCGCGAACCGCCCCTCATTAGACGCAAGCCAACCTGCGCGAAGTCCTCACCTTCATCGAGGCGCTTCGACGGCGCGAAAGCGACAGTATCAGCGTCGGCCTTTAGATCGTCTTGCGAATCCCCGTTGCGGCCAATGAAAAAGACAGGAATCCGCAACGGAGCGCTTCTCTCATTGTCCCTAGCGATCACCACGGTCCGTGGCCCCTCGGCTTTGAACAGTGCAATCGGCGCGAAGATGTCGACGGAGAGGCTAAATGTGCGATGGAAAATTTTTCTCTGCTCAACCGCAGCCGGCACGAGCTGACTTGTGCCCTTCGCTTCTAACATGAAGCGGCGTGCCTGAAGATCGGTGCCGATGACGAGCCGGTTCTGCGTCCAGTGCTCACAGGCGTAGGAGGGGTCTCGCTCTCTGCCTGAGGCACTTGGCCCGGCAATTACCGATAGAGCCGCCGCCAAGACAATTAAAAGGAGCCGAGACGGCGGGCTGTGTGCAAGTTGAGCCATGGAGCGGATGCCAGTCTGGAAGCAGGACTTTTTAAGTTAACTCAAATTTTCCACTTCCGCCAAAATGTAGTGAGGATCGTTAATCAGACGGCCGTGACGGTTCGCCATATCGGGGCTACAGGCAATTTTCTTGTTGTTGTTAGCCGGCTGGAAAAGCGATTGTGCTGAGAAGAGCCAACGCTTCCTGCCGGGTGTCAAGCCTCGTATGCTGAACCACCACGGCCACACTCGACACGAACACACTGGAAAAATCGGTGTCGGGAGGTATGCGTTCCGGATCGTCGAATTCGTCGAAGCGGAAGTGGCGCGTTCTCCGGGCCGGTACCTCCAAAATATAGGGTCCAGCAGGTTCGCGATCGGCGAAGTAGACGGTCACCTCGATCCTCGCGTCCTCGTCGCCAGCATTCAGGATGCAAGCCGTTTCGTGGCTCACAAGCTGACGCGTGGTCCCGGTGCTGGATGGCGGGATGTAGCCTTCAGCGATTGCCCAAATGCGGTGCCCTATTGCCTGGGCCATGACCATTCACTCCACCTCAGTCTAAGATCAAAACAGGCCTTCCCGCGCGTTGTTCCAGGAGGAACCAGCCTCCTTGAGCCAGTGTTCGGCACCATGTCTGTCCGCGTTCCGGGGAACAACATGCCCGAAAAACAACGTCTTCCTCTCATTAGGCAACGGGCCATCGTGACCGGAGGCTCAACGGGTATTGGCCGGGCAATCTCGATTGCTCTGGGGCAGGCAGGTGCGGACGTGATTGTGAACTACCTGTCCCACGCCGATGAGGCAGAAAGTCTCGCGGCCGAAATTCGCGGCTCGGGCGTCAGGGCATTCGCGTATCGCGCGGATGTCTCCAGCGAGCCCGAGGTAAAGAGCATGTTTGAGAGGGCAATCTCTGAATTTGGATCGATTGATATACTTGTAGCGAATGCCGGGCTGCAGCTCGACGCGCCCGTGGAAGCGATGACGCTCGCTCAATGGAACAAAGTGCTTACCGTAAATTTGACTGGGCAATTTTTGTGCGCGCGTGAAGCCATCAAAGAATTCCGGCGCCGCGGTCCATTGCCTGAAATCTCGAAAGCGATCGGTAAAATTATTTGCATGAGTTCGGTTCATCAGGTCATCCCGTGGGGTGGTCACGTCAATTACGCGGCTTCGAAGGGCGGCATCGATCTTATGATGCGCACCCTGGCCCAGGAAGTTGCGCCGGACCGCATTCGGGTGAATAGCATCGCACCGGGTGCGATCCGGACAAATATTAATCGCGCCGCCTGGGACAATGACGAAGCATACCGCCGTCTTCTCAAACTGATCCCGTACGGCCGGATCGGCGAGCCCGAAGACGTGGCAAAGGCGGCGGTTTGGCTCGCAAGCGACGAGTCCGATTATGTCGTGGGAGCGACGCTTTTTATCGACGGAGGCATGACGCTCTATCCAGGATTCGCCGACAATGGCTGAGTAAGCTTGAGTTTTGCGTCCCCGCCCCGGTCAAGTACCAGGGTTGAAGCGGGCACGGTGGCTGCTAGACGCTTTTTCATCCCAATGAGTATTGACAAGAGCCACGTGCGAGAAGGCTTGCGGAAAATTGCCAAGAAGCCGTTGGGACTCCGTGTCGTACTCCTCGGACAATAGGCCAACATCATTCCGAAGCGTAAGCAAATATTCAAAGAGTTCTTTTGCCTCATCCCGGCGCCCGAGAAGAA
>JBAUNL010000304.1:0-6913 GCA_049579205.1 Rhodomicrobium sp. | reverse complement strand
AACCGCTTCGCTATCTCACCCGCGGTCATGTCCGTTTTCGAAAGATAAGCAAGGATCCGCCGGCGCGGTGCGGATGATAGCGCCTCGAAAATCTTATCAACGGACATCGAACCTCCGGATTTCAGCGGCTGGCGCCGCGACGAGCACATTCCACGCATGATATAGAATGAAAGTGACCTGGAATAGGGCTTGATTATATAACTTTGAAGCTATAAGGTTATAACCGGGGATGCGCTCGCCCCCGTCCCGATGTTGGGAAATCGGCGCATCTTAAGGTCGCTGCACGCAGCTAAGGCGAGGCTTGACGGGCATGATTGCCGAACGATCCATGACGTCACCAAAGCTTACCGTGTGGTACAATACTAGATGTCCCGTCTGTAACGGGGGCATCAACTGGCAAAGAAACCGGCTCGTGAATGCCGCACGCAGCGGCGCGATTGAGTTTCGCGACATCAATCTCGAGCCGGAAGCGCTGGCTCGCTTTGGCGCAGGGATTGAGGATGTGCGGAGGCGCCTGCATGGAGTCGATGCCGAGGGCCAGCTCTATGTTGGCATTGCTTGTGCTCTCGAGACCTGGGGCCGCACGCCAGGCGATCGCTGGCTCGCCCAATTGCTGGGCATGCCGGTTATGCGCCAAATGGCGGGCTTCGGGTATGACCGCTTCGCCGACCTGTTATACTCGTGGAACCGATGGAAGAGACATTGGTGACTCCGATAACGGCGACACGTCTTCTCGAAAATCAGGGACGAAAACTCAACACCTAACAGAGGCGATCCATGCTGCGCAAGGATATCCGAAAAGCCTCTCCGGCCTCATACGGGACCGCTGAGCACAGCGAAGTTGCCCGGTTCAACGCGCTCGCTGAAGAGTGGTGGAAGCCCGATGGCGCGTTCAAAGTGGTCCATGCGTTCAACCAAGTTCGTGTCGCTCATATTTCGCAGCGCTTGCCAATCCTTCTTGGGCGAGATCCCAAAGCGGCTTTCCCCTTGGCCGGCCTCAAGCTCATCGATGTCGGTTGTGGCGCTGGCATTGTAACTGAGCCCCTCTCATATTTGGGGGCCGAGGTGGTTGGTATCGATGCGTCCGAACGGAATGTGATGGTCGCCGAGCGTCACGCGCGCTTGACCGGGGCGCCCGTGCGTTACCATCACGGCCTACCGGAAGACTACGGCGGTCAGACCGGCGCCTTCGACGCCGTCATCTCGCTCGAAGTGGTGGAGCATGTCGCAAATTTGCCCGCCTTTCTGGACGCGCTGGCCCGGCTGACCGGACAGGGCGGCATTCTTTTGATCGGCACCCTCAATCGCACCATGCGTTCTTTCGTCAAAGCCATTATTGGCGCCGAATACATTCTACATTGGCTCCCGAAAGGAACGCATGACTGGCAGAAATTCGTTGTACCAGGCGAACTGAGGCACCGCTTACAACGTCACCGGTTCGAGCTAATAGAAGAGAGTGGGGTTGCGTTCACCACCATCTCGCGGCGCTGGGTCATATCGAGGGATCTCGGAGTCAACTATCTGCAGCTTTATCGCAAGATCTGACGCCATGGCTGAAATACTGATCGCGACCGGACGTGTTAAGCCGAGGAGCGAAAGCTCCGCTATCGAAGCTAAGGTCGTTTGGGCGCCTGTAAAATCTATTTGGTAGACGTCGATGCTGACAGCGGGTTTGATCGGCGGGATCCTTAGTATCTCTTGGGCGGCGGCTGCGGCATTTCTATTCTTGTCAGCCTTGACGCTCTGCCTCGGGCATTCTGTAGGCATGCACCGGTTGTTGATCCATCGGTTATTCGAAGCGCCGAGATGGCTCGAGTATTTGCTTGTTTATCTCGGTACGCTCGTGGGTATGGCAGGTCCGATTGGAATGTTTCGGATACACGAGGTACGGGATTGGCAACAAAACCAACCGGACTGCCATTCTTTCGCGAAGCATGACGTTGGATTTTGGAGGGACGCCCTCTGGCAGATGCACTGCGAACAGGTTTTGACTCGCCCACCCGAATTACAAATCGAAGACCGTGTTACCGATGATAAGTTCTACCGGTGGCTCGAAGCAACATGGCGCTGGCAGCAACTCTCGTTGGCGATTGTGCTCTATGCAGCCGGCGGTTGGGGCTTCCTGTTCTGGGGTGTGTGCCTGCGAATAGCGGTCTCTCTGACGGGACATTGGTGCGTGGTTCATATTGCTCACACTCGCGGCGAGCGGCCCTATGTGCTTGAAAATATCGCGATTGATGGCCGCAATGTGCGCGGACTTGGCCTGCTAACGTCCGGCGAGTGCTGGCACAATAATCACCACGCATTTCCACGTTCCGCCCGCATGGGTCATAGCGCCGGCGAGATCGATCCCGGCTGGCTTGTCATTCGAGCGCTCATGATCATCGGGCTAGCTTGGAACGTGAAGGTACCCGACCTCGACTCGAGGCGATCCGGCGCGCTTCGTATCGAAATCGCTTGAACTCGCCTACACAGTCTCACTTAGCCTTTGCTGATTTCAGTCTTGAAAAACAGAGAAACAACGGCAGGATTGGGTCATCTGCGGCTGTTTTCTGAATAAAATCAACCAGTTCCGCTTTTCAGCCGACAGCCGAATGAATTGTTGCAACTGCGAAAACCGCCGTTCCGGGCCATTTGCGGTCGTCACGATCTTTTGCTGAAGACCCATACCAAGGGGCGGAAATTCTACTGCAAAGGTCTGAGGATTTGCGAGCGCCGGTAAGCCGTGCGATTTACAGCTCTCGACAGCGGCTGTAAACCCTATCCTCTTCCAACAGACGGAAGAAAGCGAAAATTGACATGAATGCTGAGAGAGCCGCGCGCCAACTCGATGCCGCGCGAGCGCTGATGGAAGAAATTGGAAGGCGCTTGCAAATTGACGCGAGCGTACGGCTTTGGGATGGAAGTCTTATTCCGCTCGGCCCATTACCGCAAAGCAACTTGGCGTTTACGATCGGGAGCGCTGGAGTTATTTCATCGCTCCTCAGACATCCAACCTTAGACAGGCTCATCCGTCATTATGCCAGCGGCCAGCTCGGCTTCGAAGGCGGAACGCTTATCGACCTCGGTGAAAAACTGAGCGACTCCAGCACACGCAAGCGCCTCCGAGCCATTGACAAGCGGCTCGTTTTAAAATCGCTTTGGCCATTTCTGTTCGCGCCGGCGACGCTGCCGCCTCAAAGCCGCAAGTTTGCAGGTAATATAAATGGCGAGAACCGAAGTCAGGGTGAGAACCGGGATTTCATCACCTTTCACTACGATGTCGGCAACGAATTCTACGAGCTGTTTCTTGATCCCTGGATGCAGTATTCTTGCGGTTATTTTACCGGCACGGGTAACAGTCTCGAGCAGGCCCAGGAAGACAAGCTGGGAATGATCTGCCGGAAGCTGCGCTTGCAGCCCGGCGAGAGCTTTCTCGACATCGGCTGCGGCTGGGGCGGGCTCGTTTGCTATGCCGCAGAGAAATATCGCGTGCGAGCGCACGGCATTACGCTATCGGACGCACAGCTTGAGGTCGCGCGGCAGCGCATTCGCGAAAAGGGCCTTGAGGACCGCGTTACGGTCGAGATCAAGGACTATGTGCATCTAAACGGCCCATTCGATAAGATTGCCTCGATCGGCATGTACGAGCACATCGGCGTCGCCAATATTCCGCTATATCTAAGCAAGGTAAAATCGGTGCTGTCCCAAGAGGGTTTGTTCCTGAACCACGCCATCTCGCGTCGTGCCAAGAAAAGTGGCCGGCGCTTCGGCCGCCGGCCGGAGCAGCGGGCCATGACGAAGTATATCTTTCCGGGGGGCGAACTCGATGACATCGGCGGAACCATCCGCGCGCTTGAAATAAGCGGCTTTGAGGTGCACGACGTCGAAGCCTGGCGCCCGCATTATGCGCTGACGACGCGTCATTGGTGCGAGCGCCTGACGGCCCGGCGGGAAGTGGCGGAAAAGCTCGTGGGCGCGCAAACCTACCGGATGTGGGTTGCTTACCTCGCGGGATGCTCGCTTGCGTTCGCGCGTGGATCGCTTCGCATCTATCAGACGCTTGCGTCGCGCACCTCCAAGGCGGAGAGCCTCGTGCCCCTAACTCGCGCAGACCTTTATAGCTGAGCCGCGGGATCTCCATGCGATTGGTGGCGTTAGACGGGCCGGGTGCTGCTGCCCGGGCCGAGTCGCTGATTTTTGCTTAAGACGCGGTATTCAACCCGATGGTTAAATACCTGCGGGTCCCATCTGGTGAGCATCAAAGAAGCCGCGAGCTGCTTGGTACGCTGGTGTGACTGCCAAACGCGCATCAGGTCTCCGTATTCTGTGAGCCGGGTTTTGATCCTGCTTGAACTCAACCTTAAATGCGCACATCGTATCAAATTGTTTTTGGTTCTCAGAAAATGGCATCGGTAGCGTCAGACAGAACGGCAGGGAAGAACCGTGACCGACGTGCTGGCGGATCAGAAAGCGACAAGGCGGACCGAGAGGCTGCTGAGCAATCGGCAGCTTACAGTCGGCGGGCTTGCATTGCTGCACTGGCTTCCAAACGTCCTGTCGATCGATGTAATTTCACTGCTTGGTGCCTGGGTCGCCCGGGCCGTCGGACCTAGGACGAGGCGCCATAGCCGCGCACTTGTTAACATCGCGCGCGCCTTCCCTGAGTTATCTGCAGAAGCTCACGGTCGAGTTGCACGCGGCATGTGGGAGAACTTTGGGCGCACCGTTGCGGAAAGCTTCATTATTGACAGGATAGCGGCCGATGAGAATCGCGTGTTGTGTGAAGGCGCCGATGCGGTCCGTAATGCTCTTAAGCGCGACGGTGGCGCCATTTTTGTCGGGCTTCACTTTGGCAATTGGGAGGTCAGTGTAATCCCTGCGGCGCGTTTTGGCGAGCGTCCGATAGGACTCTATAAGCCGCTCAAGAATGACAAGGCAGGGACCTCCGTGCGGAAGTTGCGTGAGGGGCTATATCCGTCGGGCCTCCTGCCGGCCACCTCGGCCTCACTGCTGAAGATTGCCCGCCATGTGCGCGAAGGGGGCAGTGTTTGCATGCTCGCCGACCATCGTGATCGGGGTGGCCTTGTCGTTGAGTTCTTCGGCCAGCCTGCACCTACCCTTACACTGCCGGCACGTCTGAGCGTCAAATTTGGCGTTCCGATCTTTGCCGCACGCGTTGATCGCTTAGATGGCGCTAGATTCAGCGTCCATATCGAGGAAATACTTATAACCCGCTCCGGAGACAGGGACACGGACATCGCGTCCGCAACGGCGGCTATCCAAGCTCTTTTCGAACGCTGGATCCGAGCGCGTCCTGATCAATGGGTGTGGTTCTATAAGCGTTGGCAAAGCTAGCGCGAGTTGCCCTGCAATCCAAGTCGCCCTGCCATGCTGACTCAGGGATTCAACCTGAGAGATTTCGCTTGGTTGGTTAAAGCTCCGCGGACAACTGGTTGCAGCAGCGCCCAACAACAAGATTTCAGCTCTGCGATCTCTGTCCGTCGCTCGATCCTCCCGTCCGCAGGCCATCTCGAAAATGGTCCGCAATCGTCATACGAAAGCGGCCTCTCGGATTTAACCCAAGTTCTAAACCTAATTCGTCGGCTTGGGGTCAGGGGGAGGCATTTGAATGTTTATCCGCTTGTTTCTGCCGTCAGATCCGATAGCAGCCGGTCTCCGCCCAGCGTGAGATTGGCTGGGCCATGCAGGGCTAAGAGTTTCGGGCTCTTCCGGCAGACGCCCGCTCATCCTTCAGCTCCGGACTCATTCGCAAAGGCGTACCAGAGCGCTGCCATCCCGTCGCCAAAGCCCCAGCCGATCTTCTGAGCTGCGGCACGAACTCGGCCGAGACGCTCCAGAAAATGCGCCCGCTCGCCTTCCGGGAGAGACAGCGTCCGTTTCAGCGCCTGCTCGAACATGAGCACGAGCGCCGTGTAATAGCCTTCATCATCCATGCTGCAGTCGCGCAGGAAAACGATCGCCTCTTCGCAATAGAAGACCGATAACTCCGCCATGCCTTCCGGATAGCCGATGGCCTTCTTGTAGTCCGCAATCGCCTTTTTCGCCTTCGCCACAGACACCGGCTGGTTCTTGAAAATATCCGGGCAGACCCAGCGCGATATGACCGCCTTATAGGGCTTGAGCGGATCGCCGCCCAAATTGAGCCTCGCATGGAGAAAAGCCTGGTTGTCCTTGTTGGCGGCGTAGAGGTCTTGAATGAGGCCAAGCAGGGCTGTCCGGTCAAAGCCACGAAGCCCGGTTTTAACGCTGCTCCAGCTCAGAGCCGTTTTTCTTTTTCCGGTCATTCATGAATGCCCCCAGGCGTGCTTATTCAGACGGTGACCGTTTCGATCATCCTGGAATCTCCCCCAAAGTAAATGGAGAGAGACCGTGGATACTGTTCAAAACGTAGATGCCGTGCCCGCCGCCCGCAGGCCTTCGAACAAGGGCAAACTCGTTGGCCCGAAACCTCCACTGCAACCCAAGCACGTTCGGGCGACCCGCACGAGGCTGCAGATGCAGCGCAAGGTGCGCGACCTTGCGCTTTTCAACCTCGCCATCGATAGCAAGCTTCGCGGCTGCGACGTGGTGAGCCTGAAAGTCGAGGACATCGCGCCGCATGGTTACGCGACGGGGGGCGCCACTGTCCGGCAGAAGAAAACGGGGCGTCCAGTTCGCTTTGAGATCACCGAACAGGCCAGGCAATCGATCGACGAATATTTGCGCCTCACAGAAAGGCGTCCCGGCAGCTTGCTCTTCGGCGGCCGGCGCGGCAAAGATAGCAGCTTAACCACACGGCAATAAGCGCGGCTCGTCTCAAACTGGGTCGCTATGGCGGGTTTGGATCCGGGTATGTTCGGTACCCACTCCTTACGCCGCACGAAGGCGACGCTGATCTACCGTAAGACCGGCAATCTTAGAGCGGTCCAGC
>JBAUNL010000303.1:0-9778 GCA_049579205.1 Rhodomicrobium sp. | reverse complement strand
CGGAAAGCAACACGACCGGATGCGCAGCCTTTTCCGTAGGCGCCATTGGACAGTCCGGAGTACAGCGGAGGAGATACACGCCGTAAACCAATGCCCAAGGTTACGCTTGACTAACAGTCCCTTAGGCTTGCCTTCGCTTGTTGGCTTACAAGCTGAAATTCATAGTCGGCAGCAGCGGCGATTGCTGTCAGCGGCGCGGCCACAGCTGTTACAATCAGGAACGCCGCTTGCGCGAGCGCATGTTGAAATGGTCTCATGGATTTTCTCCTCAATGTGTCTGAACCGCGGGCTGATAGGCAGCTCGGCTAAGCCGCAGTTACCAAGCGGCGTTGTCTCGCCTCTTACAGGCGAGCGCGATTATTCGCGTGCGAACACGCGTTGTTCAGGCTTGGGGAGGCCGTGAAGGAGGATCAGAGAAGCTGTCGCTTAGAACAGTAGCTGTCTTAAAGACTAGCTTCTGCGCGACATACTCGAAGGGAATGGCGACGTGCGCCATAAGGGGCAGAACACCGGCGCAACAGGCGGCGGTACACCCGCTCTTTTCACTGCTTTTCTCTGGGCAACAAGGGTGCTTGTGGATGCTGTTGCCGTCGTGGCTGTGAACCATGCCAGCCATGCCCATTTCGGTTGCATGGGCGGATGTCTCATGGACAAAGGCCCCGCCCACTGCAAGCGAGAACGCCACAGCGAAGACGATCAGGAAACGGGCGGCCCGGAAAAACATGAAACCATCTAAAGCAAAAAAGTGAAGTGATGTCTACCATCACGCCCCTCGCATAACTATCCCACATGCTGCTTAAGAGACCATTGATGTGGGGGCAACGGGCCAAGAACGCACAAATCTCAATCGAATCAATGAGTAATGGCAAAGTCTGTCCCTTCTCAAAAGTGGCCCGCCGCCGAACGATACTTACGGCTACTCATCCGGCCGAACCCCCTCCGAAACCGGCGAACTCCTGCGCGAGCGGCGTCCCTGCCCTACAGCCCGTACCCATCGGTGAGGGTCTTGAGAAACGCCACCAGATCATCCTCTTGCTGGCCGGTAAGACCGAGATTGCAGCAATTCATGTTGATATTGACCGCGACCTCAGGCGGCGGCCAGCAGGACACTTTCTCTCCCGGCGACCCCGCCGCGCATCGTGGCAGCGTGTCCCTGGTATTGTAGAAATGCACGACCTCCTTGAGGCTCTTCAGATAGCCATTGTGCGTATAGGCCTTCACGAAATCCTGCCGCGGCCGCTTGTCGACATTGCGCAACGTCACAACCCTGAAGCGGCCGTCGAATTGCGGCGCAAGCGCTTTCCAAGCCGAACCCGCGTTTTCCGGGCTCCTCAGGAAATTGCCGGCGCCTTTGTCCACTACGGACCCGCCTTCTCGATTGACGATATAGCCGAATTCGTCGGGTTGTGTTTCATGATAATAAGCCAGATCTGGATTGCGCGGCAGGCCAAGGTTCGATGTTGTATTGTCGGTGAAAAGCGGGTGCTCTGTCCCCTTAGGATCGACATGACAATTCAGGCATTTCGCTTGAGCGTTGAACAGGTCATAGCCCCGGCCCTCCGCCTCGCTTAGCTCGGCCTTCCCTGCAAGAAAGGCGTCGAACTTAGAGGAGAAGGGGCTGACCTCTGGCGAGGCCTCATAGGCGGCAATCGATTGCGCCATCTGGTCAAAGGTCAGTTGCACACGCGCCCGGTCGCGAGGGCTCAGGTCAAGCACGAGTGGCGCGGTGTCCGGCCCGGGCACTTCAGACCCGATCGCCGAGGCGGGATTGTTATTGGGCTTATTGCACAACGTCTCAACGTTGCCGGGCCAGGCAAGGTCAAACGTTCGCCATCCCCACACGCTCTCGAATAACCCCTTATAAGGGCGCTGGGACATCCGGTAGATCACGCAGGCGGCATCCGGATTGGCCATCTCGAGCGGATTAAGGGGCGATCCTTCCGCCTGCATGGCGGTCGCGTTTTGAAGGCGCAGACCGGTCGCGCGCAGGTCCCAGAAATTGCCGCCGATGAAGCAATGTGTGCACTTCCCCTCCCCAGGTTTGTCCGCGTAGAAGAGGGGTGGAGAGAACGCGGCATAGGCGGCGCTTGGCGGCTTGCGCAGGCTGAACCGCGTTCGGACCGAGCCGGGTTGCGCGACTTCAGCCTTGTTCAGGCTTTCGATCGCTCCTTGAAAGCCCGTCTGCGGCATGTGGCAGAAGGCGCAGGCCTCGTTCCGATTGACCGAGAGCGCCTTGTCGTAGAACAGGATCTTGCCGAGGCCGGCGACCCGTGCAGCGCTCCCGGGCAGCAGGGACGGGATGGCGGAAAGTGCGTCAGCCTCGATCCTGTCCACCTCCTGCTCGACTTGGGCGATCTCCTGTCGCAGCAAGGTTTGCCGGTCCTGGGCCCCGCTCACCCCGTAGGACACGAGCGTCCACGCCGTTGCCGCTACGATCGCCAGCAGCACGGCCATCGTCAGTCGAGACAAGGTCCCTGCATTCGTCATCGGTTTCTTATTCGTACTGATAGCTCAGGCAGGCTCCCGGGTCACAGATTTTCCCTAAGCTGATCGTTGGAGATCGTAACAATACTCGCCATTTTTGGTTTCTTCTGGCGTTACTCCCGTGCAAGCGATCCGTTTACCTTGCCGCCGCCGTATTGCTCCGGCCATGCTCGCCCGGAACCAATAAGAACAGCCCAATAGTGCCGACGACGGCGAAGACCGCACCATAATAGAACACCGCCGCATGGCCGATCCGATCCCAGAGTAGTCCAGCGACGAGGCTGGCGACCAGTTGCAACAGGCCAACTGTAGTGCTGTACCAGCCGACGCCGCTGGCGCGCAGCTGCTCCGGCACGAAATCCGCGGCATACGCCTTGCCCGCGGCGCGGAAGATACCCTCATACAATCCGTAGAAGACAAACAGCGCGGCGATCAAAAAGACGTTTTGCGTGAGGGCAAAGCCGAGATAGGCGATCAGGAAAATAATGAACGAGGCGAGCAGGACGTTCTTTCGGCCCCATTTGTCGGAAAGCGATCCTGCCGGATAGGAAATTAGTGCCGCCACCAGATTGAACCCGGCATAGATGAGAATTGTCGTTTCCAGGGGGGCGCCCATATCCTGCGTGCGCAGGATCAGAAACGCGTTGCTGGAATTGCCGATCCCGAACAACGCGATCGCCAGCAGATATTTCCAATAGGCTTTCGGAAACTGCCGCAAGCTGATATCGATTTTCGATTTGGCGGCCACCGTGACCGGACGCTCCTTCACCAGCAGGACCATGAAGAACGCCAACAGACCCGGCATCAGCGCCAGATAGAAAATGGGGCGAATGCCAAGGTGCAGCGAATAGAGGAGGAAGACGGCAAGCAGCGGTCCGAGAAACGCGCCCGCATTGTCGCCAACTCCTTCAAGGCCGAAGGCTCTGCCCCGGTCTTTCTCATCCACTGAAGACGCAATGAGCGCATCACGCGGGCGCGGAGCGCGTGCCTGCGCCAAGCCGGTCAAGGAACCGCGCACCGAACACGCCTTGCCAGCTCGTGGATAGCCCCATCAGCGGCTTGGCGACTGCCGCCAGGAAATAGCCGGCCAATGCGACCGGCTTTCGTTTTTGCAGCTTGTCCGACAGGGCCCCGGAAAAGCCCTGCACGATGTTCTGCGCGGCCTGAGCGAAGCCGTCCACCAGGCCGACGATGCTGCCGCTTGCTTTCAGCGTTTGCGTGAGAAAAACCGGCAAGATGGGATAGAGCATCTCCGACGAGATGTCAGCGAACAGGCTGGCGAAGGCGAGAAGGAACGTGTTCCTTGAAAGCCCGGCAAAGTACCCTCTGATCTCTGATCTGATCATGGATGATCCGTCATGACGCGGTTAGCGCAAGGACAACACCGCCAAGCGCGCCGACGATGACAACGGCGAGCGGTGGAGCGCGCCAAACGGTGAGGAGCACGAATCCGGTGAGCGCAGTGCCGAAATCGCCTCCTGTCTTCACGGAACTGGTCCAGACCGGGTTGTAGAGGGCGGCGCCGAGCAAGCCGACAACGGCAGCATTCACACCGCGCATGGCCGCTTGTGCGAAGACGCGCTTACGGAAGCTATCCCAGAACGGCAGCACACCGATCAGGATCAATATACCCGACATAAAGATGCCGGTGAGGCCAAGCGCTGCCCCTGCCACCCGATGCGGCTCAGTGTGCACGACTGCACCCAGATACGCCGCGAACGTGAAAAGCGGACCAGGCACCGCTTGGGCCGCACCATAACCGGCCAGGAAGGCATCGTCGCTAACCCAGCCCGGTCCCACGAAAGCCTCGCGTAGCAACGGGAGCACCACATGGCCTCCCCCGAACACTAGCGCGCCCGAGCGGTAGAAGGCGTCGAAAAGGGCCAAGCCTTGGGAGTGCGCAACGTCGCGAAGGATCGGCATCCCCATAAGGAGGAGAAAGAAAACTGTCAGCGCAAAAAACCCTGTCCGCCGCGAGACCGAAGGGATCAGGTGACCATCTGCCGGTTTTGGTCCTTTCCGGCACAGCCATAACCCGGCGAGCCCGCCAAGTGCGATCGCACCGATCTGAGCCGCGGAGGAAGCACTGAATAGGATTATGAGCGTGGCGATCAAGGCGATGGAAGCTCGCTCCCGGTCTGGGCATAAAGTCCGCGCCATCCCCCAAACTGCTTGGGCAACAATCGCAACAGCGACGAGCTTAAGGCCATGAAGCAGCCCGGCACCGACCGGCCCTGTGAGCGCATCGGCACCATAGGCGAAGAGCACGAGCGCGATAGCGGAGGGCAGCGTAAAGCCGGTCCATGCGGCAAGACCGCTGCGATAGCCAGCCCGCATCAGGCCGATGGAAAACCCAACCTGACTGCTCGCGGGACCGGGGAGGAACTGGCACAAGCCGACGAGATCGGCAAAGGCCTGTTCGTCGAGCCAGCGGCGCCGGACGACGAATTCTTCGCGGAAATAGCCGAGATGCGCGATTGGCCCGCCGAAAGAGGTGAGACCCAGCTTCAGAAAGGCCCATAAAACCTCAAAATGGGAGCCGGTCTGCCGAAGAGCTGTCTTTGGGGGCTCGGTCACAATCGTCATCGGGGCCTTTCTCTTTTTCGATCGTGGTCAGCGAGCCCGTCCTTTAGACGCAGTTGAAGAGCGCCATAAAGCCGAAATCCATGTGCAGCTGCTGGTGACAGTGGAAGAGCGAGAGCCCTGGGCTTTCGGGCACAAGGTCGAACTCCACCTCCTGATAGCCGCCCAGCATGACCACGTCCTTCATGACACCCGCCGTGGGTTTGCCGTTAACGCGCACCAGCTCGAAACTGTGCCGGTGGATGTGCAGCGGATGGATGTCGTCGCTTGCATTGCGGAATTTGAGCCGGTAGCGACGGCCCTTGTGCACCGTGTGCACCGGCTTCATGGTCTCCATCGAGAAGGCCTCGCCGTTGAGCGTCCAGCGATTGAAGCCGTTCAGCGCTCCGTTCTCCTTGACGATCAGGAAATCGAGCTTTTCATCGGGCACAGCCGGGCTCGCGCCCGCCTTGCCGAAGACCGTGTAATCCCAAAGATAGGGTTCAGGCTTCACCCATTGCGGCTCGCCCGTCTGGCCTGCATATTCGACGACGATACCCATGCCGCGCTTGCGGTCGTCATCGGCGAGGTCGCCCATCACCCACACGCCGGGATGGTTCATCTCGACCAGCGCCGAGACACGTTCGGCCGTGCCGAGCCAGAGCAGCGGCACTTCGGCTTGCGTGGGCACGGGGTTGCCGTCGAGCGCAACAATCTTGAAACTGTGGCCTGGCAGCGCGAGGCTGCGGATTTCGCCCGCGCTGGCGTAAGAGAACGCGCTCGCCCTGCTTCACCCGGATAGGCTCGCCCTGGCCCAGCATCTTGCCGTTGATGCTGAAGAGGTCGTAGCCCACCTCATATCCCTTGGGGCCCTTGAATTTCTCGTCGGCCTTCTTGCCGATCTCCTGCAGCTCCGCGATCGGCGCGCCGGCCAGCACATCCATCGGCATATCGCCGCCCTGGCTGAACGTTGGCTCGAACTCCTTCAGCACCAGGAAGATCTTGCGGTCGTAGGCGCCGGGATTGTCCTTGGGCTCGATATAGATAGGGCCGGCCTGGCCCGTATAGGTGCCTTGGCTTAGATTGTTCGCTGGCACCACATGCGTGTGATAGAACCGGAACCCGGAAGGCTTCGGCACAAAAGAGACGCGGCGCATGCCATGCGCGGGGACAAAGGGACTGCCTTCCTCCGCGGCGCCGTCCGCATCGATTGGGATGATCAGGCCATGCGGGTGCACGAGCTCCGGCCTATCGGTGTCGTTGTGAATATCGATGGTCACCGGCTGGCCTTCCTTGAAGCGCAGCATCGGCCCCGGAAACTGGCCATTGTAGAGGGTGGTAGAGACAATATGCTCGGGTGCCAGCTCGACGAGCCCGGTTCCGATGCGGAGCGTGTAGTCCGCCTTTTCCCCGGCTTGTCCGGCGGCCCAGAGTGCGCGCGGCGCGGCGCCTAAAAGGGAAGCGGCGGCAGCAGCCTTGAGCAGATTGCGGCGATCGATGTGCATGGCTTCAATCCTCCCGTAAAGTTAAGGGTGCGCGCTTGCGCGCAAGCATGGCATCGAGCGACCAGGCACCGGCCCCTTCGATCAGCAGATAAAGCGAACCGAGCAGCATGCAGAAATCCGTGCGCGCTTCGTGCATCATGCCCCAAAAGCCGTAACGCGCGAGCTTCGGCAGATGAAAAATCCAGAAGTCTTGGCCGAGCAGGATCGGCAGCTTGGTCGAGACGATTGCCACGATCATGATGATAATCAGCGGGATCGCCGCGAGCCGCGTGAACAGCCCTAGTACGATCAGCGTGCCGCATACAATCTCGACGACGCCGACGAACGGTCCCATCAGCTCGGGATAGGGAATGCCGATATTCGCGAAGCGCCCTGTCCCGAGGATGTCCGGGAACATGAGTTTTTGAATGCCCTCGGGGAAGAACACCGCAAGGCCAACGAGAAGGCGGATGAGAATCGACGAACCCGGCGCGTCCGTGCGCAGAAGACTGCCACCGAAGCGCAAAGCCGATGTGTCAGCGGATTGAGGACCGTTCATGCTCACTCCCCTCGTCATCTTCGAACAGTTCGCCAAACAATTCCCGCACCTTGGCTTTGGCTTCCGAAAGCGCGGTCTTCCTGGCCACCGTCGCGCGATAGACCCGGCGGGATGTACCCTCGGCCCGCTCGGTCGACGAGGTAAGCAAGCCCTTCCGTTCGAGCCCGTGCAGGATCAGATAAAGCGTACCCGCACTCAATTCGTAGCCGTGGCGGCGCAGCTCTTCGATCATGGCGAAACCATAGACTGGCTCCTTAACGGCATGGTGCAGCACGTGAAGGCGAATGAGGCCAGTATAAAGACTGCGATGATCCTCCCGAGGTCGCGATGTTGTCGCAGGACACAAGTACTTCTGGCTCCGCTTTTTTTCGCCTAGCCGAGCTCTAAAATGACAACGCTACAGCTTCAAGCGCAATCGTGGTGCTTCCGCAAGCTATCCTATTGAAAATATTGAGCTTCCGTGCCAATATTAGCTAGGCGCTAACCTGGAAAGGAAGGATTTTTTATGCCGGCAACCATGACGGAGGCTGAGCTGGAAAGCCACTTGGAAGAGCACCGGGCGATCTTCTGTGGGGATAGACGTTTTCGAAAACGCTTGGCGGCATGAGCGGGACCGGCTCGTTCGCAAGGCCCCTGGCCGGTTGAATTGACGGGATTTCGCATGCGCCGGGCGCTTCAATGAACGCAACACGCTTGCAACACGCCAGAAAAAAGAGTAGTATTTACAATGGCTTACATGACGCGAGCGGATCCGATTGCCTTGGTTGACAGCACCGCAATAATTAGCCGATTCCGCGGGCGTTTTTGCGCTTTAGTACAAGCCTGGAATTTTGGCTTTTGCCTTGGCGGGAGAGGGCCTCGCTAGAGAAGTGCCGATGGCGAGGCCTTGCTCCTCGATTAAGCTGTGGCCGCGAGGTGAAAGGCCCTCGGTGAGGAGCTTGAGGAGCATTCCGCGGCTATGCTAGAGCCACGATACCTATGTCCTGCATTGGAAAGACGGTGTTGTGCTAGGCTCGAAATAAAATGACAGACATTAGCCGTGAGGTTGCTACATCAAAGGCATTCAGCACACGTGCTGCGACCGGCCGGGGAAGGCACGCGCAACGGATCGATGCGCGCACATTGTGGGGCCACCGCGACCGCGAGCTTCATCGAGCGATTGCTGCCGATTTGGGCGGCGCAAAATGACGCCGACGATCAGGCCGGCGATCATGCCCCACACCTCAAAAACCACCCAGGACGTGAGCATGATGACGCTGCCAAGTCCGATGACGGTATGAGGACCTCTCCGGTCTGCGATCTTCCCGGCGATAGGCGCAAAGAGCACGCCGACCGCACCGATGATGCCGAACAGGCCGGCGATTTCAGCGCTGAGGTGGTATCGGGCGTCGAGTTGCAGCGCCAGGATAGTCCAGAAGGCGCTGAACGAGCCGAACAGACAGCCTTGGATGATGGCCGCCCGTCGCAATTCCGGCTCTTCCCGCCAGAGGATGGCCAGAGATTTGAGGAGGGCGCCGTAGCCCTCCTGCGTCTTGGGCCGGCTTTTAGGTAAGACCGCCGCCAACAACAAGCCCACCGCAACCGCCAGGAGCAAGCCGAGCCAGAACATGGCGCGCCCGCCATAGTGGTCGCCAACAGCGCCGGCAAGGGCGCGGCCAAACAGGATGCAGGATGCCGCAGAGGAGGCCGCTCATCACGATTCCGATGGTCGCACCGCGACGGCTGGGCTCGGCCAACTCGGCCGCGAAAGGCACGATCTGCTGCGCGACGCTTGATGTCCCTCCGACAAGTGCCGATGCAACCACGAGTGACCAAGCGTCAGGAGCGAGAGCAGCGGCGGCCAACGACAGCATGAGTGCTGCGAATTGAATTAGGATGAGACGCCGCCGCTGGAAACGGTCTCCCAACGGCACCAGCAATAAAAGGCCCGCGGCGAAACCGAGCTGGGTTGCCGTTGGCACGAGCCCGATCACTGTGACCTGGCCCGGGAAGGCGGCTTCCATGATGCCGAGTATGGGTTGGTTATAGTAAATGTTGGCAGCCGCCACGCCGCACGCAATCGCCATCACCAGCGTCATGCCAAAGCTGATCGACGAGAACGGTAGATGGTTGCCTGCCGCCGGCCACGACCGGCCGTAAGATGCATTGTCCATGGTCACTGTCTTCTCCTCTTTTTCTAGTGCGCGGGCGATTGCTGCGGCGTGATAGAAGCGGAGAAGGGCTGGCTCGATGGGAGCATCGCCTTCGCCGAGGCCCATGCCTTCTCGACGAGGCTCCATAAATGGCTAATCCTCGTGGTGGCCCCGCTCTGCGACCGGTACTCCGCTCTCATCGAAGCGGCCGAGGATCCTAAAGGGGAAGCCGGAGGCTTCTGGGTTCGCTTTACCCATGTCGACGAGATCGTGATCCCTGAGAAGGTTCACTCATAGATCATCGCCCAGACCATTTTGGGAGGTGAGTTTGAATCTTTTCTCTGACGCTAGCCGGTCAGCTTCACCCATGCTTGAACATGGCACGGAGGAGAGCCTTCGTTAGGTGTGCGGTTGGTCCGCAAATGATGCTGTTCTCTTATCGCGGGGTGGAGGTCAACGGTCTTTGCATGATGCCACCTTCAAAAAGCGCCTCAGACTGGCTGATGGCCATGGGATCATTCCTAGCCGAAACAAGGTTCTCTCCGCTCTATGAACAA
>JBAUNL010000302.1:0-2101 GCA_049579205.1 Rhodomicrobium sp. | reverse complement strand
TGGCGAAACCGCCAGCCATCCACCGGCGAGCATTTCGAACGGTTCTTCCCAACGAGGTGGAACCGTAATTTCCAGAACCGCCAAGGCAGCGATCACCAGCCCGGTGGCGACCGCATTTACGACTATCTCGTCTACAGCCGGATGCAGGACGATAGCGGCAATCGCAGCCACAACACCCAGCTGGATCGATGCCTTGTCTTCCCAGCTGCGAGCAGAGCCAGATGATTGGGTGCTAGTCATAAACACCTCCCATTGGCGGCTCCGGGCTTCTGACATGCAACGTGAATGACACGGGCCGCCTTCTTAAAAGAACTGTCCCAATTTTATAGTTCGAAAGATACAAGGCCGCATTGACCGGGATCAACAGTAGGATTGTTAGCCGTCTTTGTGGCGCGAGGGCATGTTTCCCCAAGCGTGGGCAAGAGGGAATTGGATCCGCACGCACGCACACCCAAGAGGCAGCGATGTGGGGGAGTCGTTTGGAACTCCCAAACCCGCGTAGCTGATCGTATCAAATGTAAAGCTTGTGTGAACGTCCCAGGTCGTGCTAGCCCCCAGGCGGTCTAGGCATTCTTCAGGGGGGGGACTGGATGCCTAGCCGCTGGACGTTACCCGAACGGGCCCGTTCCTTTATGGGCGACGTCACTGTGTAAGGTAATGACGGAACGTGAACCGTTGGCGGCATATGCGCGAAGTGCTCGCTGCCGCCGAAAATACCTACACGGAGCTCAAAAATCTCTGTGTCTGGACCAAGACCAATGCGGGCATGGGGAGCCTCTACCGTTCGGGGTACGAATTCGTGTTCGCGTTCAAGAATGGCGAGGCGCCGCATATCAACAATGTTGAGCTCGGCCGCTTCGGCCGCAATCGCAGCAATGTCTGGCACTATGCCGGCGTGACCGCTTTCATCAAGGATCGGAAGGCGGAACTTGGCATGCATCCCACAGTGAAGCCGCTGGCGCTGGTCGCGGATGCCATCATGGATTGCTCCAATCGCGGCACTCTTGTGCTCGATGCTTTCGCGGGCAGCGGAACCACGCTCATGGCCGCCGAGCGGACCGGGCGCAAAGGCTACGGTATTGAAATAGAGCCTCACCATGCCGATACCATTCTCAGGCGGTTCGACTGCCTTTACGGGCTTAAGGCCGTCCACACCCAGTCGAACAAGAGCCTTGAGGCTATCGAAAGCGAGCGCTTGGGGAAGGCAGGACATGGGCAGGGTAGCAAAGAAAGGCACGGGCGCCGCAAAGGCGATAACTCCTCCGGCCGCCCAAAATACGGTGCCAAAAACCGGCCGCGGTAATCCGCCCAAGCACACGCAATTCAAGAAAGGCGTGAGCGGTAACAAAAGCGGCCGCCCCAAAGGCTCGAAGAACCTCAGCACAATCATCATGGCAGCGGCCCGCGATCAGGTCACAGCCAGGATCGGCGGCAAGCAGCGCAGGATTAGCAAGCTTCAGGCCACGGCGATGCAGCTCGCAACCAAGGCCGCAGGCGGCGATCAAGCCGCAATGGGCAAGTTTCTCGATTGGGTGGACGAAATCGAGACACGCGCGGCCGCCGCCAAACCCGCCGAATTTCCCTTCAGCGAGGCCGATCGTGAGGTCTTGCGCGCCATCGATGAGCGGATGAGGCTCTGTGCTCCACTGCAGGCGGGCGAATGAGATGGCGCGCTCCCCGGAAAGGCTCTACGCGGACATCCTGCGCAACGACTTTTGCGCTTTCCTGCATCGCTCCTTTCTCGAGCTGAACCCACAAGGCCGATTCGAGCCGAATTGGCATGTCGAAGTGCTGGCCGCGAAATTGGAGCAAGTGCGGCGCGGTAAATGCAAGCGGCTCATCATCAACCTCCCGCCGCGTCACTTAAAGTCCCATACCGCTTCCATTGCGTTTCCGGCCTGGCTCCTGGGCCATGAGTCCGCCAAACAAATCCTGGCGATCAGCTACGGGCAGGAGCAGCTCTCGGACAAGTTTGCCCGTGATTGCCGGACGCTGATGATGAGCCCCTTTTACCGCTCGCTGTTCGGCACAAGGCTGTCGGCAGAGCGCAACGCCATCGCCGAGTTCGAAACCACGGAAGGCGGCTACCGGCTCTCGACCT
>JBAUNL010000301.1:0-1863 GCA_049579205.1 Rhodomicrobium sp. | reverse complement strand
GCAATCTCCGCATTCCCGGCAACCCCGGAACGCTTGGGCAAAGGGTCGCCCCTTCGGAGAGGCTTCTTGAAATGCTCCAAGCGGCGGAGGCGGACCCCGTCTGGAAGGAACCGCGCGGCCTGTCGTCTTGCGGGACCGAGCTGATAGGCACCGGCATTGCCATGAACTACCACGGAAATGGGCTTGGCTCCGCGCCTCCGGACTATGGCAGCGGATATCTGCGCCTTGCGCCGGATGGCGCCATTGAAGCGCTCTTCGGCCTTGATGAAATCGGTCAAGGACTGCTGCCCACGATCAGAGCCGCCGTCTCGCAGGAACTGGGCTGCGCGTTTGAAGACATCAGGCCAGTCACCGGAGATACAGGGCTTACCCCTGACTCCGGCTCGACTACAGCGTCCCGCGGAACCTTCGCCGTTTGGAAGGTTGCGGCCACAGCTGGACCCGGCTTCCGGGAGAAACTCCTTGGGGCGGCGGCAGATGTCTTAGGGCGGGATATGGCATTTCTTGCGATCGCGCCCGGCGGGATCGCTCTGCGTGGTGCCAATCGCGGCGAGCTTCTCATAAGTTTCAGTCAGCTTGCTGCAGCAATTGCGGACGACAATTTACCTTCTGAAACGGCGAGCTTCGAGTATCCGAAAACCGAATATGCCAACGGGAACGCACGCTTCATTTTCGCGTTCGGCGCGACATTGGCTCGCGTGGCAGTCAGTCGCATCACCGGTCAAGTGCGCGTCCTCAATCTCAGCCACCATACCGCGGCGGGGTCTGTGCTCGATCATTCCTCTTATCTCGGACAGATCGAAGGCGGCGCGATACAAGGCCTTGGATTTACGCTCAGCGAGCACGCCGCCATGCAGGGCGGTCATTATCTCACTCGCAATCTCGACACCTACATGCTGCCCACGATCGCCGACACCCCGCCGTCGATGGTCGTCTTCGCTCTTGAGCAGCTGGATGACGGCGATCCATTCGGCCCGCGCGGCGTGGGTGAGCTTGGCATCGGCGCGGTGACGCCGGCAATCGCGAACGCCGTGGCCGACGCGATTGGCAGTTGGCCTGAGCACACACCGATCGAGCCTGAAACGATACTCGGCATGATGGGGGCGGTTACGTGAGCAAAGCTCTCTCGCCAGTTATTTTTAGGCTGAATGGCGAGGTGCGCACAATCTATGCGTTTCCCCAAGCCCGGCTGATCGACATACTCCGCGATGAGCTGGGTCTAACCGCGGCCAAGAGAGGATGCGGGATTGGCCGGTGCGGAAGTTGTGCAGTCCTCCTTAACGGCTCGGCCACTAATGCGTGCCTGCTCATGGCTTGGCAGCTGGAGTCCGCGGACGTGGTCACGCCGGAGGGCTTGGACGCGATGCCGGTATCAGTCGCAATTCGAGAGGCGCTGGAGCGTGAAAATGCTTTCCAGTGCGGCTACTGCGCGCCGGGTTTCACCATAACATTAACGGCTCTCCTGAGCGAAAATCCCTGCCCCAGCGAGGCTGATATTCTGGCGGCGATGGAAGGTAATATCTGCCGCTGCTCCGGATATCGTTCCATCATCCGCGGCGCATTGGGCTCGGTGGCCGCGTTCAAGAAACCAGCCGTGATTTAAACGCCGCTTCAGCGGGCATCAGGACCGGTTTGGGTCACGAACGGCTGTTTTTTGAACAAAATCAATGAGGCTGCTCTTCCCCTGGAAGCGGAAGGAATTGCTGCAAGCGCGAGAACAGCCGTCCACGGCATCATAACCGGAAATGGATGACGATCGCCTCGATGCCTGCGACAGGCGCGGCTGGCTGCGCTCTGACATCGAGAGCTGGATCAAGAGCTGCGGGCCTGCTCCTGTGGGGTCACAGGCGGGGAGGGGTGCCT
>JBAUNL010000300.1:0-7890 GCA_049579205.1 Rhodomicrobium sp. | reverse complement strand
TATTCAAGCTTAAAAGCGTGTCAGGATGCTCCCTGCCCAGCACTCGTTCGCGGACCTCAAGCACACGCTTTAACAGCGGCTCGGCTTGTGCAGAGTGACCCTGGGCCTGATACAGCATCGCCAGATTGTTCATTGTTGTGAGCGTGAGGGGATGCTCTGGGCCGACAACCCGCTCGAACCCCTCGAGCGCGCGCTTGTAGAGCGGCTCGGCTTCTCTGTAGCGACCCTGGGTCTGATATAGTAAAGCCAGGTTGTTCACGCTGGTGAGCGTATCGGGATGCTCCTTGCCGACCGCTTGGTCTGCGAGCGTCAGCGCCTCATGGGCGATCGCGCTTGCCTCAGCGTATCTCCCCTGACCATAAAGAACCACAAAGCGCTTATTGAGGGCTTCGATGTCAGCTGCGGTCTCTGCCTGCGCGCCGCTTTGGATAGCGATCGCTAGCAGCATCGCTATCATGACCATAACCACCGCTCGCCGCATTATTGCAGCCGCCAAGGTTACGCCGCGCACAGCCCTTACCTGCTCAATCAAACGCACGCCAGCCCCCTTAATAAACTAAGCAATGCTGAAACTATGACGGCGGTCTGTGGCTTGGGCAAGACCAGGCATTATGGCCCGGAACCGGCGCGGAGGCTGAGTGCCAACGTCTCAGTACAGCGAAAACAAGGCCGAGATGATAAATGAAGTTGCCGCGATCGGCGCCCCACCTGGCGCTCGCCGTCCTCTAAACTATGCCCAGATCAAACTTTGGCGGCGATGAGGACGGCGCGATGCTATCAGCCAGAGCGGTCGCGCGCCCCTACGCCAGATCGATCTAAATTTTGAAGGTAATTGGCAGCGCACCGCCTGCGTCGTGAGCACTTTCGAATAGGCTTGCATCAATGCCCGAGAAATCCTTGAATAAACTCGCGGGTTGGAGTTCTATTCCCTTATAACTCTCAAGCGCTAAGCCTTCGCCCTCTCAGCCATCGCAGCAATTCTTTGCGTAAATGCATCCAGGGCAGCCACGTTCACCGCCAGGGGCTTCTCAGGATCGCCTTGAAGCATTTGCGCTGGCTTGCCGTAGCCCCGATCCAGGATCGCGTTGGCGGCCTTCAGCGCGACTTCCGGGTTATTGCCGCGCAAAAGAGCAACAAGCTTCTCGATAGCCTCTTTGCCGTGGAGCTGTGCTGCGGCCTTTATGTCGGCCGTTGCCTTGTTGGGCACGCCCACCTTCCTCCCAACCCTGCGTTCGCCGGGCTGAAAACGTCCCTTTGTGGCGGTCCGGTTCAACGTCAGGGAGATGTTCGGTGCTGTGGTTTTGTTTGCCATCTGGCCCTTCGTTTCTTGTGCCCGCTTATGTAGCCGGGCGCGGTGGAGAACATGGAAGTGTTCGCTTATTCGGAAACGAGACCGGGGGACTTGTAAGTCCATATATTATATCGTGATAAGCCGCCAAATAGACAAGCTTCAGCAGCTAGGAAAATGTGGCGGGGTAGCCGTTCGCAGCGATGCAGCCTAAGGACAAAAGCCGCACCTTCGAACTTTCGAAGTGATTAGAAGTACTACTTCTATGTATATGTAACTTTTATCATATTTTGATGAAAAAGTTTTATGTATAACTCTCAGACTTGGCAACAATAACATGTTGCCAATCTGCAACCATACCATGAAACCGTTCTTCTTATTTGCAGAATTACCTCTTTTTCCTAACGTTGGGGATTGTTGATCGTAATACTGTGTGATATGCATTTTCCTAACGTGGAGATTGGCGCGTGGGCCTCTATGCCCCGGGCCCTCGGCACGCTCAAGCCGGAACAAATGAGCATTCAACACACCATCGGCGCTCTGGCCGCAGCAAGAGCAGGCGAGTTCGCTTCACGCCTTAATTGAAGCCCCGTCCTGACGCATCAGGAACCCCCCCCACTCACAACTTAAGTTACGCGCCGGCCTTCTGCGCCCGCGCCTAGGAGAAGGCATGAAAATGTCGGATAAAGACGCCTGCGTGCAAACCTGGATGCGGCCGGCAGAGGCCGCCGCCTATCTCAGCGTCAGCCAACCCTTCTTGGCAAAGCTTCGCTGCTATGGTGGAGGCCCCCGTTTCCACAAATGGGGGAAGGCCGTGCTCTATAGCAGGGCCGATCTCGACGAGTTCATCGCGGCAAGAGGCAGAGCCTCAACGAGCGACGACAGCTCAGAAATGAAAAGGCTCGCGAGGTAAACGCGAGCCTTTTTATTGGCCGGAGCGGCCCTTAGAATTCAAGCGCGAATTTTAGGCGGGCCGCTCCTTTTTCCAATCTCAGTTACGAAAGAAGGTCCAAATGGAGCAAGAGATTGCGCCTGCTGGCGAAGTTGTGCCTAATTTCAATCTTGGCGTTGTCGCTGATAGCCTTGCGTCAAAGGATAAATTCGCGCCGAATTGCGGCCCCTACGCCCAAAATTGGCGGGCTTACGTTGATGTTGGCTACTCTCCGACACCCGAACGCCCCGGCACAAAACGGCCCGCGATTAGCGGATGGTCAAACTATTGCGATAGGCCGCCTACCGAGGAAGAAGCCGCGCGCTGGGCGGGGCTATACCCAAGCGCTGGGATCGCCCTCGCGCTTGGCTTCAACGACCTAGTTGCCGTCGATATCGACGCCGATAATCCCGAAATTATCGCGGCGGTGGTTAGCGTGCTGCCAACAGGGGCGCCAGCGAAGGTTGGACGCAGGGGCGTCACATGCTTTTTCCGCGGCGACGTTCCAACAACCACTTTGAAAGCGAAGGGCGGGGAGCCTGGCAAAACCGGCAAACCGATAGTTGAAATTCTCGGTTACGGCCGGAAGACAACAATCCCGCCGTCGGTCCACCCCGATACTGGCAAGCCCTATGAATGGATAGACGGGAAAGGGCTTTTGGATATCCCTTTTGATGAGCTGCCGGAAATCCAGGCCGACATTGTGGAACGCCTTGAAGCGGAGCTGAGACCATGGCTAGCGGAAAAGCCATCATGGAGCGAGGAAGAGCGCTCATATGAGACGCGCCCAGCAGGGAACGGCTTCACTGACCCCGAACGCAAGCGCTATGAAAACTATGCAGGGAAGGTCCTAGAAGGGCGCACCAACGAACTTGCCAGCAGGGGCAAAGATAGCGGACGCAACAACGCTGTCTTTTCTGCTGCTTGCTATCTCGGAAAGTTTGAGGTGCATGGCGTTCTTCCCAAGGGCGAAATCGAGCGCCAGCTTATAGCCGCATGCGAGAAGAACGGCCTACTGAAGGAAGACGGTAGGGCGTCCGTTTTCGCCACGATCCGAAGCGGCTTCACGCGGGCGAAGAATGACCCGCTGCCAGTGCTGCCGGACCGGCCATATCCGGCTCCAGAAGCGAAGCTGAGCGCTCCGGCGAAGGGTTCGTGGAACCAACCAGAACCGCTTGCCTCAAAAGTCGAGCCGCAGCCTTACCCCGTTGACGCCTTGCCTGTGCCGGTTCGCGAAGCGGTTGAAGAGGCGCAATCGATCATTATGGCGCCGGTGGCGCTCGTTTCCGGATGCGTCCTGTCCGCGATGGCAACCGCTATCCAGGGCCTTGTTGATGTCGAGAGAATGAACGGTCTAATAGGCCCCGTTAGCCTTTTTTTGCTCACGCTGGCCATGTCAGGCGACCGCAAAAGCACGGCGGACAAGCTCTTCACCGCGGCAATCAGGCAATATGAAAGGGAGCAGGAAGAAATACTTTCTCCGGTCTTGGCGGCATTTCGCGCCGATCTCCAGGCTTGGGAGCAAGAAGGTAACGGCATTCGAGAGGCCATTAAGCGTGCCGCCAGAGACGGTTCTTCCAAAAAAGGCAGAAGCATCGTCGAGCTTCAAAACGACCTTCGTGTGCATGAAGCTAAGAAGCCCCGCGAGCCGCGTGTGCCCCAGCTTATCCGGGGTGACGACACTTCCGAAAACCTAGCATGGGCTTTGGCTCGAAAATGGCCCTCCGCCGCGATCATCTCGTCTGAAGCCGGGATTGTGTTCGGCGGCCATGCGATGGGTCCGGACGCGATCATGCGCAACCTTGCCCTGCAAAACACCCTTTGGGATGGCGGCGAACACAAAGTCGGCAGGCGGACCTCCGAAAGCTTCACGGTGCGCGGTGCGCGCTTGGTGATCGGCCTGCAGGTGCAAGAAGAAGCGCTTCGTAATTTTTGCGAGAAAAATGGATCACTAGCTCGCGGCATGGGCTATTTCGCTCGCTTTCTTTTTGCGTGGCCGGCCTCAATGCAGGGCCAACGTGAAATCACTGGCGAACCATCACAAACGCAACCGGCCATTGCTGCCTTCAACCGCAGGATGGCCTCGCTTTTGGAGATGCCGGTGAGCTTTGACGACACGGGCGCTCTTTCGCCCGCCCTTTTGAGGCTGACCCCTGACGGAAAGGCTGCCTGGATCGAACTTCACAACGGCATTGAACGCTTGCTCAAGCCCGATGGAGATTTGCGTGACATTCGCGATGTAGCATCAAAGGCGGCGGACAATATCGCACGTCTTGCGGCGATCTTTCACGTGTATGAGCATGGTGTAACCGGCGAGATCGGCGCAGATAGTGTAAGGGCGGCCGGACAAATCGTTGTCTGGCACCTCAACGAAGCACGCCGCTTTTTGGGTGAGTTCTCTATGCCAAAAGAGCTGGCTGCCGCTGCGCGGCTGGAAAGCTGGCTAATCGCATATTGCAAAAAGAGCAGCACAAACATCGTGCCGCGCCGCGAGGTCCAGCATTCCGGCCCCTATGGATTGCGTGACGGCAAAACGCTCGACATGGCGGTTAAGGAGCTACAAGAGCTTGGTCGCGTCCGTGAAGTGAAGAATGGGCAAAGGCGAGAAATCCACATCAACCCAGCGGTGCTCAGGGGAGGTTCAGAATGAGCCTCCAAGCCCTCGCCGCAAAAATCCGCGCCGAACGGCTCGCGACAGCGGCAACTGCGGCACCTGCGACTGTACCGCCTTCGTTCCAACCCTCTGTCGCAGAAGTCGCAACTGTCGCTGTCGCAAAGCCTCAACCCTCAAAAATCGTAATTGCGTCGCCTCAGGCCATGCCAGGACCATCGGGCGGGGGCGCGGGGCAGCCTAACGCCGATGGCGAGCGGCTGGAGCAAGCCACGTTCACTTTCCAATCAAGCCCATTCGCGGAACAGGCGAACGCTCTCGGCTGGGATGAAATTGCGCTCTTTGGCGTGCACAAGGGCACTCATCCGAAAGAGCGGATCGATGTGTGGGGGCTTATCCCGCTGCTCGCTTGGAGCGGTCTGAGCCTTGCGCTTACCAAGATGGAAGCTGACGCGGCGACGATAACTAGCCCCCGCGGCTCCCTTCTCAGGCATCCCCGGAGGCGCGCCAACCACGAAGAGGGTATCGCCTGGCAGGCGCACCCCGCTTTGAGGGAAGGGGGTGCAGCGTGAGGCGGCATTGGTTGCGCGAGTGCGTGGCGGAGATCGGAGACAGCTTTTTTACCGATGACAATCGCCTTAGTTTGCGCCTCGATATAATGAGCGTAGGGCATAAGAGTGGAGAGTTGTGGCTTCGGCTGGATATTAACAGCATGGACACGGAGGCTCGATTTTATGCGCGCCAAGGACTTGCCCGCCTTGTGAGAGGTCTTGAAATTGCGGCCCCTATTATCGACGACAGCGCACAGCTCCATGGCATCCCCTTCCTACTGATCCTGCACTTGGTGAGCGTCAATATGGACGATGACCTGGACTACTATGATCCTAACCTTTGGTCTTGGGATTGCCTGCCGCTTTCCAAGGCCGATGGAGCGAACAGCGCTCTGAGGGGAGGGGCGCGGCATGAGAAGCGGAGGATGGATCGCGGGGATTGAAAGCAGCTATTTTAAGCGCGCTAAGCGCGCGACGGCAGGCGAGCCCGGACCGGCGACCGCCTCGGAGCTGCTTTCGCTTTCACGGTAGCGGCTGTTTGCGCGTCAAGAGCCTCAACACGCAGGTTGAGCAGCTTTATCGCCAAGGCGCGCCAGATGGAGCGAACACAGGTTAAGCCAAGCTCAACCATGGCGCCGTGCGCAGCCGTTCAGCGTGCTTGAGCACTTCGCTAATTCCGAAGGGGGTCGAAAGCGGCCGTGCTGGTTTTCTCGCGATCCCAAACGCGCCGGGGCCGCTTCGGGATCCTAATGCGGTCTTCTGTGAAAAGGCCAACACACTCCCGCACTTGACCCCAAGCTGACTCTCGCGCCTTTCCAATATAAAAGGCAGAGAAGGGTGGGAAGCCAACCTTGAGGTTTTCTTCGTTTGTCGCGGCGTAAATTGCCGCTTCCGGATCCACGAGGGGTTACTCTGAGCTAGCAGCCCCAATGTCGATGCCAATCACGGCGATACACCACCCGCGTCCAGGCCTTTGCTATATCGTTACAGTTAACGATCAAGCCTCTGCTATATCATTACATGTAACGATGAAGCCTGTGCTATATCGTTAACGGGCTTTGAAAGCTTGCTCGAACGCCGTGCGAGGGCGGCGGGCTTGCTCGCTTGCAAGCGAGCCACCAGATTCGATCTCTCCCAGGCAGATTTGGAATGCTCTTGTGTCGAACATGTCCCGCGAAGCGGCTTAAATAGGCTCTCCCAGCTTTGTAGAGGCTGTCGTTGCCGCAAACTGGCCAGTCTGAGTAAGACCGGCCCATCCACTTCAAGTCGTTTTACCTCTTACCTGATGTTGCCGCCGCCGCCGCCGCTGTTGCTGCCGCCTGCGTCATACCGGTTGAACTCGTCCCAAGCTACACACTTGGGTAGCCCGAAGCACGTCCAGCCGCCTTCCGGCGCACCACCTCTGTTCTCGTAGGCCTGTTCACACGGGACTAGCGGGGCAGGGCATTTCTGGACTTTTGAGGCGGCAGGCTTCCGCCGAGCCCGGTGGGCATCGGCAGGAGCGGCACATAACCCGCACACGGCGATCGCTGATACGAGGGTTCCTACTATCCACTTTCTCATTTCTGGATCCCTTTCCCAGTTTGAGTCTTGGGTTTCCATGGACCCCCCGATGGACAGAAGCATTTAAGCACAAAATCCGCTATATAGTAAGTTACCTGCAGCATCCGCGATCTCCATAACCGCATGCCGCTGATGCTGACGAAGGATGGTTTCGAGCCGTGGCTTTCCGCCGAAGATCCGGCCGTCGATCCCGGCATTGATCAGGCAGTGCAGGTGACACCTGTGTCACCAAAGATGAACTCGCCGCGATACAACGAACCGGATTGCATCGAGGTGCTTACTCCCGCATGAACAGACCGTTCATGCTCGGTTCATACATGTTGTTGTTAAGCTTTTGCTTGCCAGGAATTCGCTCGTGATTTTGTATCAAATGGAGAATCTCATGAAAAAACTTCAGGTTGTAATACTCGGACTTGTGATCCTTGCCACGACGGCATCATCAGCGATAACGCCGGCGTTCGCGTTAGGCGGCTGCGGTCCGAACCGCCATCGCAGCAGTGTGACGGGCCGATGCATATGGGGTGGCCAAAATCAGGCGTGGTGCCTGCGGCACACGGGCCACACAGCCGTTCCGGGGCCCAATGGAACCTTGATTTGTATTAGGTAAGGGTGGAATTGCTGTCTCTGTTTGACCGAGATTCCTCAGATGAGGGCTCGGTCAAGCTAGTGCCCATCGTGAGTTGAAACGAGCCTGCTCCGCGCTGCGAACGAATGTGCTTTCAGACCTCCTCGTCTTCCTCATAATTGCGCTCAGTCCTGTAAGCCTGCACATCCTTGGCGACCTGTGCCCGATCCTTATCGAAGATGAACGCAACGGCGTCGAGAAAGCCGCGCATGTAAAGATCAGCTTGATGTGGGATTCTATCGTCAAGCTCTCTTATGCAGTCTTGATAGGTCTTCATTGCGCCCTCCAATTCGCTTGCAGCTTATCCCATGGCGATGCGCT
>JBAUNL010000299.1:0-2827 GCA_049579205.1 Rhodomicrobium sp. | reverse complement strand
GCCTGGTGCAAGGACGTTCGCGGGCAGCCCATCAACTGCGGCCACTTCCTCGCGGAAGAAGCGCCGGAGGAAACGCTTGCCGCCTTGGCCCCTTTCTTCAAGGGAGCAGCAACGCTTGATCAGTAGGCGTTTCAATTGAAGATCGGGCTTGCGCTAGGCGGGGGCGGCGCCCGCGGGCTTGCGCATATCGCAATTCTTGAGGCTTTCGACGAGCTTGGTTTGAAGCCGGCGATGATTGCTGGCACCAGCATTGGGGCGCTGATTGGTGCGGCCTATGCTTCTGGGATGACTGCCAGGGAGATACGCGGTTATTGCGAAGCCGCCTTTGCCAAGCGCAGTGCGCTTCTGCGCCATCTCTTTTCCCGCTGGCGTGGGCGCGTCTGGGACTATTGGCGACCGGGGTCGCCTGCACTTTTCAAGTCGGAGCGGGTTTTCGAACTGGTTCTTCCTCCGGGCCTGCCAAAGACATTCGAAGAACTCCAGATTCCCGTTCAAACCGTAGCCACCGACTTTTTCTCGCAGACACAATGCGTAATCGCCAGCGGCCCGCTCCTGCCCGCTATAGCTGCAAGCGCGGCTTTGCCGGCGCTTCTCACTCCGGTGCAACTGGGCGACCGCTTCTTGATCGATGGCGGTTTCGTGAACCCGCTGCCTTTCGATCTTGTGCAGCCTGAAACCGATTACGTGATCGCTGTAGATGTGACCGGAGGGCCAGGAGGCGTTGGCGGCAAGTTTCCGCGTCCCCTTGAGGCGCTTCTCGGAGCGCAGCAAATTGCGCTGCGATCGATAATCAACGCCAAGCTGAAAGTCTCTGCCCCAGACCTCTTACTGCGGCCTTCGGTCAGCCAGTTCGGCCTACTTGATTTCAGGCGCCTTAGTGAGATTCTTGCCGCATCCGCGGCCGCCAAAGAGGAGTTGCTGCGGGTGCTTGCCTCAATGGAAAACAGAAAGCCGTATGAGGCGGCGTCCTGATCTAGGCGAGGCTTCTATTCCGCGAAAGCAGGGTGCTTCGCGGAAACCTGATGATGCGCGCGGAGATTGGCGATGTTGCGCTTCACGAACTCGATGTGGTCCCGGAGATTATAAAGATCGGCTGCAAACTGGATTGGGACAGAAAGCCGCCGGACGGCATCCTCGATACGGTCGATCTCCTGCTCCTTCGCCTCGATAACATCGAGTGGTGCCGTCTTTGGGAGGTCCTTCTCCAAATTCTTAAGCTCCCGGTACCAGTGAAGGATTCGCCTTCGCATCTGCCAATTATAGATAGCGGGGACCAGCCGGATCAGCGGGAAAATGATACCAATCACTGGCAATATCAGGATAAACGCACGGTCAAGCAGCGTTGCGAGCCAAAACGGCAGAGTTCTCTGGAAAAAGCTAGGCCCTGACTTGTAGACGCGGCGAGCGTCGGCCGCCACCGGGAATTCCGGATCTTCTGTCAGCGCGTCGGCGCTCAAGGCGAACAGCTTCGATTCACCCGTCGATTGCAGCGTGGGTTGGCTCTGCACCTCATGCACCGCTTGCGCGAGCACAGTCACGAGGGCCGAGTGGAGATCATCACGCACTAGAAGCATCGCTTTCGTGGCGACAAGAGCCGTATCGGATGACGGTATGTTCTGCGCGAAGTCGACAACGCCTTGCCGCAGCGTCACGGCGGTAAGATAGGGATAGCGCTGAATTAGGGCGTCAGCCTGTGCCATGTTCATGAGATTTGTGCCGGGCTGGTGAAGCAGCCGCTGCACCGTCCTGGCCTCCGCCCCGAGGACCAGAAAACCGGCATCGGCCGAGCCGCGTTCGAAAGCCTCGACATAAGCGGGAAGATCCATCTGGATCAGCGTCGAATTCTCCGCCGTTACACCGTTGGCTTCCAAAAGTTTGAGCGCGAGAAACGTAGTGCCGCTGGCCTTCGGGCCGATCAGAATGCGCTTGCCTTTAAGCTGGGTGATGTGATCGAGCTTGTCCGGCCCGCGGTAGAATATCCAAACGGGCTCGTTGAGGAGCCGGCCCATGGAAAAGAGGTTCGGTGCGTCGATGCTGTTTGCGAGGCCGCCCTGGACTATTCCGGCCTGAACATCCGAACTAGGATCTTTCAGGGCCTGGAGATTATCGAAAGAGCCCTGCGACTCGCGCACCTCGAGGGTGACGCCTTTCTTCGCGAGCTGTTCCTGATACCGCAGTGCGAGTTCGTAATAGGGGCTTCCTTTGCTCGCGGCCGATATCACGAAGGATTTCGGCGGCGCGGGCTTGACATAATTCAGAGCAAACCAAAATGCGGCAACGCCGATCAGGGCTGCAGGAATGAAAACAGTCAGGAATTCACGTGAAAATATGCGTCTCATCGGCAACTCACCAATCTACGCTAAGCCCGCTAAGGGCTTTTTCTTACGGGGGCTTGGCTGGGCGTGCAACGCATATCTTCCGCAGGCTTGGCATTGGCCGGAACTTGTGGTTGCCCTGTGGCCTTGAGGAGAAAGGTAATGAACCTGGGTCTTCGCAATATTTCCGCTGCCATGGCGCTGATGCTCGTTCTGGCTCCCGCCCAAGCGAATGAACTCGTCCTAATCGGGATCTGCATGCCCCTCACAACGCGATATTCGAAGTGCGTGGAAAATAAAGTCGCCCAATGCACGCGCTCGCGCGGCGTCAATTGCAAGACAAAGACCCGTTGCACCGCGACCTCTGAGCCCTGCGATGTTTCCATCCAGAGCCTTCCCCTGCGTTGAGCACGGCAAATGCCGGGCTGCCTTTTGCGGAGACGCTGCCGAAGGTGTAAAGATAATAGGCGCTCGATTGGAAAGCCTGGATGACAACCTACGCCCCGCAAACC
>JBAUNL010000298.1:0-9330 GCA_049579205.1 Rhodomicrobium sp. | reverse complement strand
AAGAGCGTTCGGTCGAAAGCCTTTGGCACCGGATCGGCAAACTCTTGGATGGCTTCGCGCCCGTGGAGTGCTTAAACTTCTTTCGTCACGCCGGATATGCGTAAACTAAAACGGGAACCGCTCTAGTGAGTTAGTGCGTAGCTTTGGCGAGTTTAGCCACCTGATCGGGGTTGAACAGTGTAGTTTATCAATTCGAGTGAGTCCGAATGTCTGCTTGACAGCTGATATGTTACTTGTACATCAATACAACCCCGCCAAAAGCGCCTTTAATTCAAGAAATTGCATGTCAAATCCCAAGCCGCAATTTTTTCACTCCGCGGATGCAGACGCCAGCCTTACCGAGAAGGCCTATAAGGAGATCGAGGAACGGATCGTCACTCTGCTATTGCCGCCCGGCCAGCTCCTCTCCGAAAGCGGCCTTGCGAAGCACCTGGACATTGGAAGAACGCCTGTAAGGGAAGCGCTACAGCAATTGGCAAGGGAAGGATTGGTGACAATCTTGCCGCGCCGGGGCGTGATGGTTTCGGAGATAAATGTTCGAAATCAGCTTGAGTTGCTGCGCGTGAGACGGGAGGTGGAGCGGCTGATGGTTCGTTTATCGGCCGAACGCGCCACGAAGGTAGAATTAAGAGCCTTTGCGGCCCTTTCGGAGGCGATGCGCAATTCAGCGTTAGAAAACGATGACATCGCTTTTATGCGGCTCGACAGGGAATTAAACCTCTTGGTCGCGGCAGCCTGCCGCAATGATTTCGCGCGCCGCAGCATGGGCCTGATGCAGGGTTTATCGCGCCGTTTTTGGTATATGCACTACAGGGAGGTTCTTGATCTTCCACGCTGCGCCAGGCTGCATGCGGACTTGGCGTTCGCCATCTCGGAAAAAGACTCCGAGGCGGCATCGGCAGCCTCGGACCGGCTCATTGATTATATTGAGGACTTCACTCGCGCCTCTCTTGATTCGGTGAAGTAGCCTAGGTGCTACTCAGCTGCCACCACCTGCGTTTGTGGCATAACCCTTGGAGTTTTGGCGGTTTTCCGTAGGCCGCTTTTGACGTATCTGGTACTGTAACCGTTGAAAAGATGGCCCAAAAGGCCGCGGTTGAGATCAGACGTGCCGAACAGCCAATCCATGATGGGGAACGTCAGGTTCATGTTCACGTCCATCATAAGAGATTGATTATGATGAGCGGTGTGATGCCGCCGGATCGTATTCACGAACGGCATGTTGCGTATGCAGGAATTTTCTTCGATGTGGCAGCAGAAGTGCATGAATTCATAGACGAGATACATCGAAGTCGTGGTGGTAATGAAGAGCCATCCAACGTTAGCGGAGATCGCGTAGCCAAGAACCACAGCCGCCGGTATCGACATGAGCGTGAAGACGACTAACGAATAAGGGGGGAAGAACGTCACGCGCCAATCGTGTTGACCGGCGAACCGCATTTCGTGCTCTGTAAAAAACTGGTGATGCATGAGCGTGTGGCGGTTGTACACAGCCCGAAACAGCTTCACCCTTGACGGCCGGTGCATAAGCCGAGCGTGGACAAACCACTCAAAGAAATTGCAGAGCAGAAAGGTGATGGGGACCGTCAGCCATTCCCACCATTGGACCGGGTATCTGAGGTTCGAAATGTAAATATAAAGCCCGGTGAACCCTATGGCGTAAATTACCAGCACATGCATCCAGCCATTGTACCAGCCTGCCACCCGGCTACGATAGGTTGCCCGATAGTTCCGCTGCCGCTCGCTCATCGATGATGCCGCTAGCTCCATCGTCGTCCCCTTCCCAGTGCAGACGCAGGCGCATTGCCTGTGTCCAAAAACGAAATCAAGCTAACATATCAGTGACACATCAGATGGGCAAGCGGTCACGCTTCTCACCGCACGCCTCCAAGCGCTACTATCGCGGCTTCGACGTCTTCGCTTGTCATCTCCCACTCATTGTTGAAGTTCGCCACAATGTGTTTCATGAACGGGTCGCACAGCTTGAGCGCGAGCTGCGAATTCCCAGTGTGGTCCGCGAGGATGGCAAGGGCCAGCTGCGAGGGGGCTGTACCTTCGTAGCTCCATTCGAAACCGTCCTCGCAAATTGGTTTAATATCTGTCCGCTCCGGCAATGGCCTGCCGTCGACGGTCACGGTAATCCCATCGATGGTGCGGTCGCCCCGGTAAATCTTACTCATAATCTCCTCCCTTGGCCGCATGTGGTGCTGCTGATAAGCGTGACAGCTTGCAGCTGATATATGATTGATATACGATCTGAGCCTTCTTCGGGAGATGCATCTTGGACGCAATCGAGCCCAATACGCGAGCCCTGGCCATTTTTGCTGTGGCTTGGCTCATTTGCTGCGCTGGTGCGATCCACCTCTCGGGGCTCTTCCCTTTCGCCCAAGCTCCAACCAGCATCCGTACGGCAGGCGGCGCCGCGCTTCTATGTACGAATGTAGCCTTTCTCCTGGCTGTTACGGCGCTCACTCTGGTCTACTGTTTTAAGGAATTGCGTTGGACATCCATCGTCGTGGTTGGAGGCCTTATTTTTCTCGGCTCCCCGTTTATCGCGCAAGATTTGCCGGACGCCATCAAAGCGAGCAAGGCTGGGCTTGCCCTCCTCGCCACGCTCCTAATGCTTGTGATCGCTATCTTGCTTGCAGCAGGGGCTCAGGACTTCGTTCTTCGAGCATCTGATAGGACCTGAAGAGAGGAAAGCATGCCCCCCAGAGTCAAACTATTTTTTTCGATCATAGTCGCCTTAGCGGCCATCGGCGGTTACTTCTTCCAGCAAGGCATCGGCAAGATCGGGCCGAGCTATGCGGCTTTGCTCTTCGGCGTAATCGCGGTCGTTTCAATGTGGATTTTCCCGGAGGTGTCGAGGAAGAAGCCCGATAGCACGGCGCGAACGGAATAGCGCTCGGCATTGGACAGCCACATGATCGATCGCGCATTCAAAGCTGCCGTTCTCTTCACTTACGGCGAACCCTTAAGAATTGAGTACATTCACATCACGCGGCTCAAGGAGACGGATGTACTGGTCCGTATCAAGGCCGCGGGCCTCTGCCATACTGACCTCGAAGTCATCGACGGGCAGTTGCGGGCTCCGGTTCCTATCGTTCTTGGCCATGAAGCCGCCGGCGTCGTGGAAGCGGTTGGCGCGGCCGCACAAGGCGTCAACCTCGGAGACCATGTCATCCTCTCCTGGAATCCACACTGCGGGCATTGCTTCTATTGCGATCGTGATCTTCCGATCCTTTGCGAAAGCTATTTGCGGGAGGGCACGCGCTCCAAACATTTCGATGGCGAGGCGCGGCTCGCTCTGCAGTCCCACGAACTGCACCAGCTTATGTTCCTCGGCTCCTTTGCGGAATATTGCGTTGTTCCAGCACATTGTGCCGTGCCGGTGTCAAAAGAAATCCCTTTTGATGCAGCTTGCCTGATCGGGTGCGGGGTCATGACGGGCGTTGGGGCGGCTTTGAATGTCGCGCACATGGCCTACGGCGATACAGTCATGGTGATCGGCTGCGGCGCCGTTGGCCTTAGTGCGGTTCAAGGGGCCGTCCTCGCGGGCGCAGGAAAAATCATCGCCGTTGATCTCATCTCTCAGAAACTCGAGTTGGCGGTCAGGCTCGGCGCGACACATGCAGTTAATGCCGGGAATGAAGAAGCGGTGAAGGTGGCGAAGGACCTTTCCGCAGGCCGCGGCGCTGATGTGGTGATCGAGAGTGCCGGTAACGAAGCAGGTTTCAGGCTTTCTACTGAGGCAGTGCGCCCCGGCGGCGAAATCATCTGGCTCGGCAAGACGGATGTAAATGCAGACATCCGCTTTCGCTGGGGATCGCTTATGCAGGAAAAACGTATTCGCCGCTCCAGTTATGGTGGGGCGCGTCCGGCTCGCGACTTCCCCCTTTTGAGCGAAGCCTATCTCAGCGGAAAGCTGCAACTGGAGCCGATGATCACTCAGAGGATCAGCCTTGACCAGATCAACGATGGATTCGCCGCATTAAAAGCCGGCACAGTCATCCGAAGCGTCATCCTGTTTTAAGTAAAGAAGGAGGCGTGTAGGACTGCGTGCCTTACAGTGATCATCTTGCTGATGCCATCAACGGCGCATTCATAAGCGCCTTTAGTCCAAAAGGCTGAGGCGCACCGGCGGGTAATTTGTTGCAAGTCGGTCGGAAGCGCCTAGAAATATATCAGTCGCATATCAAGAATCTAGGGACGGAGAAGTCAGGCGGAGAGCGGCAAAGACTCTCCCCGACGAAGCAAAAATCCGCCGGTTCAAAGGAGGCCGCCAACATGAAACTGACCCGCAGACAGTTTGGACAAGGACTTGCGGCATCGGGCGCGGCGGCACTGACGTTGCCTATAGCGGCGCCTGCCATCGCCCAGAATCAGAGGCTTAGAATAGGAATTCTGGCTCCGAAAGCGGGAGCGGCCGCGACAATCGGGGAGTGCGGGTTGCGTGGCGTGCAGTGGGGTGCCGATCGCATCAACAAGAACGGCGGTATTGCAGGCCGGCAAATCGAACTCGTCATAGAAGAAGAGTCAAACCCAAAGGACACGATCGAGCGCTTCCGCCGCCTGGTTCTGCAAGAAAAAGTGGATTGCGTTCAAGGTATTGTATCCACCGGTGTTTCGCTTGGGGTAGCACCTGCGGCGGAAGATGAGCGGGCGCTTTTAATCCTCTGGGATGGCACGACCCAGGACGGGGTCAAGGAAACGATGCCCAATCCAAATTTTGTCTTCCGAAGCACCGACAATGAGTGTGAAGCGGTGATGAGCTCGCTTCTCGTATTGAAGCTCTTCAAGGGACAATTCAAGAAGGTTGCGGGAATTAATCCGGATTACTCCTACGGCCGGAACAACTGGGAAGCGTTCCAGCTGCTCCTGAAGCGCTATAAGATTGAGTACGAGGTCGTAGCCGAGCAATGGCCAAAGGTCGGCACCCTCGATCTGACCTCAAATGTTGCGGCTCTAAGCGCGGCAAAGCCCGACTTGATCTTCTCGTCGATGTTGTTTGCCGATCTCCCCGTATTCTTGAAGCAAGGCCACGCATCCGGCCTCTTCAACGGCGTGAAGCTCGTTCTTCCTGCCGCAACCTGGCAGATCAATCAGCTCAACAAAGAGTTCGTTCCGGAAGGCACAATCCTTGGATACAACACTCTTTACTTCGCTCTCCCAAACGCTTCATCGCTGCAGAAGGAGTTCGTTTCCCATTATCTCGACCGGTATAAAGAGGCGCCGCATTGGGAGGCTGACCGCGCCTATTTTGCCCTAGCAGCCTATAAGGCAGGTGTCGAAGCAGCTTACAAGGCATCTGGGAAGTGGCCGAAGACCGAAGACGTGATCGCAGCTATTCCTGGCCGTGAGATCGAAGGCCTTGGCGGGCCTGGCCGTTTCCGCAGCGACAAAATTGCGGAGCAGGTCTTCTATCAGGGGCCGTCCTCCAACAAAAACGAATACTCCTTTCCGACGCTCTCAAAGGTAGAAGCGATTTCAGCGGCAAAGTTGCAAAAGCCACAGGGGGTGGATTTCTGGGAGTGGATTAAGACCGCGCCCATGCCGATTGATGTTTGAGGCAGATGGGCAAAGGCAGTTCTGAGCGCCTGGTGGGACATTGACAGCGTGGTTTGACATCTTCCTCGGGGGCGTCTTCCACGCTGCCGTCCTTTTTCTTGTTGCAGCCGGTCTTCAGCTCGTTTTCGGCGTGCAGCGCATCCTTAATCTCGCCTGTGGATCGTTTTACGCGCTTGGGGCCTATTTCGGGGTCTCGGCGGTGTCCGCGATGACCTCTTACGGGATACCCATCGGATATTTCTTTCCTGTTCTGCTCGCCTCCGCGCTTCTTATCGGGCTTGTTGGCCTTCCTGTGGAACGGGTGCTGCGCACAGTCTACCGGCGCGAAGAGAGTCATCAGCTTCTGCTGACATTCGGCCTTCTCCTGATGTTTCAGGACATCATCCGCTTTTTCTGGGGGTCGGCTCCGCAAACGATGGAGAAGGCATATCTTGCTTACGGTACCGTCATTCTCGGTGGGGTTCAGGTTCCCGCCTATAATTTGATTGTCATCGCCGCAAGTATTGCCTTGGCGGCAGGGCTTGGGCTGTTTCTTCAGCGAACGTCTCTCGGGAAAATCATTCGGGCAACCGCTGAAAATCGCGACATGGCGGAGGGCCTCGGCGCTAACGCCGGACAGATTTACGTTTTGGTCTTCACGGCGGGCTGCATGCTCGGCACCCTCGGGGGCGCTCTGGTGGTTCCCGCATCTGCTGCATCACTTGAGATGTCCGTGGAGCTTATTGTTGAGGCTTTTGCGGTCATTGTCATCGGTGGGCTTGGCAGCATGCGAGGCGCGCTGCTTGGGGCATTAATTGTGGGCCTGGTGCGAGCCCTTGCGATATCGAAGCTTCCCGAGGCGGAAATCTTGAGCGTGTACCTGATCGTGATTGCCGTCTTGATCGTTCGTCCTGGCGGCATTCTTGGAAAAGCGCGGCCATGAAGGCCGATGTGGTTGCAAATCGAAGTACAGCACTTCCCCGGACCCATCCAGAGGTTTGGCCTCTCGCTCTCGCCGCGACTGTGTTGTTGGCTCTCGCGGCTGCGCCCTTTCTTGTGAGCCCCTATACGGTAACACTGCTCGGAACCTTCGTTGCTTATTCAATCGCGCTTCTCGGTTTCAATCTTCTAATGGGCTATTGCGGGCTCCTGTCGTTTGGCCATGCGATGTTCATAGCGATCGGAGCTTACACGGCGGCCGTTTTCACGTCGAAAATCGGAATTCACTATCTGGAACTCATTCTCCTCGCCGCCGCATTGATTTCGGCAGTCGCGGCGCTACTTATCGGCCTGCTTTGCGTTCGCTACACCAAGATCTTCTTCGCGATGCTGACGCTTGCTTTCGGAATGACCTTTCACTCCTTCCTGTTCAAATTCTACAATGTAACTGGCGGGGATCAAGGCATGAGGGTCAACCGGCCCTTGCTAGCAGGAATGGACTTTGGCGGCGGCAAGACCGCCTTTCTGATTGGTCCCTTCTATTTGTACTCGCTTGCGCTGCTTGCGATCCTTGGCTTCCTGGCTTGGCGCATCGTGCACTCACCGCTCGGCCTTCACATGCGTGCAACGCGCGACAATCCTCAAAAGGCAGCCTATCTCAGCGTCCATGTTGAACGGACAAGGTTGTGGGCCTTTGTAATTTCGGCTGTCTACTGCTCGGTCGCGGGCGTTTTGATCGGAGTGAGCGTTGGTCTGGCTGATCCCGAGCTTGGTTACTGGACCCAATCAGGCAACCTTGTCTTCATGACCGTGCTCGGCGGGAGCGGTTCCTTCGCCGGGCCCGCACTTGGCGCCTTCGTCTTTGTATTTCTGCAGGATGCGCTGATAGCTGCGACCGATTATTGGCGTTTTATCCTTGGCGCCATCCTTGTCTCCGTGATTATCTTCGCTCCTGGCGGCCTCGCTGGCCTTTTTCAGTCTCTTCGCCGGGGGTTATCGTGACAGCCCTTTTGATGGCGCAGAATGTCTCGAAGAACTACGGCAGTTTCCGCGCACTGAGCGACATTTCCTTCCGCGTCGATGCCGATGAATTCGTGGCAGTCATAGGACCGAACGGAGCCGGCAAGACAACGCTTGTCAATGTCGTCACCGGGCTATTGAGGCCGACTGCCGGCTTAATCCAGTTCAAAGACCGGGACATTGCTGGCGTAGGGCCGGTCGAGCTATCCCGGAGGGGGATGGCGCGAGCCTTTCAGCTCGTTCAAATCTTCCCAACTCTCACAGTTCGGGAGACGCTGTCCATAGGCATAGCATCGCGGCCTGAGAAACTGCGAAACTCACTTCGCCGTGTCTCCGCCGATAAAGCCGTTCGTGCCGAATGCGAGTTCGTCGCCACTATCTTCAATCTTGCAAACCGCCTCGAAACCAGTTCCGCTCATCTCTCCCAAGGTGAGAAGAAGCTCCTGGATATTGCGAGCGCATTCACCTTGAAGCCCGAACTCATCCTGCTCGATGAGCCGACAAGCGGCGTGAGCACCTCAGACAAACATATTGTTATGAAGGTGCTGCTTGAAGCAGCGAAATCTGCTGGCATCCGTTCGATCATCCTTGTCGAACACGACATGGAATTGGTGCATCGTTATTCGAAGCGCATCATCGCCATGCAAGAGGGCCGTATCCTCGCGGATTTGCCGACAGAGGCATTTTTCGCCAATGACGCTCTTGTTGCAGCAGTGGCTGGCAAACCTCCAGTGATTGCAGGAGGGGTGCGACACCATGCTCTCCGTCACTAATCTCACCGTTGATATAGAAGGCAGCCGCATACTTAATGGCGTTACTTTACACGTCCATGAAGAAGAGTTCGTCTGCCTGTTCGGCCGAAACGGCGCGGGAAAGACAACAGCGTTCCGAACCATTATGGGCTACCGGAAGCCAGTTTCCGGATTGATCGAGGCTAACGGAAAGCCAATCTCAGGCTTGCCACCGTGGAAGATTGCGCGCCTTGGAATTGGCTTCTCTCCAGAGGAATCGGAGGTTTTTGGCGACCTCACGGTTGCAGAGAATATCGAGCTTCCAGTCTGGACCCGGCCGCACTCGGACAGGTCCGCGAAAGACCGGCTCAGCCTCGCCTATGAAGTGTTTCCAAAGCTGGTTCGCTATAAGTCTCGCGGTGGAGCGCAGCTTTCCGGTGGAGAACGCAAAATGCTGTCGGTGGCGCGTGCACTTGCGCTGGATCCTAAGCTTCTTTTGCTCGATGAACCCTTCGAAGGCTTATCGCCTGTCATCATCCCTGAAATCGCCACCGGGATCGGCTCCATTCGCGGTATGGGCTGCGCAATACTTCTTGCCGAGTCAAACATCCACCATGTGCCAGAGTCGATTGACAAAATCTATGTTATAGAGCGCGGCGAAATCATCTTCTCAGGTCCGCTCGCTGAGGCTCACAGTAACCCGCTCGTCAATAGTGTTATCATGGGTTGAATAGTCACCTGACCGCAAGGCCCATTTCCCGAGTGCTACCATCGCCCCTATAGCGCGCTTATGAGCCCGAACTCAAAATTCGGAAAAATTTGCATTTCCAATTTTTCTGTGACGTAAAGTAGAGCCACCCCGATTTCTTAATTTGCTACAATAGGCAAATCGGCTTGCGAAAGCTTTAACGGGTATAAGATCATGAAATAACGTAAGAATTCCAGTCGAGACGGTAGTGTCCAGAATATTCGCACTTTCATTGTGGCTGGCCGACGCCCGGCTTGGGCTCAGGCGGTGGCGTTCTCCAGTTTGTGGTCTCTCAGCAAGTCCATCGATAAATACCTCTTGGTTGACCATTCGGAGCCGGCAATG
>JBAUNL010000297.1:0-6778 GCA_049579205.1 Rhodomicrobium sp. | reverse complement strand
ATGCGTATTTCATTTTGCACCTCTTTGATTTCACTCCTCCCTTCCTCGTCACCAAACCAAAACCTGCGGGGTAACTGCGTTTCCTACCCGCCAAAGTGCGTTACAATTTTGATAAAATATGCACCCTCGGCTAACTCGAGATCGCTTGAATCGAAGCCGTGTTCTTCCATGACTGCCGTGGCGATCTGATCGATGTCTAGGGCCTCGCTAGTGGTCCTTAGAATGCCGAAGACGGTCTTAGGCACCTCCTCGCCCCTGCGGAATAATCTATTCCAGCCTGCGCGCGGCTTCTCTCAGAATATGAGAAGGGTCTTGCTGACGGCGGCGAGCTCCGCCCGGTTCTCCTTGATCTCCTTCTTGAGCTTGGAGATCCGCTTTTTGATTTCTTCCTGCTTGGCCTTTAGGTCGCTTATGAGGTAAGCTTCGGAGATACCCCAAAAATAGGGGATAACGCACTGATTCATCTAGTTTTTTGTTGGTGCGTTTGCTACATAAGACCGGAAATTTCGATGGGTTCGCTCGGCCGAAAATCGACCAGGTACCCGCCTTTTTTGCCCCGCGGGCAAATTGCCCTCTTACTTTCGTACGCAGCCGCATTGCAGCAACAACACGTAGGCCGATTGAGCGGACCGGGGTCATCCTGGCACTACTCCGCGGCAGAAACCTTGGCGCCGCTCTTTTTCCGCGCGTGGCGCCATTCCTCCAAGCGCTGCATCACCACGTAGAACGCCGGCACAAAAAGCATGGCGAGGAGAGTGGACGCGAGCATCCCGCTGAACACTGCGATGCCGATTGACTGGCGTGAAGCTGCCCCTGCGCCGGTTGCGATAACGAGCGGGAAGACGCCCAGAATGAACGCAAAAGACGTCATGAGTATCGGCCGTAAGCGCCGCCGCGCGGCTTCGATTGCGGACTCAACGATGCCCATGCCTGCCTCATGCTGGTCGCGGGCATATTCCACGATGAGGATGGCGTTCTTGGCTGAAAGCGCAATGAGCAGGATGAGACCGATCTGGGTGTAAAGATCGTTCGGGAAGCCACCCACACCAAGGGCGACGGCCACGCCGAGTAAGGAAAGCGGTACGCTGAGAATTACTGCAAGAGGCCGAAGCCAGCTCTCGTACTGGCCCGCAAGCACAAGGTAAACGAGGAGGAGCGAAAGCGCGAAAACGTAATAAATTTGATTGCCGGTTATCTGCTCCTGATAGGACATGTCGCTCCAATCATAGCCGGTACCAGGCGGAAGCGACTTGGCAGCAACTTGTTCCAGCAGCCCCATGGTTTGTCCGGAGCTGAATTGCGGTGATGATGTGCCTGTAATCGTGGCTGCTGGGTAAAGGTTGTAGAGGGTGATAACCGACGGGCCCTCAGTTCTCCTGAGCTGGACAAGGGTGCCGAGAGGCACCATGCCGCCGTTCGGCGTTCTGATTTTGTACTGGGCGATGTCGCGGGGCCGCGACCGGTATTGCGATTGCGACTGGACGTAAACCTGGAAAACATGGCCGAATTTATTGATCTGCCCGACATAGGTCGAACCGAGGTAGCTTTCCAATGCCTGGAAAACTTGCCCAACCGTGACACCAAGCGTTTCGGCCTTGGTCCTATCGACCGTGGCGAGAATCTGAGGGACAGAAGCGCGGAATGGAGTAAAGATGGTTTGCACTGCCGACTGGGATTTGGCATCGTTGACGAATCCGGTTGAGACGCTTTGCAGCTCGGAAAAATCGACGTTCCCATTCCTGAGCTCGACCTCCATTGTGAAACCCCCGGCATTGCCGATTCCCTGAATGGGCGGCGGAGGAACCACAATAGTGACCGCCTCCAGGATGTGCTTTTGAAGGGCGGCCTTCAGAATATTCGACAACGCAAACGCGGTTTGGCCTTTCGGATCGCGTTCGCCCCAGCTCTTCAGGATGACGAAAGCGGTCCCCGCACTTGAAAGCGTGGCCCTGTTGTCGAGCAACGACATGCCGCTGATTGCTACAACCCGCTCAACGCCGGAAACCCCCTTTGCAACATTGGTGACCTTTTCCATGACGCGTTGCGTACGTTCCAGCGATGCGCCGTCGGGCAGCTGTGCGCTGATTATGAGATAGCCCTGATCTTCAAGGGGAAGAAAAGCGGTAGGCACGCGGCCGATGCCCCAGACGGCAAGGCAGATGAGGACAAGACCGATGACCGCCACCATCCCGCTGCGCCGGACCATTGCGGTTACTAGGCGAGTATAGGTGCGCTCGGACGCGCCATAGACCCGGTTGAAAATGCGGAAGAAAAGGTTGCGCTGTTCGGGCGGGACTGCTGGCCGAAGCCATAAGGCAGATTGCGTCGGCTTCAAAGTCAACGCGTTGATCGCGCTGATAAAAGCCGTCGACGCAATAACGAGGGCAAATTGCCGGTAGATCTGCCCCGTCAGCCCCGGCAGAAAAGCTGCCGGAAGAAAGACCGACATCAACACGAGCGTGATGCCCAAAACGGGTCCGGTCAATTCACGCATGGCCTTGACCGCTGCTTCCCGCCCCGGCAACCCCTGCTCAACATAGTGCGCGACCCCTTCGACAATAACGATCGCGTCGTCGACAACGATGCCGATCACAAGCACGAGTGCGAAGAGTGTGGACATATTCACGGTGAAACCCAGCGCCGCCATTGCGGCAAAGGCGCCGATGATGGTGACAGGCACAGTGGTCGCGGGCACCAAAGTGGCCCGCCAATCTTGCAGGAAGACAAGGATGACGATGAGCACCAAGGCGCCCGCTTCAAAGAGAGTGCGGTAAACCTCGTTAATCGAAGCATTCACAAAGTCGGTCGTGTTGAACGGTATGGTGTAGACTAGGCCCGGCGGGAAATTTTTCGCGAGCTCATCCATTTTCGCTTTCACGCGAGTTGCCGTGTCGAGAGCGTTCGCGCCTGGCAGCAAGGAGATGGCGATCCCCGCCGAGGGCAGGTTATCCACTGTAAAGTTCTGGGTGTAGGTCTGCGCGCCCAGCTCGGCATAGCCGATATTCTTAACGCGAACGACCTGACCGCCATTGGCATTGCTCGCCTTCACGATAATGTTCTCGAACTGCTTGGGGTCGCTAAAGCGGCCGGGAACATTCACCGTGTATTGGAAGGCTTGGTTCTTTGGTGCGGGCGGCATTCCTATGTTGCCCGCGGTCACCTCCTGGCTCTGCTGCTGAATGGCCAGCACCACATCATTCGGCGTAAGTCCAAAAGACTGCAGCAGATCCGGGTTCATCCAAACCCGGATCGCATATTGGCCGGTGCCGATGATCGTCACATTGCCTACCCCCGGCAGGCGTGCAAGCTCGTTCTGTAAATTGATAACGCCATAATTCGCAAGGAAGAGGCTATCGTAACGCCTATCGGGTGAGGAAAGATTCAGGAACTCCAGAATGGAAGTCGACTGCTTCTGTACCGTAACACCCTGTACCTGCACCGATTGGGGCAGTTGCGCGAGCGCATCTGACACGCGATTCTGAACCAGCACCTGGTCCATATCCGGGTTTGTGCCAATCGCAAAGGTCACGATGAGTGAATAGACGCCGTCGCTGGTGCTCGTGGACTGCATGTAGAGCATATTGTCGACGCCGTTCACCTGCTGCTCAATGGGCAGGGCAATGGTATTCATAACCACCTGGGCGCTGGCGCCTGGATAGGTTGTCGTCACTTGGACCGTAGGCGGCACGACGTTCGGATATTGAGCGACAGGAAGCCTGAGATAGGAAACGGCACCGATTACGACGATGACGATCGCGATAACGTTGGAAAGGACGGGGTGCTCGATGAAGTAGCGGGAAAACATAGTCAACCTGCCGGCCGCGCTTTGCGAAGAAGAAAGCGCTTAACTCTCATTGTCCGGCGGCCGCCGTTATCATCGTGCGCTCTTCCGGCTTCACTTTTTGTCCGGGCACCGCGCGTTGAATCCCACTTGTTACGACCCAGTCATTTGCGGTGATCCCAGACTCGACGACCTTCAAGCCTCCCTCGGCTTCGCCGGTCTTGACCTGCCGCTGCTCCACGACGTTATCCTTGCCCAAAACGAGTAGATATTCGCCGGCCTGATTTTGGCCGATTGCGCTTTCATCAACCCAGAGCGCGTTTTCTTCGCGCTGAAACGGAACCCGCACACGCACAAAAAAGCCAGGCAAGAGAAACTGATCCTTATTCTCAAAAATCCCGCGCACTTCTAGGGTCCCGGTCGCGGGGTCGACCTGGGGCGCGATATAGTCGATGTGACCGCGGTAGGGATAATCCTTATCGGTCATCAAGCCTATTTCAACCGGGACGTTGTGATAGTCCTGTTGGGAGTGGCCTTCCGCGGCCCGTCTCTGTTTGAAACGCAACACCACGCTCTCGCTAACCGTGTAATAGACATAGATCGGCTGGATCTGGAGGATGGTCGCGAGCGTGGTCGAACCGCCGGAGCCGACGAGAGCGCCAATATCGGCAAGGTGTCTCGTTACAAGGCCATCGAATGGCGCCGTCACGCGCGTATAGCCGAGATTTATTTCTGCGAGCTCCACACTGGCTTTCGCACTCTCCACCGAAGCGTTTGCTGAGTCGAGCGTGGCCTTGGCGTTGTCGACCCGCTGCTGCGTAACCGCTAAGTTGCCCTGACGTGCTAGAGCAATCACTCGCCGATAGTTGATTTCGTCATTAAGGGCAGTAGCCTGCGCGGAAGCCAGGCTCGCTTTGGCCTGCTCAAGTTGCGCCTCATAGGTGTTGCGCTGAATTTCGAACAGCACCGTTCCCTTCTTCACATGCGCGCCGTCCTGGTAATTTATCTTTTCCAGGTATCCCTGCACGCGCGCTACAAGAGCAACGGTATTTAGAGCCGCTGTGTTACCCGTAGCCTTGACATACTGGACCATGGGTTTTTGTAGTGGTTTTGCAACAACGACCGTGGGCGGGGGCGGAGCAACAAAGGCGTTTTCCTGACCGCAGGCCGCCAACGCCAGCGCCGCCAAGGCTACGCACAAAAGCCCGCGGCAGAGGCGTACGCGCCGCCCCACAAAGCAACGGCCTATTGACTGAGCTGTTTGTACGACAAACGGCGGCAATGGACGGCTCCAAAGAAGGCTTATTCCTGCTGCCGGGCCTGCACAGTGATAGCGAAGCACACACGAATGTCTGAGCGGTAAACACCTTCATATCAATTGCTGCGATTTACTTCGCCTGCTCGTGCTGACTGCCAACTCAATCAAGCTCACCTGCGCCTTGGTGTTTGGCTGTCAAGTCGCGTAAACGTCCTTAGGGGTGATCGGCGAAGATCATGACCGCAAGGTTATCTTTTTTCCCAAATTGCGGCATTAGCGATTGCACTGCTGAAAGCTATGCCCGATTGAAATCATTCCTAAAATTGCAGCTGAGGCCCCCTGAACGGTTTAGCATTTCTATCGGCTGCTGTAGCAAAAGCGGGGCTTGCTGCCCGAGCCAAGTCCTTCAGTCGTCATCCATATCTTTGCAAAGATAACAATGTTTTTCGGATCTTGATTTACGATGAAGCGTGGAAGATATTAAGCTAAAGTACACCATTCTCAAGACTATCGCGTGTTAACCCAAGTGCAATCGACCCTCGCCCTGGCGCCGCGCTCTCTCTAGCGTTAATATCGACGCGGACTTATCTGCCTGCGCCACGATGAGCATCTCGCGCGCTCTTAGGCCTCGCCCCCGCGGTCAATTTACAGAGCCGGGAGACAAACCTCATGACTGTGCCTCGCGAACCTTCCGGAAATCCTTCACGCCGTGATGTCCTCGGCGGTGGTAGTGTTCTGCTTGGCGCCAATCTGTTATCCGTTTCGGCGGCTTCCCCCGCCTCGGCAGAACTCACTCAGTTAGCGCTCCCGGCGAAGGCGCCCGACGCGCCACCACCGGACTACAATTTTCTGTTCCTCTTCGTCGATCAAGAGCATTTCTTGAGAAATGGCCCTTTCCGGTGCCGGGACGCGAATATCTGAAGAAGAACGGTACTACGTTCCTCAATCATCAAGTTGCCTCGCAGGTGTGCTCATCGGCGCGATCCACCGTCTACACGGGTCAGCATATCCCGCATACCGGCGTCTTCGACAACATGGGCGTTCCCTGGCAGGCCAATATGTCCACTAGCGTGGCGACGATTGGCCATCGTCTGCAACAGCTCGGCTACCACGCCGCCTATCAAGGGAAGTGGCACCTGAGCGAAAATATCGCCTCAGCGCGGCAGCCGGTTGACGCCTCGCTGCTCAAGAACCGCGAAATCATCGAATCGTACGGGTTCGCGGATTTTCTGGGAGTCGGTGACCTGATTGACGGCGCGCTCGGTGGATACTCCTACGACGACTATTCCACCGGCTCCGCCATGACTTGGCTTCGGACCAAGGCACATGAATTGGAGGCGCAGGGTAAGCCATGGTTCATGGCTGTGAATCTGGTCAATCCGCATGACGTCATGTGGGTCAATTCCGATTTGCCCGGCGAGACTGTACAGGGCAAGACCCACGCCTTCCCAATTGACCGGCCGCCCGGCAACGAGATTTACCGCGCGGAGTGGGATGTCCCGCTGCAGGCGACGCGCCATCAGCCGCTCGACGCGCCCGGCAGGCCGCCCGCGCATCTTCAATACCAGTTGTCGCAGGATATTTTAGTTGGCCAGTGGCCGGACGAAGATCGCAGGTGGCGGCTTGTTGCAAAACTACTACTTCAACTGTATCCGTGACTGCGACAGGCATGTGGTTCAGCTGCTCGAAGAGCTTAAAGCCAACGGCTTCGACGGCAAAACCATCGTGGTGTTCACCGC
>JBAUNL010000296.1:0-9841 GCA_049579205.1 Rhodomicrobium sp. | reverse complement strand
CGGACCTCTACTTCACGCAGCTTGGCAATGATCTCTTCCGGTTTGGCTCGTTTCGCCATCTCTCAGCTCCATTTGCGAAGCCGAGACTAACCGATTCACCTGACCACTTTCCGGGTAGCAGACCAGTTTAGGCCAAAAATGCCCGTAAGCTTTTGTTTTCATTAGTGGTGCGGGCGGAGGGACTTGAACCCCCACGACTTGCGTCACTGGAACCTAAATCCAGCGCGTCTACCAATTCCGCCACGCCCGCCGCGGACCGCAATCGCCGCAAGATATATCATAGATTTAGGCGAGGGCTAGCGCCAAGCAGCGCCTTGAACCTGGGGATGAGCAGTTGCAGGCGCCGGCAAACGGGTCCATCTTAAGCGAAAGATCGCGGCTGCCCCCACGGTACTATGGTGTCCCTTCAAGACTCTGCCATCAAGCCATCTGTTCTGGCCGCTATTGGCAACACACCGCTTATTCGCCTGCGCCGGGCTTCCGAGGAAACGGGATGCGAAATTCTGGGCAAGGCGGAGTTTATGAATCCGGGGCAGTCGGTAAAGGACCGCGCCGCACTGTTCATTATTGAGGATGCGGTCAAGCGCGGCGCCCTGAAGCCCGGCGGCACTATTGTCGAAGGCACGGCCGGCAACACCGGGATCGGGCTAGCCCTCGTTGCTAACGCGATGGGTTACAAGACGGTCATCGTCATTCCGGAAACGCAGAGCCAGGAGAAGAAGGACACGCTGAAGGTAATGGGGGCGGAGTTGGTGGAAGTGCCGGCTGTCCCCTACAAGAACCCGAACAACTACGTGAAATATTCGCAGCGCCTGGCAGCGAAGCTCAACGAGACGCTGCCGGAAGGGGCTGTCTGGGCCAATCAATTCGACAACGTCGCCAACCGCCAGGGGCACGTCGAAACGACGGCCGAGGAGATTTGGGCGCAGACCGGGGGAAAGGTTGACGCTTTCATCTGTTCGGTCGGAACCGGGGGCACGCTGGGCGGGGTCTCACTCGGATTAAAGTCCAAGCGGAGCGGGATTATCATTGGAGTAGCCGACCCCTTCGGTTCGGCGATTTTCAATTATTACGCGCTCGGCGAGCTAAAAGCGGCGGGCTCTTCCATAACCGAGGGTATCGGCCAGGGCCGCATTACCGCAAATCTTGAAGGCGTCATTGTCGACCGCGCTTATCAGATTCCGGACGCGGAAGCGTTGGAAGTGGTTTTCCGTCTTGTGGAGGAGGAAGGTTTGTGTTTGGGCGGATCGAGCGGCATCAACGTAGCCGGTGCTGTTCGGCTGGCTCGCGATCTCGGCCCAGGCCACACCATCGTCACCGTATTATGCGATTACGGCACCCGCTATCAGTCCAAAATGTTCAATCCGGAATTTCTGCGTGAAAAAGCCTTGCCGGTGCCGCCATGGCTGGAACAAAGGCAGCGCTTGCCGGATGTGTTCGAATAACATCAAGTAGTTACAATTGATGCTCTAGGGGGTGGAATGACAGATTTCTCTTCAAAATGGCTCGTCGAGACGGATTGGCTTCAAGAACGCTTGGGCGCTCCCGGCATCGTTATCATGGACGCTTCCCTATATATGCCGGCCGACGCCAGGAAGCCTTACGAACTCTATCGCGAGGCTCACATTCCAGGTGCGCTCTTTTTCGACATCGATGAAATTTCGGATACTTCCTCCTCCCTGCCTCACATGTTGCCTCCTCCGGAGAAGTTCGCCTCACGCATGCGCCATATGGGTGTAGGCGACGGAATGAAGGTGATCGTCTACGACAATCGTGGGATCTTCAGTGCGCCGCGCGCCTGGTGGATGTTCCGGGTCATGGGTCACGAGGATGTTGCGGTCTTGAACGGCGGCCTCAAGAAGTGGAAGCAGGAAGAGCGGCCATTGGAGGATGGGCCTCCTCACCCTCGCTCGGAACGTCATTTCACCGCCCGCAAGAACGCTGAGCTTGTGCGGGATGCGAAGGATGTTATGGCGGCACTGGGGCCAAAGCCCCGGCAGATCGTGGACGCGCGCGCCAGGGCCCGTTTTCTAGGACAGGAGGCCGAACTGCGCCCAGTTCCCCGGCTTGGCCACATGCCGGGCGCGTTCAACGTACATTACGCAGGGCTGATCAACGCGGATGGTACCATGAAGTCCGCTCCAGAAATCCGCGCTGCCTTCGAAGCAGCGGGGGCGGACGCCGATAGACCCGTTATCGCCACATGCGGCTCCGGCGTCTCCGCGTGCATTCTTGCTCTTGGCCTCTCAATTTTGGGTAACGAATACGCGTCCGTCTATGACGGCTCATGGGCGGAGTGGAGTGCGCTTCCGGAAGCCCCCGCCGTAAAGGAATAGCTTCGCAGACAGCTAGGGCGCCGGCCGCGAATGCATTCCTACTGGCCTGCGGACTTCGCCTGATTTTTCAGAGCATCGCGAATCCGAGCCTCGAAATCTGATGTAGCAGCCTGCGCGGGGGTCTGTCGCTGCCCTGCAGCACCCGCGGCGGGCTGAGGCGACCCTTCCTCCGGCTTTTTCCTATTGCGCTTGCGGCCGCGATCGTGTTTTTGCGTCTCTTCTTGGGTTGTCGTCCACGGCTGTGCCGCGGGCTGCGGCTTATTCAGTCCTTCAAGGCGGGCTATGTCGCCCTCCATCTTGTGCACAAGGATGGCACGCGAAAAATCGTCCGCGGAAAGCGTTCTGGGACGGGAGCCAAGCTCCCGCAGAGGCCCCGATACAAGGATTTTGACAGGCGGCCATTTTACCCGCCGGTCAGACCGGACCCCCAGCTGCCAAGTGCTATCCACGGCCATCTTGCTGAGATCGAGATAGCCCTCCATGCGAACGGTGGCGTCACGCCCGCGGAAAGAGGCACGGCGAATTTCGAGAAGGCCATCATGGATCGTTAGCGGTATCTTGAGCCGGCGAAAGCCGAGATCGCTCGTTTGAGCCGCCTCAAGTACTTTCTTGCTTATCGCCTCCTCCGTAAGTGGCAGCGGGTTGGCAAGCAGCTCGTCGGCGCTTTTTTGCACGGCGCCCGGCGACAGCCTTGTGAGCTGGCCGTCGGAAATGCTGATGACTCCGCGTCCCTGAAGCACAGAGATGATGCCTCGCGGGCTTAAGCCCTGTCCGGACACGGAAAGCGATAGCGATGCTTTTCCGGTCGCCATTGGCACGGTGCCCGCATTCGGTACCAGGGATAAGTTTACGCCGTTCAGCGCAATGTTCGCGGTGCCCTCCATCGCAGCGCTGCCTTTGACAGCAAGGTTCATCGATGCGTCGACGTCACCGCCGAACGCTTTCCCTTCGATGGTGCCGATCTCCAAGCGCTGCTTGCCAAGTCTAGCCTCCATCCGCGCATCTGAAAGGACCAACGAGTCACCGAGGCTCAACTCCTTTACGCCAAGAGAGATGTTTGCAACGGTGTCTTGGAACGCCGCTATCGAAAACGGGCGGCTGCTCCAGATTTCTGGCGCTGGGGCTGTTTGTTCGGACGTAAGGGCGGTGGGCACGGTCAAGGCGGGCGCTTCAGCCGGTGTTTGAAAATAGGAAAGAAGATTAGGCAGTGACGCGGAATCGGCTTTCAAATCCGCATTGGCTCTGGTTACGCCGCCGGCTGTGTTGACGGCAAGATGGCCGGTAACGGCATTCTTGGGAGACTCGGCCTTGAGCCCCTGCGCGTCAAAGCGGCCTGGCGCAAGCGTAACCCCGGCGTCAACATGGAGGTTTGCCTTAGGCTCCCCTCCAAGAAGAGCAAGCACTGGCGCGGGCAAAAACTGTTCCGGGGATTGGCTTGATGCCGAGAACCTGCCGATCAACGTTGGAGATCGGGCCGGGAATGCTCCGGTTCCGTCAAACTGTGCCTGCAAGGCACCTGAATTGAGAGAGGCCGAAGTCTCGAGTTTCGCGGATGTGCCGTTAATCCGGATTGCAATCTCGCCGCTTGAAGCGGAAGCTTCTGGAGGAAGAATCGCAGACGGAAAAATCAGGGTAACGAGCTTATTGCCGTTGGGCGCTGACACGCGGAGTTGTCCAGAAAGCGGATCCTTTGCCCAGTCAGTGAGGATCCCTCCGAGTTGCACCCGGCCGTCGACACGCATCAATCCGAGATTTCCGGTAATCTGCGCCGAGGATCGGCCAGTACCAGTCTCGGCTGCATAGCTAAGGGATAACAAACCTGGCGCGAAATCTTCGGGATGACGCCCTCCGGAATTGGCATCCAATCCTGCAAGAGCAACGAGCTGCGCGATGGCTTGCGGCGACTTCGCCTCTATTTTGCCGTCGAAGCTTCCCGGTCCGGCGCCGCTGAGCGGGAATTCTCCCGCGCCCTGCACTGTCAGGCCCCCAGGCATTTCGACGCCTAATCTTGCGATGGTGAGGCGGTTTCCATCAGCTTTCACCTTGATAGCGACATTCTTGGCTTCTGTTCCAGCTAATTTGACGCTTGCAGCTGAAATATCGACATCGGCGATATCGATGTCCCTCCCGCTGCCGCTGACAATTTCAGCGATCCCGGAAGAGGCCGCTTGCCATGCAGCTTTCACGCTCTCTGGCGACAAGCCCGCGGGCTCCCCTTCTCCGGTGAGGCTGCTGAAATCGAAATTGTTTCCGGACAGTGATAGCTGCAGTCTCCGGCTAGGCCCTCTGTCGAGGTGAAGGCTTCCAGTGAAGGCAGTCCCATCCAAGCTTCCGGTCACGCCTTCGAAGGCCGTAACCTCAGGCGAGAGCGTCAAGGCTCCCCGCAAGGCAAAACTTTGCCCCGCTGCGGTTTTCGCTGGTGTTGCGGCTGGAGCTATCCAGCGGCTAAGCCTGCCGAGGTTCTTGCCCTCGATCGAAGCGGTAGCGGAAAGCCGATCTACACGGTCTGCTCTTCTCAGGGTTCCGGCAAGCTTGATGAAGGAATCGCCAGGCAAAGCCCCCTCTGCCTGCTCAAAGGTCCAGCGCTCGCCGCTGCGCGATCCATGGATCGTTACCTTCTCAAGCGGCTCACCTTTGAGCTGGACTAATCCCGCATCCAGCGCAAAACGCAGGTTGAAGTCTGGATAAAGCCAGAGAAACCGGCCGGCCGCCGCCTTAAGGCTGCTCCAATCCTGGCCGTTTGGCGCAGCCGGTTGGAAGCCCGAGCCGGGGTTCGAAAGCAAGGCGTCCGCATCCAGCGAGCTCGCTTGTAACGCTATGTCTGCGGCCTTCTCGCTGAATCCGATCCTTGCCGTACCAGCCAAGACTTGCGGGCGGTTCTGAGGATCGATCGTCAGAGTGATGTCGCCGAGTGCCGCGTCCGAAAGGCCAATCTTCGCCGTTGATTTCAACTGGGCCTCGAGAGGAAATTCGTCAAAGGCCGCGCCGCTTTGCGGCATGTTGATCGCCAAAGACCCTTCGAACGCAGGAGTTGGCGCGGCGCTTAAAAGGCCGTCCGCCTGATAAGCGGCCTTGGAAGCCAGATCCAGCGCAGTGCCGGAAATCTTTACCGTCTTATCCGCCCCAGCCGCGGCCAGGAACTTCGCATCATACTGGCCGCCATTGTGAACGAATTGGCCGTTGAAGCGATAGGAATGGTTATTAGGGATGGAAAGAACCGTCCCATTGATCTTGGTCAGGACCAGCGATTGGTGTTTCGCGCCGCTTAGCGAGATCACCGAGAACCTGCCGTTTTCAATCTCGATGCCGCTGACGCCGGCAGCGACCGGGGAGGAACTTCCCGCGCCAGCGGGCTTACCGCTCTTGGCCGCCTTGTATGGCTTCGAAAAATCAACTGTGAGGGAAGGCCGGACGAGGCGCAGTTTGCTTGCTTCCACCTGCCCGGCAAAGAGCGCCTGAAGCGAAAGCGTCAGATCGACCGCATCGGCAGTTAAGAGAGTATCGTCATCGATTCCGTTCTCCGCGGCTACTTTGCTCGCCCGCAAATGCGGCTCAGGCAGCAACTCGATTTCAATATCGCCGTTGATCTGGACGTTGCGGCCGAGGACAGCCGATGCCGCGCGCTCAATATCCGGCCGGTAAGCCTTCCAGTCCACGAAAGCGGGCAGCACCAAAGCGGCAGCCAAAACGAGAATTAGAAGTGTGGCAAAGGTGGCGAGGATACGGCCCAATTTTTCCTCTTTGCTTGGCTGCGGCGCTTGAAGGAAGCTCGCCGCGAGGCGCCAGCTATTCAGTTATATTATCTTACCTGGATTTAGGATGTTATAAGGATCGAGTGCCTGTTTTATGGCGCGCATGACCTCGATGCCGGCGCCTGCCTCTTCAGCGAGATAGGTTCTTTTTCCCTGGCCAATCCCGTGCTCCCCCGTGCAGGTGCCCTCGAAGGCCAGCGCCCGCTTGACGATCCTTTCCGAAAAGATCTTCGCGCGCTTCAGCTCATCGGCGTCCTGCATGTCGATCAAGGGCACGGCATGGAAGTTCCCATCGCCCACATGGCCCACAATTGGGACCGTAAGCCGCAGCTCCTCTATGTCGGCCTCCGTCTCCTTCACACACGCCGCCAAATTCGAAATTGGAACACAAACATCGGTGACATAAGCCGATCTACCGGCGCCATAAGCTCGCTGGGCCCAGTAGACGTCATGGCGGGCCTGCCAAAGTTTTGCACGTTCGTCCGCATGAGCGGTGTGTGATAAGGGGCCGCCGCCATTTTCCGTAGCAAGCTCTGAAAATATATCCACTTGCTCTTGTGTTGCGGCAGGCGTGCCGTGAAACTCAAGGAACAGTGTCGGGACTTCGGGAAGGGTCAGCTTCGAATATTGATTGCAGATCTGAACCTGAAGGGCGTCGAGCAATTCGATCCGGGCCACACCCAGACCCAACTGAATTGCTGCCGAAGTCGCCTTGCACGCTCCTTCAAGGTCAGTGAAGGGACAAACCGCGGAAACAATGGATTCAGGGATTCCATAGAGGCGCAGGGTTAGCTGAGTGATAATTCCTAGCGTCCCCTCGGAACCTACGAGAAGGCGGGTGAGGTCATATCCGGCGGACGATTTTCTTGCGCGCCCGCCCGTCTTGATAACCTCGCCACTGGCGAGGACAGCGGTCACGTTCATGACGTTGTCGCGCATTGTGCCGTAGCGGACCGCACAGGTACCAGATGCTCTCGTGGCCGCCATTCCGCCAAGGGTAGCGTCCGCTCCAGGATCGACGGGAAAGAACAAGCCGGTATCCCTAAGGCTTTCGTTAAGCGTTTTCCTTTTTAAGCCCGCTTGCACTTCGCAATCCATGTCGTTCGCATTAACGTGCAAGACTTGGTCCATATGCGAAAAATCAAGTGCGAGACCGCCATAGGGCGCGTTCAGATGGCCCTCCAATGAGGTGCCTGCACCATAAGCGATAAGGGGCAGCCGGTTCTCCGCGCAGACCTTGACGATACGAACAATCTCCTCCGTGCTGTGCGGAAAGGCGACAGCGTCCGGCGGCTGGTTTTCCAGCCAAGTCAGAGTGTGCCCATGCTGCTCGCGCAATGCCGGCGCTTGGCTGAACCGGTTGCCGAGCCAATCCTGCAATTGCGCGAATACCGCCTTACGGCGTTCCGGTGTTGCAAAAGCCGCTGGGGGCATAGCATGTTGGGCCATTACATACTCCTATCCGGGGGGTAGGCCGGACTAACGAGCGGCGCTTCGCCTGAGCATCTCAGTCGCTTGCGCCATCGCCGGTAGTTTTGACTCTGTAGGATCGGCTCCGGCGACGCAACCGCAAGAAGTGGGAACTAATCGTGCGGAAGAACGGGAAGCGGGCTGGAGTAAGGTTCTACCCTTAATGAATTGTGCGCCAATAGGCCGACTTGCCGCAGTGGCGCATTCTGCAGTTCGCCATTAGGACCGTGGCGAACGGCGTATTGCCAAACCGTAAGCTCCTTGCGATCGGCGAGTGCGCGCGCCACAGCGCCCGCGTTCTTTTCTTCCCCGCTCAGCTTACTCAATTCCTGCGCATTCAGCCCGATGACGATTTCATCCTTCTCGGTCACGACTTTGAAAAGAGATATCTGTGTCAGCCCTTCGCTCCAACTTTCCGATGCCATCGCGGCTATCAGTAATGCGACTGCCCCAATACCAAGTTTTCTGATGCTGCTCCGCATGTTGCCACCCCTTGCAAAAACTGGTGCAACCGTAGCGGGCTTGACCTTAGTAAACAACGCGTTTTGTGATTTGTGCGCAAGCTGATAGATCTTACGCAGGTGAGAGCGGACCGGGTTCGTCCCCGGCCATCCCATCTCAAATCAATCAATTTGCGTCTCCGCAACCAAAGAAGATCGGCACAATTCGTTATCATTTGACATGACTTGGGCCCAGTAAAGACGTACACGATACGGCTTCCCGCAAAGAGCAGAATAGATTGCAGCAGACGCCAACAAGGACGATAAAAGATGGTCACGGCCTCCATCGGTGATGCACGTTTTTTTGCCCGCAACGGGCCATACCCCTTGGCGGCAGTTGCTGAAGCGGCACGGGGGGTGGCACCACAATCCGATCTGGTGCTGCACGGCGTAGCGCCATTGCAAACGGCCGGTCCCAACGACGTAAGCTTTCTCGATAATCGACGCTATGCCGCCGCGCTTGAGAAGACCATGGCCGGAGCCGTGATTCTGCATCCGGACATGCAGTCGAGGCTCCCATCGACCGCGGTGCCGATCGTAACGACCGCACCGTACGAAGCGTGGGCGCGGGTCGCGGCGCTTTTTCATCCTGCCCCTCCGGTTTCGCCTGGCGTGCATGCCTCGGCAATCGTAGCCGAGGGCGCCAGCATCGACGTCACGGCGGAAATCGGGCCGCTGGCGGTAATCGAGGCTGGAGCGGAGATCGGTCCGAGATGCCGGATCGGGCCTGCAGCGGTCGTCGGAAGTGGCGTCATCCTCGGCCCCGATTGCAGGATCGGCGCCCACGCGAGCCTCAGCCATGCGCGGCTTGGCGCCCGCGTTTATGTCTATCCCGGTGCGCGGGTGGGACAGGAGGGATTTGGTTTCGCACTGACAAAGACCGGCTTTTTGACTGTGCCGCAACTATCGCGGGTGATTTTGGAGGACGATGTCGAGGTTGGCGCGAATACCACCATCGACCGGGGATCAACGCGAGATACCGTTATCGGCGCCGGTACGCGGATCGATAACCTCGTCCAAATCGGGCACAATGTCGTCATCGGCCGTTGTTGCGTCATCGTAGCGCAAGTTGGCATCTCGGGATCGACGGAGGTTGGGGATTTCGTGCAAATTGGAGGGCAGGCAGGCATTTCCGGGCATCTGCGTATCGGCCAGCGGGCGCGGATCGGAGCCCAATCGGGCGTGATCGCCGATGTCCCCGCGGGGGCTGCAATGTGGGGAACCCCAGCCGACATTAAGACCGCTTTTTTGCGGCAGGTAGCGACGCTCAAGCAGTTGACGCGAAAGCGACAGTGACACTACCGGAAGCTGCTGCAGAGAACGGCACGATTACGCTGCCTTCACCTGTGTTGGCTGCATCTCCCGCAGCCGCACCACTAAACTGCTTGCCTTCAGGTCTTTAAATCCCTTTCTCATGCAAATCGCGCACTCACGCCTTCTCGACTATTTGTGGACGGGCTAATTGGGCGGCTTCCATTTTTCCCGCATCGTGACAAGCTCCTCCGCTAGCGTCGGATGCAATGCAATCGTTGCATCAAAATCGGATTTCCTCGCGCCAAGTTTCAGCGATATGGCTAGCATCTGCGCCATCTCGGCGGCGTCGGGCCCGAGCAAGTGTGCGCCTACGACCTTATCGGTCTCCGCGTCGACAACGAGCTTCATGAGCATCCGCTCTGGCCGTCCTGAAAGCGTATTCTTCAAAGGGCGGAAGCTCGACTTGTAGATATCGACAGCCCGGAACATTTCCCGGGCCCGCTCTTCGGTGTAGCCCACGGTGCCGATC
>JBAUNL010000295.1:0-10734 GCA_049579205.1 Rhodomicrobium sp. | reverse complement strand
ACCCGGCCAAGCTGCTCGCCAGCTTCTAGACCTATCGACAATTATCTAGGTGAGACCCTCCCTCACTGATGGTTCGCGCCCTCGGGGCGCACGGCCATTTGCAGACGTGCGAACCTTCCGGCGTTGGTCCCCCTTAGCAGTTTCTTGCTGCTGTACTTGCCAGGTCTGCGCAGTCACCTATCATTAACTCAAGTCTGGGGTTCAGCACAGGTCAGCGGGATGAAAAGCTTCAAGAGAGTTGCGATCTGCATCGCCGGTCTTTTTGTTTCAGGACTGACCGTTTACGCAGCGCTCGGGTTAGAGCCTCGCCCCGATGGCTCCCATGAAGCCGTCCAAGAGCTGTTCAATGCCCGCTGCGTTTTGTGCCACAGCTGCAATAACGCCCCCTGCCAGCTCAAATTAACTTCATTCGAGGGCCTTCGGCGCGGAGCAAGCAAAATCGAGGCAATCCATCCTACCCGGCTGCAGAGCATTCCGCCTACCAGGCTCGGTATCGACGCCCGTTCGGCCGCCGAGTGGCACAAGAAAGGCTTTTTTCCCGTTGCGGAGGATAAAGCCAATTTAATTGTCCCGATGCTCAACCAGGGTCCGGCGCGCAGGCCCGCCGATACGGTTGCCGAATCGCATAGCTGCCCGGCCAATATAAGAGAGGTGGAAGAACACGGTTGGCTTCATTCTGAGAAGCTGATGCCTTATGGCCTGCCTCCTCTAACGAAGCCGGAACGGGAGGTGTTAATCAGCTGGGTTGAGGGCGGCCACAGACCTCCGGCGAAGGGCCCAAGTGCAGTCTTGCCCCCTGAACTCGCTCTCGCAAAAAGCAAATGGGAGGAGTTCTTAAACCGGCAGGATCTCGAGCACAGATTGGTGGCTCGATATCTTTACGAACACCTGTTTCTGGGCAGCTTGCACTTCAGCTCCGATTCGAGGCGGTTCTACCGGATTATCCGAAGCCGTACCCCATGCGGCGAGCCGCTCGATGAAATTGCGACGCGCCGGCCATCCGACGATCCAAGTGAAAACTTCAACTATTGCTTTAAGCCTTCCCAGGAAACCATCGTCGAAAAAACGCTCCTGCCTTATCTCGTAGATCTGGCCAAACTAAGCAAAATCGAGAGGTTCTTTTTCAATGGGCAGGAGCCGTGGAAAGCAACCCATTGGCCGGACTACCAGCCCACGGAGGCAACAAATCCTTTTGTGCTCTATCAGGACATTCCGGTCAGAGCCCGGTATCGCTTCTTATTGGAAGATGCTCAATATCACATCGCCACTTTTATCAAGGGCCCCGTCTGCTATGGGCGCGGCGCGGTAAGCGCGATCGACGAGCATTTCTTTGTTTTCTTCATGAACCCGGGCTCGGAGCTTATGGTCGCCGATCCTGCCTTTGCCAGGGCTAGCGAGGATCTGCTGGTTTTGCCTTACCTGGCGGGAAGCGACGCTCCGCTGATTGAAAGCCCTTCCTTGGATGAAATCTGGGAAGCCGTCGCTCACCGGCGCGCCTTCACCGATAAATACACAGCCGCCCGGAATGCATATGTCGCGCTCAAGGATAAACACCGCTCAGAAGCTTTCAAGAAAGGCTATAGGCTTTCCGATCTCTGGGACGGCGATGGCGTCAATCCCAATGCCGTTTTGACCGTGTTCCGCCATTTCGATCATTCCTACGTTTTGAAAGGGCTGCGCGGCGGCGAGGCCAGCAGCTACTTCGTTCTGGATTACGGCCTGTTCGAGCGCCTCGTTTATAATCTGGTTGTTGGATACGATGTCTTCGGCAATGTGAGTCATCAACTTTATACCCGCCTTTATATGGAAATGCTGAGAAGAGAAGCCGAAGATAATTTCTTGCTGTTCCTTCCTCCCAGGGAGCGGAGCCGCCTAAGGGGACAATGGTATCAAAAAGAACTGGCCAAACTGGAACAAAAGCCTTTTCTCGATCCTGACGATTATCAATTTCCGGCCCAAATCGATTTCCGGAACGCATCTCAAACCGACAACGAGCTTGTTGAGAAACTAGGGACGGAATATTTCAGCGCTGCTGTGCGAGGCCCATATGATGGTGCGCCTCATTCGGAGTATCCGCCGCTAGAAGCAATGGCCGAAAAGCCTACGCATTTGGCTCCCTTTGTGAATTTGTTTCCCGATTCTTCGCTGGTCTTGATCGAGGAAGGCGGAAATCTGAAAAAGGTTGTTACCGTTATCCGCGATCGCGCGCATAGCGCTCTGGGAAGATTTGTCCTGGAGCCCACGGCCCGCGTGCGTGAGCAGGATCGCCTGGCCATCGTGGATGGCCTCGCGACAAGCTATCCCAACCTCTTTTTTATGGTATCGGAGGAACGGCTGCCGGATTTCCTGCGCGCGCTGTCTCAGGTGAATAGCCGGGATCGAGCCCGCGGCTTCATAAGCAACTGGGCCATCTTGAAAACAAACCCAAAGTTTTGGACGGTTTCGGACAACCTACACGCCTTTCTTTCTCAAAGCGATCCCGCTAATTTCGGGGTGCTGGATTACACCCGTTACGGAATCTGGACTGAGGCCGGCGATTGGCGCGAGTGAGCAGTAAGGGTTAAACCGATATTCGATGTCGTGGCGCGTTCGCGGGAAAAGGCCGTCCCACCGGTCAGAACCGGTCTCGGTCAATACAAAACCTCGTATTTAAAAGCGTAGCGTTCGAGCGCGTGCTGCAGCTCTTCTGCTTTGCCATTTGTCCGGATGCGAGCGACGAAGCCAAGCGTTGGGTCACTGTCCACGGCAATCGAGACGATCGCGACACGGGCCGCCTCAGCTTCAGACCTGACCACATTTTCGATTTCCTGCTTCAGAAGCGCCGGCTTGAAGATCTTGCCTACAGCCGTGAGGGGAAGTTGGGGGACAATCCTCACGCGTTTCGGAACCGCCGGGCCTTCGGGAACATGCATCGCGGCGAAATCCAGCAATTCCCGCTCTGTGACAGAGACACCTTGTTTCGTCTGTACATACGCGACAGGGACTTCGCCTGCATAGGCATCTGGGCTGCCGACCGCCGCAGCAGCAGCCACCCCTGGATGTTTGTGCAAAGCCTCTTCGATCAGCTTCGGGTCGATGTTGTGGCCGCCTCTGATAATGAGCTCTTTGCGCCGGCCAGTCAGCCAGAAATATCCGTCTTTATCCTGTCGGCCAAGGTCACCGGTATTCAGCCATCTCTCGCCACCGATTTCGATCCAAGCATCTTTGTTGTGCTCCGGATTGACATAGCCTGCAAAAACATTCGGTCCGCGGATTGCTATAACGCCAACCTCTTCCCGTCCCGCATATCGTTGAAACGTGCCGTCCACGTCCAGGATGACCGCGGTCATCTTCTGGTACGGGAGGCGCAGGCCAATCGATCCGATCCGCCTTTGACCCGCGAGCGGATTGAGACTGGAGACGCAGGCGCTTTCCGTAAGGCCGTATCCCTCAAGGACCTTGATCCCGGCCGTCTTTTCGAAGCTTCGGAACAGCTCCACCGGCATCGGTGCGGCACCGCAGATACCGAACTCAATGCTGGAAATATCGTGCTTGCCGGCCGGCACATTGAGAAGCGCCGAGTACAAGGTCGGGACGCCAGAGAAGGCAAAGATCCTGTAGTGCTCCGCGATCTCCCAGAAGGAGTTAACGAGGCCCTCAGCGCGATAACCCTGAGGAGTGCCAAGGACAACGTGAGCCCCCCTGGCCCAAGGGCAGAGGCCCGTGACTAGCTGCGCGTTGACATGAAACAGCGGCAGCCCGCAAAACGCGGCTTTGCCCGGAGCAAAAGCGCCTCCCAAAACAGCTAAGGTAGCCCAAGAGTCAAAAACCTCCGCAAAATGGGTCCGTGCCGCGATCTTGGGCAAGCCCGTGGTGCCCCCCGTGCAAAAATAAGACGAGATATCATGAGCCTTGGGCAGCTCGAAATTCAACTTATCCCCACGCTCCTTGGCGATCTCCTTGCGGAGGCTTAGGACCGGTACGGATGTTACGCCGCGTGACATCTTCTGCGGCTTGGGCCGCATCCTTAAAGCGATCCCCGCGGGGCCACGGACGTAAGGGGCTATATCGGCGATAATGATTCCTTTAAGAGAAGAAACATTCGCCGCCGCCTTGAGCGACTTTTGCCAGATGTCCGTCCCCGTGGCCGGGGCGAGCGTCACGAGCCACTTGGCTCGACCGGCGTCCAACAATTCGGCGATGGCGTCTGCTTCAAGCAGAGGATTGATGGCGAAAACGATGCCGGCTGCTTCCCCGCCCCAGATCACGAAGTGAGTCTCGGGCAGATTAGGCAGCACGTAGGCGACAACATCGTTGCGCCCGATCCCCAGCCGACACAGGGCATTCGCTGTCCGGGTGATGGCGGCGAAAAGCTGGCTGTGGGTCCAAACAAATGGCTTGCGGAAGTCCTTCGTCCGGAGGAAAAACGACAGGGCGGCCGCACTTGGGTTAATCGCAGCACCTTGGGCAAGCATTTCGTATGTGCTTGCAGGCAAACGGCGGTCGCTAAGCGGTATTTGTTCGAAGGCCTCAATGTCACGCAAAGATGTAAATGCATTCCCGGTGCCGCTTTCGGCGTGCATCAGCATTGCCGGCATCCTCCCTTCTTAACGAGCAGGCGTTTTGCCATTTTGGTGGCGGCTTTGCTGCCCTCAGCGTTGCCAGTGACGGCCCGGCACTGACAGCGCCTTTTTGATTGCCATCATCCGCGCAACGCGCGCCTTGTCCGTTATCGCCAATTTGAGCACCCGCCAAAGACGCGCTGGGGTCATCCGGGCGTCGATGAAATCGTCCGGGAGGTCCGGCCCCCACTGATAGAGCCCCTCGCGGTCCATCACATGATAGCCGGGGGGCTGGGACGCATCAAACAGGTCGCCATCCGCATAATGCTCGTGCTTCTGGCCCCAAGGGTCGCGCCAGTAATCGAAGATCTGGCTTCCCAGCAGATGCCGGCCCACGCCCCAGGCATGGCGGTAGCGTTTGGCCATCATCACCTGCTGGCCCATTTCGACGGCGTCGAGATCGACAACCTCGAAGGAGACATGATCCAATTTGTTGGGCTCGAGCGCCATTGCGGCGAAGATCGTGTGATGGTCCGCAGGCTCCGCGCCCCGATCCAGCCGCATGAAGGAGCCTACCGGAGTGCCATCGGGCAGGCACATCACATCCGATGGAATGAAGCCAAGCGTGTCCATGTACCAGCGCGCAGTCTTGTCGAAATCTGGCGTCTCCAGCACGATATGTCCGAGCTTGCTGACCTGCGGCGGTTCAAGTTTTGGGCGCTGGGTATCGTTAACCCGCACGGTTTCGTTTGGCGCATTGTGCTTGATCGGCGCGCGCAGCGGCAGCGGCGTGCTTGAGGCGAAGCCGTGAAGCACATCGACCAAGTTTCCATCTGGGTCCCTGAGATGCACCACGGATCCGCCTCCCGGTCCTTCGGCCTTCTCAATAGGAACGCCGAATTTCCTCGACAGGGTTTGAAGATCCTCCGCTTTCGGCACCGATAAGCCGATCCCGAGGAAGCGGGATTTGCGGCCGAGGGTTGCGCGATAGATGTAAGGGGCCTGCCCGGTGCCGCGCATGAACAGCTCTTTTTCAGTCTTCACGGCAGGAACCAGCCCGAAATCGATAAGGTAGGCTTCCGCCTTCTTCAGATCAGGCCGTTCGAAGTGGACAAAAAGCAGCGCATCGGCCTTTACGAGCGGGGAGGGGCTTCGCATGAACTCGATGCTGCCGGGACCCTGTTTGAGTACTGTGTTAGTGGACATGGGACAATCCTTTATTCGTTAAGCAGCCTTGGATCCGGGTTATCGCGGCACCTGCGCAAACTTGTTCTGCGTCACGAATCCTTTTCCCCGAGGGTCAATTGACATGGAGTATTTGCCGAAAAGCCCTGTTCAGCATCTCTTTAGGGTTTCTGGCAGCACCAATGGACCGGAAGCCGATATGGCGGTCCGGGCGCACGAGCACCGCACCTTGCCGGCCGATTTCCCGCTGCTTGGTCCACGCGCACCGTGCGTCTACATAGTCGCCTTCGAGTACGCCGATCCGGATGGCGGCCAAGTCGATGCCAAACCGTTTTGCAAGTTCGCGGCCCACATCGATCCAGGGCTGACCGTCTTCTCCAGCGATCAGGACAAACTTGCCGCCATGGACTAGGGTATTAAGCGCGATGCGCTGGCCTTGCCTTTCGACAAACGCGTGGGGGAGCGGATGGCCTGGCCTGGTACCCGGCTCGTAGATCCTGATCTTATCGAGCGGTACGGGTTTCGGCGTCCCATCGTCGACGATCGCGGAGGAAGCGTAAGTATAGCCGAATTCAATGTTGTGATGCCGGAACTCAATCGTCTGGGAGACGATCGCCGAATTCACTGCATGGCGTTTTTCTGCGGAGTTCGGCCGATCCTCCCACAGCGGACGAAGCTCTTCCCACTTTTCCTGGATCGACTTTTCAGGCGAGAGTGCCAGCGCCTTGTCGATGTTGAAGTGATTGAATGCAGCCTTGAGGGAATTTTGGACGTTAGCGTCATCGACGGGGCGGCGTTCTTCGCCGTATGTGTCTAGGAGTTTAATCCCCGCCTTGCCGCGAAGCACCAAGGCGAGCTTCCAGCACAGATTATAAGCGTCGTGCACCGCGCTATTCAGGCCCAACCCTCCTGTTGGCGGGTGACGGTGAGCCGCGTCGCCTACAACAAATACCCGGCCTGCGTGGAACTTGTTGGCGAGAACGCCTTCTAAGGTCCACCTGCTGATTAGGTGGATCTCCGGGTTGAAGTCCGGCAAACCAATAGCGGCGCGCATGCGTTCGAGTACTTTGGCGTCATCGAAGGCGCCCTCGTCGCCTGGCTCGAACATAAAGTGGAGCACCCATTCCTCGGACTTGGTTCCCCAATTGTTCGGGCCCATCGCTACAAGGACCCCGCTCGCGAATGATCCGCTAAAATCGGGATTCACGAGCCAGCGGATAAGGATCCCATCGTCCTTAATATATCTGGAAAAATCGTAGGAGATGTGGGCGGAAACGTTTTGCATAATATCGCGTAGGCCTTCCAATTCAATGCCCACCATCTTGCCGATGGCGCGTCCACCGTCGCAACCAAGGAGGAATTGAGATCTGACGGAATATGTCTCTCCTGTCTCGCGCACCTTGACGTCCGCGGTGACCCCCTTGTCGTCCTGCCGGAGGCCGGTGACCTCGTGACCGAAACGGATATCCCCACCAAGCTCCTCGGCCCGCTGTTTCAGCAAAGGCTCGAGGCGTATCTGCGGAAGGTTTGCCGTTCTGAACGGACTTGCCGCGACGAAGTCCGGGTCCGTATAGGCACCGCCCCAGCATTCCAGCCGGCCGAGTTCGCGCCCATAGCCGTCATGGTTGCCAGTAACGCCGGAATACCATGCCGTTGCTCTCATGTTCTCCGCCGGGGTGCTTTTTTCCAAAATGCGCCCCGCCACTCCGACTTCTTCAAAAATCTCCATTGCCCGCTGATTGAGGACGTGGGCCTTCGGTAATAGGGACGTATGAGGCATTGCGGATACGAGAACGTGGTCGATGCCAAGAGTCGACAACAACATGGAGGCAGTCAGGCCAGCGCCTCCGCCGCCTGCAATCAAAACAGAGGCTTCGTTATTCATGAAGTTTCCTCCCAATTATATACTGTGGCTGCGGCTTCGCGCGGCCGCTTCAGCCAGTCCGTTCAGATGACGCGCTGGCGCTGCGAGCCAAGGACCCCGCCATCGAGTTCGACGACGTCGCCGCGCTTGAGAAACAGTGGAGGCTTCATGCCCGCGCCGATGCCTTCGGGCGTGCCTGTGATGACAATATCGCCCGGAAGCAGTGTCATGAACTGGCTTAGATGCGAGAGGATCTCCGCCACAGTGAAGATCATGTCGCTTGTATTGCTGTCTTGCCTGACGGCGCCATTTACCGAGAGCTTGAGCGGAATCTCCTGGGGATCGGGGACCTCATCGGCGGTGACGAACCAGGGGCCAAGCGGACCAAACGTATCGAAGCTCTTGCCTTTGACCCACTGGCCGCTGCGGTTGACTTGCCAGTTGCGCTCCGAGAGGTCGTTGGTGAGACAGTAGCCGGCGATATGCGAAAGGGCGCTTTCTGGACTGACGCGTTGCGCTTTGATCCCGACGACAAAGGCAAGCTCCACCTCCCAATCCAACATCTCGCAACCCTCCGGATACACGATATCGTCGTTTGGCCCCTGGATGGAGGTGATTGCCTTGTTGAACACCAGAGGGTCCTTGGGAATCGGCATACCGGCTTCGGCGGCGTGCTTACGGTAGTTAAGCCCGATCGCGATGAACTGGCGCGCGCCACTAATGGGTGCGCCAATTCGCGTACCTTCCGGCACCGCAGGCATCTGTTCGAAGTCGATCGCCGCAATCGCGCGCAGTTTGTCCGGCGCAAGCCACTCTGGCGCGAGATCGGGAACGAGGAGGGACAGGTCGCGTCTGACGCCCCGGGTGTCGATAGCACCGGCCCGCTCGGCGCCAGCGGCGCCATGCCTGAAAAGCTTCATATTTCTACTCCCGGTCGCGTTCTCTAATGCAGCGATCTGTTTTTCCTATAACAGACAATTTCAGACCAGAAAATATATTTTCTGTACAAACCAAAATTTTATTGCGTAATATGTATGTGCTTGCCCTTATGTGCTTCGCCGCCTCCTTCATGGGAGCCTGGCGAAAACGCGTTCAGGATTCGATCCGAGTTCAGGGCGGCAAGAAATCAGTCCAGGCGCGGGGGCAGCACGTACAGAAGATTAGAGCGGCAAAAACGAATGACTGCAAAAACACAGTCCGACCGGATGTTCGACAGGCTCCAAGCCGACATCCTCGCTTGCCGGGTCACCCCCGGCAGCAAGCTGCGCATAAATGAAATCGCAGACTCATCGGACGTAAGTCTCGGCGCCGTGCGGGAGGCTCTGGCGCGGCTCAGCGCGGAAGGGCTTGTCATCTCAGAGTCGCAAAAGGGCTACCGCGTTGCCCCGCTCTTCGCGGACGACCTCTGCGACCTGACGGAGGCGCGTGTTGAGATCGAGCGGATCGCTCTATCCCGGTCAATCGCACGGGGGGACCTTGAGTGGGAAACGAGCCTCGTCGCCGCTTGGCACCGCCTGTCGAAGATCCCGCTGCCCCAGCAGCCTGAAGACCCCGGGGTACAGCGCTGGGCGGCGGCTCACTCCGAATTCCATCAGGCGCTTGTGGCCGCCTGCGGCTCGACAAAGCTTCTTCAGATCCGCTCTCAGCTTTACCAGCAATCCGAACGCTATCGCCGTTATTCCGGCATCGTAGATCGCCAGCGCAATGTCTTTGCCGAGCACCAGGCGATTTTTGACGCTGCGATCGAGCGTCACGCAGCGGCTGCGGCCGAGGCAATCGAGGAGCATTTGCGAATGACGGCGAAGATCATCGTCAGCTCCTTTGTACGTCAGGCAGAGGATGGCGACAGGCACAGGGAGGCTGTCTAGGAGCCATATGGAATCTCGCTTGGCGCACAGCCCAGATTTCAATCCAAGAATGTGTGCCTATTCAAAAAGTTGCTGGAGGAACCCAATGAGCATTCTATCAGGGCCGCGGCTGCGCATAATGCTCAGTCTCGCACCGATACTGGTGAACCGCGCGGCGAAGAAAAGCGACCGCTTAAGGCAGTTGCTGGCAAGCGCTCCCGGACCAATTCAATTTGTCGCGGGAAAAAGACCGGTTGGTTTTTACACTGTCCGGGCAGGGGCTTTACGCTGGAAAGGCGGCGCTCACCCCAAACCGAGCTTTACACAGGTTTGGAAGACACCCGAGAGTGCGTTTAGGGAGTTAATCGGCAAGGACGAACCAGACATTGTCGGAGCCTTCTTGGCTGAGCAACTCAAGTTGTTCGGCAATTTTCAATCGGGACTTTGGTTCGGCGAGGTCATGGCCATTGCCAAGTCAACGCAGGCAGCTCCCCAGCATTGAGCCGTTGGGTTAAGGCGAATGGGCAGGACATGAGCACCGCCGTTCGCATCGACATCTCCCAAACCATCACCCGCCGCAAATCACTAAACCTGGAGAGTATCATGGCAGTTATCAGTCACGGGATTATCGTTCAACGGAGTATTAAATGAAGGCGACTCGCTTACAAGGTGCGGTGATGGCTGGCGGAAGAGTGCTTCTTGCCTCGATTTTCGTGCTATCGGGCCTTTCCAAGATCGGGGCTCCCGAGGCTACGCAAGCCTACATGCAAGCGGTGGGCGTCCCAGTTGCGCTGCTTTGGCCAACCATTGCCTTCGAGTTGGGCCTCGGGTTGCTTATTATTATCGGATATCAAACGCGGCTCGCCGCCGTGCTGTTGGCTGGCTTCAGCTTAATGGCCGGTATCATCTTTCATCGCAACTTCTCTGACCAAATCCAAATGATCATGTTTCTGAAAAACGTCTCGATGGCCGGAGGGTTCTTGGTGCTGGCGGCGGCAGGCCCAGGGCCGATTAGCTTCGATAAGAGGCTCCGCTAGGCGGCCACCCCGGGCACTTTGCAAGTCTCTCTCACTTCCGTTTTGGGTCAAACTCGGTCTTGGAAGTCTCAGAATCTCACGTCCGCTTACCCCTTTAACAGTGGAAGTATCTGAAAACACCTCATAATGCCGTTCAGGTAGAGTCGAGGATGGGCGCGGTAGCTTGGGGCCTATGGCCATCACCCCGTTTCCCATCCCCGCTCATCGAACTGGACGTGCCGATCTCCGGCATCCAGCTCTCCGGCTGGCTTCACCACGAG
>JBAUNL010000294.1:0-12192 GCA_049579205.1 Rhodomicrobium sp. | reverse complement strand
GATTATCAAGCAAGCACGAGACAAGGCGGCCTCAAGCTGAATAGCGAATCTGGCACGAGCCTAGCAACGCGAAGCGGTTTCGGACAAGCTCAATTCTTTCACTGGGTCCCGCGCGGCATGTAGGAGGTAGAGACACCCACAGAGGCACGGCAATAAGGCAACGAACGCTAAAAAAGATGCATTGCTAATCGCAGTGTGTATTCCAAAAAAAACCACAAGCTGCGCAAGAGCGACTACAAGCTTCTCTCACCGAATATGCCTCGCACGCCGCTCTCCCCCCTGGCGGCAGGAGCCTTTGCCCGTTCAGGCGCATGCAGGATCACTGTTCTCACCAGGAGAAAAAGAACGGCAGCGTTCAGAAAGTGCCAGAAATAGTGAGTGCCTATGGGCAGGATACCGCAGAGCGGCTTATCAACGGTCCTTGCCGCGAAGGAGAGCACGAACAAAGCCGCCGCACCAAAGAAGGCTTTGCCAGCCTCATTATCCCGCCGCCAAATTCCGATTCCCGCCGCCATTAAGAAGACGAGCGTGGGCAGGTACATTGCACCACCCCAGAGAAATCGCTCGAATGCATCTGACTCCAGAAAGAACGTCGCAGCGAAAAATACGAGCGTGGCCACAAGCTTGAGCCAAACCGGCCAGTTGAAAAATGCCGTCAAGATCAGCCATAAATAAATGATCATGAAGATCAAGATTGGAATGACGTCGGCCCATTCCGCCCACCGTGTCGCGATCGTGTGGAACGTCAAGCTGCCGGCGCCGACCACGGCAATCATCAGACAAAGCAGGTTGATCTGGGCTTGGTACGGAACATTCGGGCGTTGGCGTTGTAAGCGCCATGCTGCCCAGGCAGCAATGAAGAAGGCAAAATTCGAAATCGCGTTCAGCGGTTCGGCATTCCACGCGGGGCTTGTCCGCTCACAATAAATGTCGACGGGCCGGTTTAAATCGCCGAACCAGGACGACAAAGAAATCATCTCATTAGCCTCCAGCTTCGGCGGGAATTCGCTCTTCGGTCAATCTAGACGCTAGAGATTGAGACTTAGCTTAGCTTATCGTAGCTGCCAACTCCACCGGGTCCTTTTTTGCGCTGACGAAATGTTGAGCAGGCATACCGCTAAGGTCCTGTCGCGCTTAAGACTCATTTGTAATCAATCGTGCCGAATTCAGCCTTGCTTCTGCCGGCAGTTGTGCTAGGCGGAAGGGCTGGCGGAAGCTTGGCACGTGTTCACGTTTGCGGCTATGGAGCAAGCCATGTCCCAAGCAGCGAAGCCTCCGCGTGGGGGCAGGACTGTGCATTTGTACAAACAGTAGGGAGTTGAGCATGCGTATATTTGCAGCACTTTTGACAATGGCTTTGTTGCTGCCTGTTCCGGTGTCGGCACAACGTCATCGCGATCGGGATCGTGACAGGGAAGCCCTGTGCAAAGAGCCCATCCGGGCAGCAGGGGACGCTTACCATCTGCTCCGCGCCGCGAGGCGGTCGGCGATCAAGCGCTGGCAAGAGCAGGTTATTAACGCTCACGGCGAGCGTTTCATCAGTTTCGACCGGGCACGCGTGGCCGACTTTCATTGCGATCCGGCGCGTGTCGGTGGCGGCGATTCAATCATGGATCTGAAGCGCTGCGTGATCGTTGCGCGCCCCTGTAGGAACGATAGCGACACCTAGAGTTCATCGTCGCAACCGCAATGCCACCCGCTGGAGCCTCCCCGGTGGGTGCCATCGCGCGAAAATGAGTATGGCCTCTCCATCACCAGCAATGCTGGCAATGCATGGATTGGGGCCGCTAACTCTTTGAAAATTGGCGGTGTGTTTCTCCGGACTGCCGCGATGTCAGCAGATGCCTGGAGGGGCGCTTCTTGAACGGTTCCGCCGCTTCCGCAAGCGCTTGGTTCTGCCGAAGCCAATCTTCGGCGCAAGCGATGCAGCAGAACTTGCGGCTGGCTTCCACGACATATTCGAACTCCTCAATCTTTGAGGTACAAAAAGCGTTTTCGCATAGGGCCATATCGCCTCTCCCGTAGAAAGGGCGCTGACGATACGAGGAACGGGGATCAAGTCGCGCAGCCCCGAATCAGGGCTTGATTGGCATTATAGCAGAAACTGAGTAGGACGCGACAAGCCCAGCAGCCTTTGTGGCCATTGCACCAGCAGCAGAGGCCACGGACTCGGCAAAGGTGCCGAACATGGAGGTGCTCCCTTGCCGCCCACTAACCCGGACTTGAAGCACAGGCCGGCTGCGACACCGGGTGCGCTCCCGCAGCCGCTTGCTCTCGCTGCACAACGTAACGCTTGCCGCAGACACTGATCAGCGGCGGAATATGGCTTTCTTCAAAGAAATCGTAGGCTGGTTTGAGATCGCGCCAGAATGGCGCCCAAGGATGCCAGGCAAAGGCCGCCAGGCGCTCCTCCGTCATGCGGAAAGGGAAAACGTGGACGCCAATGCGTTCCTGCCCTTTATCGAGTGCCGCGGTGGCAAGTAGCCAAACTTCGTCGATCTGCGCATCGGTCATGGCGTAGCAGCCAACCGAGCCGCATCCGCCATGCAGCATGAGGTTTGTCCCGGTCCGCTTATGCGCGCGATCGAACGCATTCGGATATCCCAGATTGAACGCACGATGGTAGTGGCTGTTCGGATTGAGCTGGCTTTTGCCGATGGTGTAGAAACCTTCGGGCGCCTGAGAATCGCCTTCCTGCAGTTTCGGACCGAGCTCGCCCGACCAAGCGCAAATGGGATAGGTGGCGAAGAGCTCGAAGACCGCGCCATGCTTTATCCACAGCTCAGCCTCGAGATCACCCTTGAAGATGCGCAGGAACACTGGATCGCCGCGCCGGAGACCCCTTTTACGCAGCCGCTCATCGAGCCGAACAGGGTTCGCTCTCTTGGATGCGGATACACCGGAGAAGAAGTTGCGGTAACCGCTTGGGAAAAATCCAACAGACTGCAGATCGATGGTGCTGGCGAGCTGCCCTGTTTGGAGGTCCCAAAGCTTGAGCGTCTTGTCCCAGCTTCCCGAAAGAGCCCGGCGGCGATCGGGGGGAAATGCAACCGAAGTCACGCGATCGGTATGGCCGGCGAAGGTCTTGATGACTGCTCCGGAGCTCGTGTCCCAAAGTTTGAGTGTCTTGTCCTTGCTTGCGGAGAGGGCCTGGAGGCCATCGCCTGAAAGGGCAACAGACAGCACAGCATCGGCATGTCCTTGCAAGGTCTTAAGCACTTGCCCCGTTTCCACATTCCAGAGTTTGAGCGTCGTGTCGTCACTTCCTGAGAGAGCCAGCCTGCCATCCTGAGACAGAGCCACGGAGCTGACCGCATCCGCGTGGCCTTCGAAGGTCCTGAGAAGCTGGCCCGTCTCCACGTCCCAAAGTCGAAGCGTCTTATCTTTGCCTCCGGAGAGAGCGAAGCGGCCATCGCTCGAGAACACAACCGATAGCACCTCGCCCGAATGGCCTTCGAAACTTCTGACGAGTTGACCTGTGCCGGTATCCCAGAGCTTGACACTTTTGTCCTTGCTTGCCGAGATGACACGCTGGCCGCTTGGCGAGAACGCCAGCGAGGTTATCTCGCCCGAGTGCCCATCCAAGGACATGACCGCTCGCCCGGACGCAATATCCCAAAGCCGGATTTGAGAGCCGGTCCCACCGGTCGCAATCTTGTGGTCATCTGGCGAAAAAGCCACCGCCTTCATGGCGTTCAGCTCGGCGTCGAAGGTCCTAAGAAGCAGACCTGTTGGAATGTCCCAGAGCCTTAAGACATTGTCCTGGCCGCCCGAAAGTGCCTGCCTACCATTTGACGCGAGCGCAACCACATTGACGGCTTTCGAATAGCCCAGGAAAAGAGCAAGGGCCGGGTTGATTTCGGCCCTCGCATAATTGACGGCCGCACCGGCCACAATCAAAAGCAGCCCCACAAGAGTAGGGAGAATCCATAGCTGGCGAACCACGATCATGCCCCAAGAACGGCGTGCTATTCTTTATCAGGCTGTATAGCGCAAATGCGGCAGGGGCGCGGTTCTGGGCTTGATGCGCGCTAGTGGTCCGATTCCGTCATTTGCATCCCCTTGCAGCACGATCGAGAGCAAATGCCGGAATCAAAGGACCACTAGCAGCTTCATGATTCTAGTGGGGCTTTTGAATTTGACATTTGCGCACGAGCTCGCGGCAGGTGGGATTCAAATGTCGAATTCGCTCCACTAGGCGGAAACGCATTGCCTTCAGGCTTTGGGGACACTGACACACGGATCGCCCCGCAGTTTCGGCTGGCTTACTCGCCGAATAGAGAGCTGAAAAACCCTGGTCTACTCGGGTACAATGGCCGATCGCCCCATTCCGGAGGACTATCGCTGTCATCTCCGGCATAGCGGCGGGCCCATCTTCTGTCAGTGTAGGTTTCGGCTGACGGCGGTTGATCCCGGCCCTTGTTTATCTGCCTCCACTTGCCCTCCAGAGCAAGAGTAATACGGCGCTCATGCCCGTACACGTCGGGGAATGTGTGCAGCTTGCCGTCATCATCCACCAGCGCCGTGAAATATGTCATGTGAACCGGAATATTCCGGTCAAGGTCTATCTCATGATTGGGTGGGCTTGTGTTGAGCAGTTCAACAACGCGCTTGGAATCCCAGCCCTTGTCTTCCCGCAGCACCAATTCCGCCAGCCCAATTGGGTTTGCGACGCGCATGCAGCCATGACTGTAGGTCCGGCGCTTCTTTGAAAACATCCATTTATCTTGCTGGAGAAAATCATGCATGTAGACGATGTGTTTGTTCGGAAAGGAAAATTTCACCTTTCCCATCACGCTCATGGAGTTGTAGGGCTGGACGACCTCAAAATCCGTAATGTCTTCGGACGACCAGTCGACCCTGCGCCAATTGATGAGCTGACCGTCCTTTGTATACACTTGCAGCGCGTATTCGCGCATCATCTGGCCGCCATTGAGCATGTCCGGCAGCAGCTCGTGCACCTTGACCGAATCCGGGACCGTCCATGTGGGCTTCAAGACGATCTTGCGTAGCGGCTTGCTGAAAATCGGCGTCTGCTTGTCAACCTCTCCTGCCACAATCCGGACTTCGCGAATGATCTTCCCGTCCTTGACTACGCGCTGCGTGAAATCCGGAATGTTATTCCAGATATAGAAAGCACCCATGCCCGCCGGCATCCAGCGCCATTCTTCCATGTTGGCGAGCAGCCTCTTTGCCTCTGCCGTCCGCTGCTTACTCTGTTTAAGAAGGGTCAAATACTTTTGGCGCAGGCGCTCGAACTGCGGTTGGGCGGGATTGAGGCCTCGAAGATATGCGTCTGGCTGATCCGCAGCGGCGATGCCCTCAAGAACGGTTTCAGGCTTGATGAATTCGGGCGTGCGGTCCAAATTCGAGCTAAGCTGCCCTGAAGGATCTTGAATGCGTCCCCCGCGCGCATATCTCGCATATTTCAAGACTGCCAAAGAGAATTTGATCTCGTCCGCAGCGATGGCTTCCGGCGAAGGGGAGGGAGTGGCTCCAGTGCCTGGCTCGGATGTGTTGGGCAGAGGAAAGTCGTTCGGATCGAGCCCCCATTCGCCGGCGCGACCTATTTCCGCCGCGACAAGTAGGGCCTTCGGAGATGGACTTCCGGCTGGGGACATCCAAAAAGGAGCGTAATCGCGCGCGGCGTAGAAAGACGAAATGGCGGCATGTTCGTTACGCTCCGCCTCCGGCTTTCCCGAGGGAAGGGTGGATACGGCTTTGCGCAACGCATCCGCCTCCGGAGTTGCCGGCCTTGGGGCGGTCTCCTTTGACGGAGCGGCCTCATCTTTTCGAGATGTGGCCTCGTCCGCCGCTTTTGCTGGCGCCGAGGCCTTCGGCGTGACAGTTGAGGGAGTTTCCGTTGTGGGCGCTTGCTCGGCCCTCAACGTTTGCACCCCTAGGGCTGCGGCCAAGACAATTGTGACGGCTAGGGTCGAACGCAGAACCATTCAATGCTCCTTCGGCTGATTAAGTCTTAGCCAAAAAAAGCAAAGAAAACCCTAGCTGCTGCGCCAATGCTGATTCAATATCGAAAAGCGGCGCTTCAGGCCTCCTTCAAGACAGGGGTGCCAGCGCCGCTTCAGGCATCGGGGACAGCTTTAAAGGCGGCCTCTTAGGCCCAATCGCCCCCTCCTGAATCGTCGTCGTCGCCGGGGTTATAATCGGCGTCTGTATAGCCGTCATCTCCGCCCTGAGCATCGCTATAGGCGGCGTCGTGAAGGTCTCCGCCGGCGGGTTTGTCTTGGTCGCCATAATTGTTGATGGTCGTCTCGCTGAGGCTGTCGCGCGGCGTCATGCCGCTAAGGCCTCCGCCGAGTGCGCTTCCTTGATGACCCGAAAACAGCGAGCTGATGCCTTGGAAGAGGAGAGCGCCGCCAGCGACACCGGCCGCGGTTGTTGCCGCATTACGCAGGAATCCGCCTGTTTGTGAAGGCTGCATCACGGGTGCGCCCTGTGGGGGTCCGGCCTGTGGACCGCCTTGTGGCGGGGGAGCATAGCCCCCTTCAGGACCTTGGGAATAGTTCCTGGGGGGTGTCTGCCATCCTTGAGTCTCTGGCTGCCGCGACTCCCAAGGATTGACGCGGGGAACGCTCCCGCTAGGCCGGGGAGCCTCGCGCCCGCCGCCAAAAAGGCCGCCGAGAAAGCTGCCTGAACCGCTTTCGGCTTGCGGACGGCTCTCGCTGAGTTGCCGCTGAAGCTCCTCGATCCGCGCCTGCGCATTTCTAAGCGCGAAGTCCTGCATGAGCACCGTTTGCGCGAGAATGTAGACTGTATCGGGCCGCTCTTGGACAAGCTGCCTAAGGAGCTGCTCGGCTTCCGGATCTTTTTGCTGTGGGGGGGTGCTTTTTACACGCTCCGCTAGCGTGGTAAGAAGCTGCCTTTCTTCAGGAGTCATATCTACCTCCAGGGGACAATGACATTCCGCTTCCTGGGAGATGGACATCGCAAACTGGCTGCACAATAGAACAGCGCGGGCGCAATTCTGAATAAAGGCCAGGTGAACCAGCGTTAGCAAGCTTACGCGTAAGCGCACCAGGGCGTGCGCTCTATGGTAGGTCGATTTGACACGAACTCGGGCGTGATCCCGGATAAACGCTGACCAGGCTGTTCTCTAATCCTGGGGCAGGGGTCAAGCTCTCTGAGAAATCCTTGCCGGGGCCATGGTTCTCTTTGCGTTCGGGCCACGCCCTCACCATAATGGCGTTTGGTGACTTCATTTGAGCAATCTGGCTGGGAGGGACAAAGTGGACCGGCCGCCTCTATCGGCATCAATGAAACGCATGCAGTGGGCGGCCCTTATTCTTTGCGCTGCGGCCATTGCCATCAATTATCTCGATCGCTCGACCATTTCGATCGCCAACCTAGAGATCCGCAAAGAATTTCACATCAGCGCGGCCGAGTTCGGAGCGCTGCAATCAGCTTGGTCGCTTTCCTTCGCCTTCACGCAAATCCCGGTGGGGCTCCTCATTGACCGGGTAGGGCCGGGAGTGCTGCTTGGCGTCTCCATGATCCTTTGGTCCATTGCGGTTGCCGCTGGCGGCTTTGCCTCAAATTATACCCAGCTTTTCATTGCGCGGGCGATCCTTGGTGTGACCGAGTCGCCCGCCTATCCCACCGCGGTCCGCGTGACCAGCGACTGGTTCAAAGTAGGGGACCGTGGCACTCCTTCCGGCGTCTTCAATATGGGCGCCAATATTGGGACGGCGATCGGTCCGCCTCTGCTCACCGCCTTGATGCTGCTTTTCGGCTGGCGAGACATGTTCATCCTGATGGGCGTTGTGGGCATCGGAGCCTCCATGCTCTGGTTCTGGCTTTACCGCGATCCGAGCAAGGCTGTGCTCACTTCCGCCGATGCCGACTATTTCGAAGCCAATCGGGCGAGGCGAAGCGGCGCACCGATCACAGCGCGCCAATGGAGCCGTTTGTTTCTGTTCCGCACGACCTGGGCGATGATTTTGGGCGCATTCTGTTCGGGCTACGGGATATGGATGTATATCACATGGCTCCCCGGGTATCTTGAGGGACAGCATCACGTCAGTATTGCCCGCACCGGCTATCTGGCGGCTATCCCGCTTATTTGTTCGATCATTGGTTCTTTCTGCGGAGGGTATGTCTCCGATCGCCTTGTGTTGCTTGGCGTGCCCCTCATTAGTGCCCGCAAAATCCCAATCGCCTTTGGATATCTGGCGTCGGCGCTGTTTACAGCATTTGCCGCTTATTCGAATGGGCCCGAGATCGCCATCCTATGGATCTCGCTTGCCATGTTTTTCCTGTGGTTTGCCGTGGCCGCGAAGTGGACCTTGGTAACCGCAGTCTCTCCTCAGGAATATTGCGCCTCGTGCTCAAGCATCCAGAACTTCGGCGGCTTTCTCGGAGGGGCTTTCTCGCCCTTCGTCACTGGGCTCATTGTTGACTGGACCGGCTCCTTCGTCTTGGCACTCGCGATCGGGGGCATCCTTATGGTCTTGGCGGCTGCCATCTTTTACTTCATGGTCGGCCCCCCGATCACCAGCGGCGATCTTGAAGGAAGGGCGGGTCTTACGCCTGTTTGACCAGGGCTAAGTTCGCGGCCAGCGTGGGGCGCGCTTTACCTTAAAGGCTCCGGGCTGGCACGATGCTTGCTGCATGTTCTCCACCACTAGCATGTCACGTTGATCTATTTTTCCTGGAGAAGCCGGTGCGTATTCCCCCTTTTTTCCTGACGCTTGCCTTCGCCCTGATGACCGCGGCTCCCTCGGTCTACGCCGAAAGCACGCTGCGCATTGCGATGACCGCATCGGATATTCCGACTACGACGGGCTTGCCGAATAACGGCTTCGAGGGCATGCGATTCCTCGGCTATCCCGTTTTTGAAGGCCTTGTTCTTTGGGAACTGACAAAGACGGATCAGCTGGCAGGCCTACGTCCGGGCCTCGCCGAGACTTGGGAGCAGCTGAAGGATGACAAGAAGACGTGGGTTTTCCATCTCCGGCATGGGGTAAAATTTCACGATGGCACGGACTTCAACGCCGATGCCGTAATCTGGAATCTCGATCGCTATTTCAATCAGCAAAGTCCGCAATATGAGCCGCCCGCATCGGGGATGACGCGGGCGCGCGTTCCGCAGATGAGTTCGTACCAGAAGATCGATGAATACACGGTGGCGGTCACAAGCAAGACCCTCGCCTCGTACTTCCCCTATATGCTGGTCTATATCCTGTTCACCTCGCCGGCATCATTCGAGAAAGCAGGCAAGGACTGGTCCAAAGTTGCGACCTTACCCGCCGCAGGCACCGGCCCGTTCCGGATTACCCGGGTTGTTCCCCGCGTCGAAGCCGATCTCGCCCGCTGGGATGGATACTGGGACGCCGCGAAGAAGGCCAAGGTGGATCGCATCGTTTTGACTCCCGTGCCAGAGGCCACGGCGAGGGTTGCAGCACTCAGATCAGGTCAGGCCGACTGGATCGAGGTGCCTCCGGCAGATGCCGTCGACTCTCTCAAATCGGCAGGCTTCGTCATAAAGACAGGTTCCTACCCTCATGTTTGGCCTTGGTTTTTCAATATCGGTGCCAAGGACTCTCCTTTAGCGGATGTCCGCGTTCGGCAGGCCCTTAACTACTGCATCGATAGACCGGGGCTGGTCTCGCTCCTGAGCGGCTTGGCGGAACCGTCAGCCGGGTGGCTCAAGCCCTCCGATCCGAACTTCGGCAATCCCGCAAATCATTACACCTTCGATGCGGCGAAGGGTAAAGCTCTCCTCGCCCAAGCTGGGTTTACGCCTGAAAAGCCCCTCTCCTTCAAGGTGATGATCTCACCCTCGGGCTCGGGACAAATGCTGCCTTTGCCGATGAACGAGTTTCTGCAGGAAAATCTGAAACAGGCCTGCGGTGTTCAGGTGGAGTTCGAAACGGTCGAATGGCAACTCCTGCTCACAAGCGCACGCTCGCTTCCCGACAGCCCCTCGCTCCGCGGAGCATTGGCGTTGAATATCAGCTCCCCTTCCTCTGACGCCGGTATCATGGCGCGTTATTTTGCGGCCGCCAGTTGGTCGCCCAATGGCTTCAACTTTGAACATTGGAAGGACGACGAGTTCGAGGCGGCTTTAGACCAACTTGCAAATTCGACTGATCCGGCGGTCATCGCTGCGGCCTATCGCAAGGCACACGAACGGCTCGTGGATAATCCGCCGTTTCTCTTCATTGTGCATGACTTGAACCCGCGAGCGATGAGTTCAAAAGTCAAGGGATTCATATCACCGCAGTCGTGGTTCCTGGATCTGACTACGGTAAGCGTTGAGTAGCAGGCCACGTTGAGTCTGTCCTCGCCGCTGTTCTACTGGATCAGACTGCTCAGAGAAAAGGCAGTCTGCATACTAAGTCACGAAGCTCTAACGGTATCTCCCTGCACAAAAACTGCGCAGCATTAAGATTGTGTACTAACGTAAAAGCGGAACCGGATTTTCCAGGTGACTGGAGGGAAGAGAGCCGATGGCATTCGAAGGTTGCGAGTCAGCGGTCCCAACGGTTCAAGCCGACAATGAGGATGTGAAAATTACCCGGTGGGATTTCGCTCCGGGCGCCGCAACCGGCTGGCATCAACACGGCTGGCCTTACATCATCGTCATGCTGACAAGCTCGAAAATGCGGTTGCACGATGGTTCGAGCGTCAGGGAGGTAGAGTTCAAGGCCGGAGAAGCCTATCACCGGCCTGCAGGCGTCACTCATGACGTCATGAACGGCTCCAATGAGCCTATGGCCTTTGTGGAAATCGAGATCAAGCGTCCCCTAACCTGACACAGACAGCGCGTCGCTCATAACGCATACGCAGGTGCAAGCACATGGGCAATCTTCCCATGGCACAGTTCTTGATACCAATAATGCGAGGGGGCACGATGAAGCTGACATCCGTTAGGCCGATTGTAGTTGCCATTTTTGCGTGTCTTGCTCTGACAGGCGCTGCCCATGCGGAGTCTGTGGTTCGCATTGCTATGACAGCCGCGGATATTCCGAGGACCCTTGGCCAGCCCGATCAGGGCTTCGAGGGTAATCGCTTTACCGGCAACACCATGTATGAGGGCCTGACAGGCTGGAATCTTTCTTCAGCGGAAAAGCCCAGCGCCGTCATTCCGCTTCTTGCGACCGAATGGGGCGTTGATCCCGTCGACAAAACAAAATGGATCTTCAAACTTCGGCCGGGTGTCAAATTTCACGATGGCTCGGATTTCGACGCGGACGCAGTGGTGTGGAATGTCGCGAAGGCGTTCGATAAGGACGCCCTGAATTACGATGCGAGCCAAGTGGGGGTAACGGCATCACGCATGCCCGCGTTAAGGAGCGCGCGCAAGATCGATGCGATGACTGTGGAGCTGACAACATCGCAGCCCGACAGCTTGCTGCCGATCAACCTCACCAATCTCTTCATGGCAAGTCCCGCGCATTGGAAAAAACTGTACGACGCGGTTTCTGCAAACGTTACCGATCCAAAGGAGCGCGCGAAGCAGGCCTGGGACGCATTTGCGCGCGATGCTTCCGGCACGGGGCCATGGAGGATGGAAAAGTTCGTCCCGCGCGAGCGGCTCGAACTGGTGAGGTACGCCGGATATTGGGATGCGAAGCGTATCCCGAAAGTCGACCGCCTTGTGCTCTTGCCGGTCCCGGAGCCGAATGCGCGTACCGCCGCCCTGCTTTCAGGACAAATAGACTGGGCCGAAGCACCGGCGCCGGATGCTATCCCCCAGTTGAAACTGCATGGCTTCGTCATCTACGCCAATGAACAGCCCCATGTGTGGCCCTGGCAATTCAGCCGTACCGAGGGCTCTCCCTGGAACGACATTCGCGTGAGGAAGGCCGCCAATCTCTGCATTGACCGTGAAGCCATGAAAACAGGCCTGCTGGGCGGTCTGATGGTACCGGCAACGGGCACCTTCGAGCCAGGCTATCCATGGCGGGGAAATCCCACGTTCCAGATCAAATACGATCCAAATACCGCACGCAAACTCATGACCGAGGCAGGCTTCTCGGCCACGAATAAACTGAAAGTGAAGACGCAAACTTCCGCGTCGGGCTCTGGGCAGATGCTGCCGTTGCCGATGAATGAGTTCGTCCAGCAGAGCCTTGCCGAGTGTTATTTCGATGTCGAACTCGACGTTATCGAGTGGAACACGCTCTTCACGAACTGGCGAAGGGGAGCAAAGGATTCGACAGCACGCGG
>JBAUNL010000293.1:0-6279 GCA_049579205.1 Rhodomicrobium sp. | reverse complement strand
AGCGAGGAGCTGCTCCTCGTCGAGCAGTCTCCAGATGAGTACAGGCAAAAGTGGAATCAACACGAGCAATCCTCGCCACGAGCCAAGCGCGAGAGGAATGCCAACCAACATGGGAAGCCCACCAGCGTACATCGGGTGCCGCACAAGCGCATAAGGGCCAGTTGATATCACTCTCTGGGCGGAATCGAATTCGATGGTGGCCGAGGCAAAAGAATTTTCTTTGAACACTAAATAGAAAGCGAGGTAGGCGAGTGCCGTCAGAGCGTCTCCAAGAAGCGCCACATGAGGCGGTACGGCGGGCCCTTCCACGCGGTAATCGAATGCCGGGACAACGATCAGGGCAATAAAAGCGACCGAGATCAGAGACATAATGACCTTTTGCGTCTTCTCCTTCTCGGCCCCTGGGCCGCCATGCATCCGCCGCTCCAGCAGCTGCGGGTCACGTTTTCTCAGATAGAAGATGATCGCCAACGACGACACGATATAGACGGCGAGGAAAACCCAGGCCTGCCAATAGTCAAGCGTCCCTGCCGGAATAAAGATAAGCGCCGCCAAGAGGGGGAAAAACCATAGCAGCGAGCGAATAACTCTTTTGTCGAGGTCGGTCATGGCCAAGTTGTGCTCGATCTGCGAGGGTATTCAGGCCTATGATCTGGGAGGAATGTTCAGGCCTTTCGCAACCGCGGGACGTTTGAGGAAGGTTTGAAGCGCTCTTGTGGCGTGCGGGAAGTCCGCGATGCCAACAAGATCACCGGCTTCGTAAAAGCCGATCAGGTTGCGGACCCAGGGGAAGGTCGCGATGTCGGCGAGGGTGAAGATGTCACCCATGATCCAGGTGCGATCGGCCAATCGCTGATTGAGGACCCCGAGCAGCCGCCTCGCTTCAGCGACATAGCGGTCGCGTGGGCGTTTATCTTCGTAGTCCTTGCCTGCAAATTTGTTGAAGAACCCGACCTGACCGAACATCGGACCAATGCCACCGATCTGAAACATGAGCCACTGGATCGTCTCGTAGCGCTTGGCCCGGTCCTCTGGCAGGAGCTTCTCTGACTTGTCGGCTAGATAGATCAAGATCGCACCGGATTCAAACAGTGGCAGGGGTTTGCCGCCGGGGCCGTTTGGATCAAGAATGCTCGGAATCTTGCCATAGGGATTGAGCGACAAATATTCTGGCGAAAGTTGATCATTGGCATCGAAGCGCACAAGGTGCGGTTCATAGGCCAGACCCGTCTCCTCCAGCATGATCGAGGCCTTGACGCCATTGGGCGTGGGCAGCGAATAGAGCTGAATGCGATCTGGATATTTGGCCGGCCATTTCTTTGTGACCGGAAAGATGGAAAGATCGATCATCGCGGGGTTCCAAGGATATGGAGGAGAGTTTTCGGGTTGGGGGTGCTGGCGTTACCCAAGATTTGCCCTTTCGCTAAGCTTTTTGCAAATCTGGACGCCGAACCTTCACCCGAACGCTGGAGCGCGCAAGCCGGGGAATAGGGATGATCACCGCTGCCATGCTTACTCCGCAAATCGTCGGCCTTGCCGTTGGGGTGGTCAACGGGGCAGGAGGGTATCAAGTTTGTGCCGTTGCCTCTCCCGCTCGGCATAGCAGTGAAGATGCTGAGGACGTATTCGAAAGGAAGATAAGGGTCGTTGGCGGAAATGCCAGTTATTTCAATCGAATACCGCTTACACTTCAAAAGCGGACAAGAGTTGCGAGTTCAAAGGCCCCGGCGCAACGGAGCTGTTGACCCGTTGCCGAAGGCCGGCATGGGTAGGGCCGGGAGCGGAAGGCCGGTATTGAAAAACCCTCTGCGGTAACGGCTCGCTGCTTTTTCGCTGGTCCTTACCGCTCCGTCGAAAACTTCAGCTTCCGATCCTGCGGGATCGGGATCTGCCCGGATCCATTGTTGGCGCGCCACTTCGCCAGAACATCGGCCAAATTCTTCACTTCGGTGTTACGGCCATTGCCACGATCTGTGTGCTCGCCTGGCTGAGCATGGCCTGCGCAGTCATGCTATTGATCGTGCTCGTCGGTAACGGCGCGGCGACTTTACACCCCTTCGGCAGCGTCGGCGGCGCCGCACTCATGAGCTTTTCAATTGTGCAGCCGTCGCCCTTATTTAGGCCGGGGTAGAAAGAGTGCTCAGCCAATCCGCTAGCGTATAGGATGTCCACGTCATAGATTTGTAGGTAGTTGAGCGGCGCGTTACTGACTAACGCTGCTGTAGTATTATTTGCCGTTGTGTAGGGATATGCCGATGTGCCGGCAAAATAGCTTTGCAGCACGTAATAAAGCGCATCCTCCGGCGTGATGATCGATGTGCAAGAGGACCCGGTCGAGTCCTTGCACCATCCCTGTAACATGCACGCACCGCCCGGGCACCCGCTCTTTGGCGCCCCGCACGCGGGTCCGGTGGTGCCGCCGGCCGTGCATAGTCCTTGCAGTGAGCATGTGGTCGAGGGCGCCGTGCAGGTCGAGGCGGAGACAGTGGTAGTCGCCGTACATCCTTTGCCTGTGCATTGGCACAACGCGCTAGTCTTGGTCTGGCACCCCTCGCACGCGCCGTACTGGCAGCCTTCCTCCGCTATGGCGGAAGAAAATGGCTTAGCGGGCTGCAACCCGCCCAATACGACCGTTCCGCTTGCGAGGTATTTCGACGCGGCCGTGCTCGAAAGCCATTTCACGCTGGCGGCGGAAAGGTTGAGGGTCTTGCTCGACTGTCCTCTGGCCGTTAGCCCGTCCTCCGCGGTCGCCTTCGCATGGCCTGTTGCGACGCTCGGCGTGAGGAAATAGGACAGAATAACCGTTTCGGCCGCACAATCCATGTTTGCTGGCTTCTTTTTTGTGGCAACGCAATCTGGCGGGAACGCCGGCTTCACTGACTTAGCGGCAGGGAGCCAAATCCCCGTAACCGCGCAACCGGGCGGAAAGTTGTTGGGATAGGGGGCCGGATCATGAAAGATTGGCAGGCCATTCCCGGTGTTCACTATCAATGTTATTCCGTTGAAAAGTGTGCCGTAGATATCGATCGTTTTCTTCCACGCCTCGATGAAAGCTTGATCTGAATTAAGATAGGCTGGCGCAAGACTATAGGAATTAGCCAGCAGGCAATTCCACGCGGCAGTGGCTGTGATCTTCGCCGAAGTGGGGAAGGTGGTGGGCAGGGTCAAGGGGGGCTTCTGGTTGCCGGTATTGGGAAGGATCATTTCCCCCGAGGAGGCTGTCGGCCCCGCCAAGCCGATCGATACCAATGCGGAGTTCGATTTGATATGGTTGTTGAGCGCGGTTAGAAATGTTTGCCACTGACCCAGGTAGTCGGCGTTCCACGGCAGCGGGAGCGGCAGATTAATATGCGGTGTGTTTTCAGTTCTCACGAAGATGGTGGTGTAGCCGCACTTCGGAGTTGCCCAGTTGAGTTCATACCTGCCACCGGTGAGTTCGACCGGAACGTCCGCCAAAAACAAAGTGTCGCACGGGATCAAGTGGCCAGGAACGGGTAGTGAGGGGGAGCACAAAGTACGGGTGCTGCCGGTGCCATAGTCGCAAAGAATTAGCGGTTGATAAAGCCATTGGGGCGAGTCGAAGCCTGGTGTCACGCTCAGCTGGAGGGTCTTGTTTGCCTTGATGACCGCGCAGAGCGCGACGTCCAAGGTGTTCCAGACATAGGCCGCCGCAAGATTGGCTTTGGTGGATGGCGTTGGCGGACAGGAGGTAGACGTCGACTCGGTTACTGACGGGGGAGGGCCTGTCGTTGGATTTGGGTCATTGGGATTCAAAATACTCCATGGAACCCCGATCAATAGCCCAGACACCGCGTCGTTGTTCAGGATCCAGCTGAAGTAGTTGGAGAGAGCCAAGTCGGTAGAGGAGTTAGCCACGTTGCCCGCCGTTTTGATCAGGTCTTCACCTATAATGACAAAGGCGTAGATGCCCTTCGGTGCGTTCGTCGCAAGGCAGCGTTGTGGGGACAATACGAGAAGAGCCAGGATGCAAGCGAGCGCCCGGAGAGTCTGCTGCAGCGATATCCGCATGACTTTCATTCCTTTACGCAGCCGGGATTGCGGAAGCCAGCCCTTTGCGCACACCATAGTGCGTCTGCCCCCGGCTCAAATGTTGACGCCGTGTCTCAGCCGGCTGCTACCGGCTGCGCCCACTCGTCTATCGATGAGGCCAACCCTTGCGGCTCTCAGCGGCAGAGGACCTGAGCGAAGTTCATTCTAGCTTTGCGAAGGTATACAGCCAAGCCAGAATTGCTTGGATTGACCGGCCACAGGAAGCAGCCGCAGAGCCTCCTCTGTGCGTAAGGTGAGCGGCGGATTGACGCCCTTAAGGGTTGCAACGAACTATCGTGATTTAATGCTGTGGCCTCGTGCTGACTAAGCCGCCGGCTTGAAACGCACTTCCGCTAGTCCCTAAGCTGCGGACTACGCCATTTTTGTCGAAGATGTCCGCACCCGGCCTGACTCGGAAATTCGCCAATGGCTATTTCATGAGGACAGCCACGACAATTCGGGCGATTTCGTAGTCTCAATTTCATCAAGCTCTCGCTCCGCCTTCGTCAAGACCAAGGCCACCCAGCGTGCGAGCTCTAAATTGTCCCTTGGTTTTTCCTCGGGTATGAGGTCCCTGCCGTCCTTGCCCAACTTTGAGGTAGCGGCCAAAGGCGCCTTCCGCGGCCTCGCCATACATCTCGGCCAATGGCATGGCGCCATACTCGGAATACGAGGGCACCCACTCGTTCTGGTTGCCGGATTCGGAGAAGGCCAGCGGGCTTTCCTCTAGCTCTTGCGCGGTCTGCGTGGTGCCAGCGCCCGCATATCCGGTGCCATCAAGCGCATCGAGCTGCCCGGCAAAATCTTCGTCGTCTTCGATCATGCTGCATCCGCATCAGTTTTGAACGCAGCACAATCAGAGATTTAGTCAATGAACGCTAAGCGCGGGTTCCTGCTTCAGTTTAAGCTCGGTGAGCACCGCGAAAAATATCCCGGCCCAAAATTGATCCCCGGTTTCGCTCACAATGGTCTGCTCTTCGGGGGTGAGTGTTTCCCGCCATATTGCAACCGCGTGATTCCAATCCATGGCGTCCAGATCGCAACCGGCGCGGGCGAATTCCGCATAGGCCTCATCGCGCCAGTTTTTCACGGCCTTATCGATCGCCTTCATCCCCGCACCTTTTCGATCCGCCCCAAAAAAGGTCCGCAAGCCGGCGCTAGCCGCTCACGGACCCACTTGGCCAAACATCAACCATACGCCGCACAAAGCTCATTTTTGCTTCCCGAGTTCGCGGAAGGTCACGGTTCCCGATACCGTTATCGGTGTTCCCGGAGCGCCCATCCGCAGCGTAAAGCCCATGGAATAATCGAGGACGAATTCCTCCGGATCTTTTGCGCACCAATGGAAGCGGCCGGAATAGTCGGTCGCGTCCGCGTAAGCGAGCGTGGCACCGGTAGTTGATGCGGCGGCAGAGCTTGGCCCCACAGCCGCAGTTCCCGCGGCCGGCGCGGCAGGCCAGCGTTTGAAATTGACAGGCGTAATCGCCGCACCGCCAAGGCTGCTCGATATTGTGCCGGTGAACATCTGGACATCAACCTGCTGGTTGTTGGCGATGTTCGTGCTCTTCTGGCCGAGACGGATTTCGCGGATTTCCACACGGCCAGAGGATGGAGCGGTAAGAGTGACGAGATCCCAGGCGGACGCCGTGCTGCTTATGGTCACATCGGTGAGGGGAACCGCGAAAAGGGTTGTGATAAATCCCTCTGGCTGCATCATTTGGCGCCCCCGTTCGGAAGCGCAGGTATTCCTGAGCCGGCTTCCAACTGCTTGCGCCCTTTGTCCAGAATCATGCCCATGAACCTTGCGAGCTCGAGGTGATCGGTTGGATATTCGGGAATGAAATCCTTGCCGTCTTTGCCTGTAACTTCGAGCGAGGCTTTGTCGCCGAACAGGTGTGGTGCATCGCGTCCTGCAAGCCATTTTAAGTTATTGCAAATCTCCCGCGCGGATTGCGGGTCAATTGTACCATGCTCAAGCTTTTCGTTTATCTCGGCAATCTTATCTCGGCTCAATTCAGCCCGGGCGATTTTGGCAGCCTCGAATGCCGCCTGAGCCTCGTTGGAGGCTTTCGTCCATCCGTAAAATGTGCGGGGCGCTGGCCTGCCGGGTGCCTTGCACAAATCGGAGACGCGCTCGCCCGCAGCGACGCGTTGTAGGATGTGGCCGTATAGCTCCGGCGAATATTCCACGCGCCCCGTTATCTTTTCCGCTCATTGGCCAATGCGCTC
>JBAUNL010000292.1:0-10711 GCA_049579205.1 Rhodomicrobium sp. | reverse complement strand
GATCCGCTATTGCCAAGATCGACCCGATGATACAGTGCGGTCGCCCGCACCGGATCGATCGAGAAAAGCAGCACGCCTGCAAAGGCACCATCTTTGTTCTCAAGGCGTTGCGTCTCCGGGATGATGATCCGTCCAGGCACCAGTCCGGTCACCGGTTTTCCGACCCGGAAGCCGCTAACCGTGCTATCCCGGTTGGCAATAAAGAAATCAAATTGTGAAAAGTCAGCAGGGCTAGAGGCCACATCCCCCGATGTGGCGCGCAGACGCCCATCGGGTCCAATCACTGAGATGTTAATGAGCTGGGTATACTTCGCGATCTCCCGCTTTAGTTCGGCCAAGGGAGCCGCGTCACCTTCAGCTTCGACGCGGCTTTTGACGAGCTCCGAAGCAACGGCGGCGGTATCAAGCGATCCTTCCGCGTCTTCCGCAAGCGCCGCCGACAAATAAGAAGCTTGCAGCCGGGCCTGGGCGAGGGCGTCCTTTCTTGCCGTGAGTACAGAAGCAATCACCACTGCCGCAATGCAAAGGACGATCAAGGCTACAATGGCGCCGATCCGCCGCGTGCGCCGCCGTTTACCCTGACCGGCATCCTTTTCCAGCTTCAGCATGACAAGATCTTCGAACCTCGTGCTTCTCTTTAGGAGGAGTTAAAATAGCGGCACACCCGTTCATCAATCGCGTCCGAGTGCGAAAATCTTTTTCTACAATTATCTTAAATTCTTGCGGTTCTTGGGGCGATGTTCGAGGCTTGTTTTTCGGTACGCTTGCAAACAGGCAGGACGAAGAAAGATCATCTTATTTCTATGGCACCGAAACTCTTCCCGCGCGGACGCAGCCTGGCGACGGTAGCCGTCCGCAAAGGCCCCATCTGCGGCCAATTCGATCACGCTTGCCGGTGATCCGGGGAAGCCGCTAGAGCACAACATCGCTGTTATGGACAAGGCAAACGCCTAAGCGTAAACGCCGCCGCTTCGCACCTCCGACCCAAGCGACCCGAATGAGCTCTAGTTGCCGGAAGCCCCCCTCACCTTCTCTGCAACCTGTTCATAGTCTCTAGCCAGCCGTTTAAGAATTCCCCGCATTGTGGGATATGAGGTTTGCTCGGCTATTTCTCGGATGCCTCTAGCACGTTTCAGCCAGTAGGCCGGATCATTTGTCGATTTACACATGCCCCTTCTCGATGCCACTTAATCCCTGGTGGCACGCGCGTGGTATGTGGAATACCAGCGCTGCAAACCCTGACGTGCAACATCCGTGCCAGCGCCTGCTGAGGAAGAAGAAGACCGGTTTATCGATAATCCGGGATTGCTGGCGCAGAATAACCGTCCAAACGCTCATGCGATGACCTCATTGGGCACGCCACCTAAAGCGCTTGATGGTTTTAGGTGGCGGCCAAACCTCTGATATACCACATACTAGCCGCCCGGAAGGACGCACAATTGCGTCTACTAAATCCCCTTGCCTGTGTTATAATTGTAACATGCCGGACGTGCCCCATTTCGTCCACCGCGCCCGCCTTATAGTTGGGGAGACGCAGGACGTTTTCGCTGAAAGGTTTGGCGTAGACAGGGCGACAGTTTCAAGATGGGAGCGGGGCAGGCTTCACCCGTCGCCCGCAATCTGGAGGAACATTCGGCAGCTCATCATAAGTACTCATTCCCCAACCTATGACGATTTTATAGCCGCCTCGCCAACGTTCAAATATCTCGTGCGCATGGATGATATGTTTGCGCTCTGCGTAGCGTCTCACGGCGCAACCGACGAGCTTAGGCGGCGCGAGATGACGCCGGAGGAATTCTTTCGCTCTTGTAGAGATTTTGACCGCGCGGCGCCGATTTATCCATCTACCTGCGTTCACTCATTCGATGTTATCCAGAAAGATCCTCGCTGGCTGGATGGGCGCATTGCCTACGCGGAGGCACATTGCAGGGCCGCCACCTTTGGTTTCCTGTGGGCTAACCTAATGGCGCTCCCTCTAATCGACCGGGGCGAGGCCCTTTTGGAGTGGGTTCACGATCTAGACGGCCCCGGCGAGGCCTTTTGGGTGCGCCTCAATCAAGGCGATCCTCTGCTAGAATAATTTCGGTGGAGAAAACGAGCGGAAAGCATAGGAAAATTATAGGAGGCGAATTGCTCCAATTTTATCATAAACCATTGATTTAGAATGAAAAAGACGCTCCAAAATGGAGTGCCAACTGCATGTAATACACTGATACCATTAGGAGATTTTATGGTTGGGCAAAGGTGGGGCAATTACTAGCCGCCATTTTTCCCGTGGACCTTCTCCGCCCCGCTTGCGGCAAGCCTTTTTCGTGAGGCGCCCTCCACGTATGGCTTGGCTTGCTCCCCGTTCTTCAGTCATTAGCAATATGGCTGAGATGAGCCTTGGCGCTAAAGTCGCACTCAGCTTTCCATCGACAGGGTTGACCTGGGAGCTCAGATGCCCGGCCGATGAGGTTCTGGACGGCGGTATTCGCCTTATCCGCGATGAAGAGCGTGGGAAGCCCACCAGCGGTGCCGCACTCTCTGGGCAGCGCCCGCGCATCCTCGTTGTGGAAGACGAAGCGCTGGTCGCGACCGAGATCGCCCATGTCCTAACGGAAGCTGGTTTCGATATCATAGGTCCGGCGCGAAGCGTGCCTACGGCTCTTGATCTTTTGAAGCGGTTTGCCTGCGAAGCCGCTGTCCTCGACATCAACCTCGGCCGTGAAACCTCGGAAGCCGTCGCCACCGAGCTTAGAGCGGCTGAGACACCGTTTGTAACTCTCTCAGGCTATTCCTGCGAGGAGCATCACTCCGCCTTCGCCGGCGCGCCTGCGCTGACAAAACCCCTCCGGCCGGGACTTCTCATCACGGAGTTGAGAAGGTGCATCGAGCAGAAAGCTATGGGGCTATGCTGATGCGCCAGAGTGCGCCTTCCTTCCCGAAAGGCAAACTCGTTTGGCTTCGCGGCGTTGATGACACAGGCCTTCAGCATTGGTGACGATAGGGAGCTTGTACCTGGACCTTTGAGGTTTGGGACAGAGATCGAAAACTCGCCAGCCAAAGTTCCAATATCGTTCTCACGACCTGAGAACATTGCCGCCAAAGCGCATGGCTTTGACCCTCGCCAAGCCCATCCGGAGAATGGTCCCCAATCTGCTGAACTGATGGCGGCCAGATTTATGCACAGAGTTTTTCCACTTCAGCGGCCTTTCGCTAAAAATTTACACAAAGACGCTCATAATAGAAGCTGTGGGGTCCTCTAACTTCCTTAGTTCAGGACCGGCATCTTATGAGCAATCTGAAAGTGAAGCCTAATGAGAGGCTCATCAATTCCCAGCTAAGCCATCCCGTAATGGAAAGCACCACGGCGCTCAGGAACTATCTTACCCGGGGTGAAGACGTCACCTGTGCTCCATTCTGGACTGGCGGCGGCCTCAGCTACGAAAGAACGGAGCAGTTACCTGCGATATTCCGTTCAAACAGGACCGTCAGCAGCAACGAACCGCGAACAAACTTTCGTTATGAAGGCGCATCGGCTTCAGCTGCTGAGCCTTCCAAGTCTGATCGTTTAAGCGTGATATTTCGTCTTTCTCCCTATCTCGTGGTGGCCATTGTTTTATCACTGGTGGCAGGTGAGGCTGTTCTTGTCGCCACGACGGCGCCGCAGGGCGGAAGGGTAGCGCTAGAGCCGCTCCAAGCTGATAAGGTAGCGGTTGCCAGCGTATTCTCGGCCGAGACGATCGAGATAGCACAGCCTGAGCCCGCATTGGTGACGCCGGCGTCGATGGCGAGCGGTGAGCGCTGGTCCGACACGGTAGCAACCTTTAAGCGGCTTCTCGCGGAGCAGAAAGCGGTGCAAGCACCGTCAATAAGGCAAGCGGAGAACGGCCGCCTCCTTGAGCAGATGGAAGCGTGGCTGAAAGCTAAGTCGCGGTAGCAGCAAAGCCCCATCGCGTGCCAAGGTACTGCGCCATGCCTGCTTCCAAAGCTGAACTCATTTCCATCAAGAGAAGCCTCATCACGACCCCGACCCTCATACAGGAGGCCCCCGCCGCACGCCCGACCCGCGAGAAGGCATTGAGCTAACGCTTAAGGGGGATTGCTGACGCAGCACGCCCTGACGTGTGGGATGTCAGGACATGCACGGCCACAACGGTTTAGGTTGCGGTTTAGTCCATTTGGATGATTGCCAAATCAATTCCCAAAAACTGTATCAGGATGTATCATGCCTACGTGCTCAGTTATGATCCATTGGAGGCGTAGCATGGCCGCTTCCGCTAAACCACTCGCAGGCGCGAAAGTCTTGGTCGTTGAAGACGACGCTCTTGTTGCCTTCGATATCATCAGCTCACTCAAGGATGCCGGCGCTGAAGTTGTGGGGCCAGCAAGGACGGTCAATGAGGCGCTTGAACTGGCTAAGGCAGAAGACCTGTGTTGCGGGGTTCTCGACGTGTGGCTGCGCGATGGTCCGGTATTTCCCGCAGCTTCGCTTCTTAGGGGGAAAGGAGCGGGCATCATCTTTCATACGGGCCGGAGCGAATTCGAGGAGCTCAAGCAAGACTGGCCGGAGGCACATGTTATTATCAAACCCGCGCGGCCGGAACAGCTAATGCAAGCCCTTTTGACGGCCTGCTGCCCGGCCAAGCCGCAGCGGGCCTCTTCCGCTTGGGTGATCGCCTCGCACTTTCACCTTTTGGGGTAGCTCAGCCGAAAGGCCCGGGCCGGTTGAACGACGGGTCCTGCAATTGCACAAGGTGAACCCGGAAACCCTCGGCAGCGCCGCGCCTTGAAGGCGCAAACTCTAGCAGGGCGGCAAGACGATCCGGCAAAGGCGCAATCATACCGTCTATCCAGACATTGCCAAGAGGGACCGCGACGCAGTGGACCTCCCCGTAAACGACATCACCCCGAAGCCACCTTGGGTCTGACTGAATGATCTCTAAGGCATGGACACCGCTTACTTTGTAATTAGGGCTGTTGCGGGACAGTTCTGCAATGCCGGCAGGCGGGTCCATGTCCTTGGAAGCACCCACGGCCTCCAGGGCTTCGAGGATACCCTTCGAGGCTACGACGGGACGGGTGAGGTCCTTCATGTCAACAATGTACTTATAAATCGGAGATGCCCTCACCAGGCGGTCATCAAGAGATGAACTTGCCCTCAAAGTGAGGTTGCGGAGGCGCTCCCAAATCTGATGGTTGGGGCGGCCAAGGCCGCCTTCCCACTGAGCGACTGCCGTTTCATCTACGCCATAGAGCATGGCAAATTCGGCTTGGGTCATCCCAAGCAACAGCCTGGCGCGGCGGACTATGAAGGGGACGTTCTGGCCGGTCATATGTTCATTATTATGCTCAGAAATTAACCGCTTCTTACCGGAGAAGAACTCTCGAAGGTGCATTCTGTTGCGCACTTGGGGCAAGGCCGCGATGCGGCCCAGAAACCTTTATGTTTCACGGCCATAGGCCTCAGAGCCTCGTAGGAGCCCGTGGGGGCGGGCAGAAGTTGCAGAGAGGCTGGCTGCGGACCTTGACGGGCTCGAAGGATGGTAGTTTTCGCCTCAGCCTAACACCCGGCGCTTCTCCATTGAGAAAATCCCGGCCTATGCCGGGAACATCTGAATACGGAATTGTTTTGGCCCTGAAAGAGAGCCAAAACAATGAACGCCGCGAGTGAAAAGCCCCTTGAGGGCTGCCGGGTTCTTATTGTCGAAGACGAGGCTATACTGCTCTTTGAGTATTCTCAGATCCTGTTAGCTGCGGGTGCGTTTATCGCTGGCCGCGCAACGACTGTTAAAGGCGCCATACCCATGGCGAAATCAGAGGATTTCGACTGTGCTCTCATAGACGTTAAGCTCCGTGACGGCGACGTTTATCCTGTTGCGCGCATCGTGCGCGACCGTGGCAAGAGCATTGTCTTTGTCACGGGAACCCCAGGCTTGCCGGAACTCAGGAAAGAGTGGCCCGATGCCGAAATTCTAGACAAGCCAACGAAGGCCGAGGAGCTGATAAGCGCCCTCGCTAAGGCTTGCAAGAACCGCGCTCAATAGGCTTGGGCGGGCTCGGAATTTGACCCGCATCAAAGTTGCCGCCCCATCGAAATCTGCCGATACTGTGCGAATGCAAAAAACGGCGCTCCAAGCGAAGCTTGACCAAATCGATAGGCGTATTGCGGAGATTGCCAAAGTTATCGCCGCTCAACGCCGATGTGTTGAGAAAACAAAGGCAGAGGGTTTGAGGGCCACTGATGCGCGCCTGTCACTCTGCTTGCTTGAGTTGCAACTACAACAAGAAATGGAGAAACGCGGCAAACTGGCAGCAGAGCTCAATGAATAAGCAGCTTGCGAGCGCCACAAGGCTGACAAGGCTGGGGAAGAAGGAGCCAACCCTGTCAGCCGCTCGTCTTGGGAACGAAGGCAAGCACGGCTATAATGCTCCAGGCGGAGTTTAGGTCCACATGGCCTGCGAGACGCCGATCGGCGGCAACGTCATGATGTTTCACAGCTTTTAAGTGTTTGCGAAGCCAGCGCGCAGCGCTGTACGGCCATAGGCCTCAGAGCCTCGTAGAGGCCTCTAGGACGGCCAGAAGCTTGGGCCGGTGTGTGGGGAGCGAAAAAATGGAAAGGTGGCTGCAACCTGTCAAATTTCAAGGCTGGTGAAGAACTTAGACCGTCAGTGCACAGTTTTTCAACACGCGTGCAAGCTGTGGCGGGTGCGAGGGCGCTGCAGTACACTTTCGGCGCGTAATGCGTCTCCCCGAAAATCATAAACTGAGCTGCGGCAGGACCCTCGCCGCAGGTAATCAAAACGTGCGCGGAGACATGATAAATGGATTGCCCTCACTGCGGTAAAGCCTTCCATGACGAGTGGCACGAGGTAAACATTGCATCAACACAAAACCCGCGTACCGTATGGCGGGCGAACTCTACCCTCTGCCCCTCCTGCGGAAAATGTACGATCGAGCTGATGCAGATTGGCGTTCTCCCGCAGATGTCTGAGTTCATCATGGAAAGCCTAAGAGCCTATCCAGCGAATTCTCTTCGGAAACCTCTTCCTAAGGAAGTCCCGCAGGAGATCGGCGAGGACTACCTGGAGGCTTGCGAAACCTTGCCTATTAGCGAAAAAGCTTCGGCGGCGCTTTCCCGCCGCTGCCTGCAATCGATCCTGCGCGAACAAGGATACAACAAAAGGGATTTGGCGCAGCAGATTGACGACCTTCTGAACGAAACTGATCCTGCCAAAGCGATCCCTACCAGTTTGCGCGAGACGGTTGATGCTATTAGGAATTTCGGAAACTTCTCTGCTCATGCGATCACAGACCAAACAACGCTCCAAATCATACCCGTGGAACCAGAAGAGGCCGAATGGTGCTTGGAGATATTGGAAGAGATGTTCGACCATTATTACGTCAAACCGGCTCAGGCGGCAGCCAGGAAGGCTGCCTTGAACACGAAGCTGGCGGCTGCCGGGAAACCGGCCGCTAAGTGAACGTCCTGCCGCGTTGCGGGTACGCCAGTGGGTACATCCTTAAATTATTGTTGCATTTCAGTGTTGAATGGCGCCCCGACAAAGCGCCCCAGCAATGCACCTTTGAGCAGCTGGCCCATGGCGCGAGTCCATTTCAAGGGTGGTTCGCTTAAAGCATCGGCCGAAAAGTGCGAGCGGTTTTCGGACAACGCGATGCGATAAAACATAAACTTATAGCGGCGTACTGATTCCAAATCAGGGTCCCCGTATTCGCGGCACTGGCAAGCTCAGGCGGCATCGCCTATAACAACGCGAACAGAGGCCTCGCAATGAGTAGCGCGGCATGGGGAGTTTGCAGAAATGTCATCGCGTTGGGCGCCGGATAGCTGGAGGCAAAAACCAATCGAGCAGATGCCCGTCTATCCGGACGAGGCGGCGCTGAACGCAGTCGAGAAGGAGCTTGCGAGCTTCCCGCCGCTGGTTTTTGCAGGTGAAGCGCGCGAGCTGAAGAAAGGTTTGGCTGCCGCTGCGGCCGGGCGCGCTTTCCTCCTGCAGGGCGGCGATTGCGCGGAGAGCTTTTCGGAGCATGGCGCGGACCCTATCCGCGATTTCTTCCGGGTATTTTTGCAGATGGCGGTTGTGCTGACCTATGCGGCAAGCCGCCCGGTAATCAAGATCGGGCGCATTGCCGGCCAATTCGCGAAGCCGCGATCCGGTGCTACCGAGACCCAGAATGGGGTGGAGCTGCCGAGCTATCGCGGCGACATCATAAACGACATCGCGTTCACCCCTGAGGCGCGCACACCCGATCCGCTCCGCCTGTTGAAAGCCTACCGGCAATCCGCGGCGACTCTGAATTTGCTGCGCGCCTTCGCGCAAGGCGGCTACGCCGACCTCGAACGCGTTCATCAATGGACGCTGGGCTTCGTCTCCGACAGCCCGGCGGGACATCGCTATGAAGAGCTCGCGAACAGGATTTCGGAGACCCTGAATTTCATGCGGGCCTGCGGCGTCACCTCGGATAATTCCGAAAGGCTGCGCAGCACCGATTTCTACACGAGCCACGAAGCGCTGCTGCTTCCTAATGAGCAAGCGTTTGCGCGAGTCGATTCAACGAGCGGCCATTGGTATGCGACTTCGGGCCACTTCCTTTGGATCGGCGACCGCACGCGCCAGCCTGACCACGCTCATGTCGAATTCATCCGGGGTATCAAAAACCCGATCGGCGTGAAGTGCGGGCCGAGCCTGAAGGCGGGTGAACTCCTCAAGCTGATCGAAATTCTCAATCCCGCCAATGAGCCAGGCCGGCTGACCCTGATCTGCCGCTTCGGCGACGGCAAGGTCGAGGCCCATCTGCCGGACCTCATCCGAGCCGTTGAGCGCGAAGGCAAGATCGTGGTCTGGTCCTGCGATCCGATGCATGGCAATACGATCAAGGCCGCGAGCGGCTACAAGACGCGACCCTTCAACGCCATCATGCGCGAGGTGGAAAGCTTCTTCGACGTGTGCCAGGCCGAGGGTGCGTACCCGGGCGGCATCCATGTGGAAATGACCGGCAAGAACGTGACCGAATGCACGGGCGGCGCGCAATCCATCTCGGAGGCGGATCTCTCGGATCGCTATCACACCTATTGCGACCCGCGCCTTAATGCGGACCAGGCGCTGGAGCTCGCCTTTCTGGTGGCGGAACGCTTGCGCCGGGATCGCAGGCCAGCGGAGCCGCAGCCGGCTTCCGCCGCTTTCTAACCGCGTCGGCTTCTATGTAGTCCTTACGGCGCGCCTATACGCCGAAACTGCAATTGCGGAAAAATTTCGCATTTCTGTTTTTCCGTGGCGTAAAGTTGAGCCGCTCCGATTTCTTAATTCGGTACGATAGGCAAATCGGCTTGCTAAAGCTTTAATAGGTATAAGCACATGAAATCACGTAAGAATTTCAGTCCAGACAAAAGAGCGCTACGGCACCTTCGGCCGCGGCATGGTTAATTCGCAGGGTGAACAAGAAATTTCTGGACTTTCGAACGCGAAATTCGAAGGCGAAAACGCGCTTTTTCGCGCGATTTTCGCGATTCCAGCCGCTTACGGCGCGCCTGTTAACCACCTCGTAGGCCCTGTGTAAGGGCTGTTAATCACGCCGTAGGCGCTATGTAGGGCCTATGGTGGCGGCCCCAGCCGATCATAAGGCCTCCTAAGAGCCACTCATAGGGAGCGCTTATGACTGTGCTAAGAGGGACCCCGGTCGGCCCGTCAGCGAAAGTCGCGGTGCACAGCCTGGCAAAAATCCGCCGGATGGCCCGAGTTGATGCAGTTCATGTAGCCCTGCCCATAGACCAGCCCCCTATTCCTGCGGGCGTAGCGTTTGTGCACTCTGCTGTTGTAAACCTCCACCCTCATTACGGAATACGCTGCCGGCGTATGGTGCAGCGTGTTTGCGTTCGCTGATACTGTGAGCAGCGGAACAGAAACGGTCATGATGGCAGCCGTGAACGCTGTCAGCTTTTTGCAAGTAAGCATGTCTTTGCCCTCGAAAAGGATCGCTGCTGGGGAAACAGCCGGGGAAGTAGTCCGGGTTAAGAAGCATTTTTCAAATTTTGTTGTAGCCGGTAACTTTTTCTCAACTTCGACCTTGAAATGCCTCCGCAGCCGTTGCCGCCCGAATGTTATTTTGCGGCATTCGTCTACACGCCTGACGGAATGGCGCGCTATTTCACGCTCGAACATACAAACAGCAATGCGTCGAAGACCATGTTCTGCGCATGGGACGCCGAATGGCGCCACATCAATTTTGGCGATGGCGCAAATCCCAATATTAATGGCTTCGTTGATGCAATAGGCAGCCGGCTACGCGGAGCCATTATCGCCACATAGGCTCTCGTTACGCCCTACTTGTTGGGGGGTAAATCTGTCTTGGGCAGAAGAACCGTTTTCCCCCGCCGGTGCGGAATCCGCCCCGCTTCGCGTCTAATTCTCGGAACTCACCTCGCCGCGGGATGATGTCCCCGCCCCACGCGCCGTCACCGAAAATCGCGATGCACAGCCTGGCAAAAGTTCACCGGGGGCATACACTTATGTATTTAAGTATGTTTGGATTTTAGCCAGGGCAATGCGATCGTGATCAACAATGAGTAATACCGTATCCGATTGATTAGTTCGCCTCGTTTGGCTTTGGCCACCAATGGAAGAGCGTGCTAGCCCGGATCGCATCGCGCTGCTCGATCAGGGCGACGCAGCGCTGGCTGACAACCTTTCGAGATCCTCGATCGTCTCG
>JBAUNL010000291.1:0-16074 GCA_049579205.1 Rhodomicrobium sp. | reverse complement strand
CGATCCCGGACGCATAGAATAGCGTTCCGCCAAACGGAATCAACTCGTCCTTGGCCTTTGGCTTGCAATAGGACCGAACTGCGGCGGGCGATCCCAACGGCATTTGCGGTGCTTAATCCAGCCACTTTGCCAGCGCCGTCATCTCATCCGCGTCGCGCGCTGGCTTGTCCCAGCGGATGCGGTTGATCCGGGGGAACCGCAATGCAACGCCTGACTTGTGCCGGGTTGAGCGGTGCACCGCGTCGAACGCTACCTCGAACACTAGCGCCTTCTCCACCTCCCGGACGGGCCCGAAACGGCCGGCAGTATGATTGCGCACCCACTTGTCCAACTCGCGCAATTCATCGTCTGTAAAGCCGAAATAAGCCTTGCCGATCGGCAAAAGCTCGCCATTGCGCCAGAGGCCGAAAGTGTAATCGGAATAGAACGACGAGCGCCGGCCCGAGCCACGTTGGGCGTACATCAGGACGGCATCGACAAGCTTGGGATCGCGTTTCCATTTGTACCACAGGCCCTTTGGGCGGCCGGGAACGTAGGTGCTGTCGAGCCGCTTCAGCATCAGGCCTTCGATATGCGGAGACTCAATCGCTCCCGCATCCGCGCGCAAAGCCTGCAAGTCACCTGGATTCTTGAATGCGAGCGGCTGTGCCAGCTCCATCTCGGCCGGTCTCGCCGCCTGGAACCAGCGTGCCATTTCCTCCTTCCGCTCTGCAAGGGGCAAGGGACGGAGGTCACGGCCTTCGGCGCCGAGGATGTCGTAAAGAATGACATGGGCCGGATAATTCTCAATCAGCTTCGGGTCCGGAGATTTCCGGTTGAGCCGCTGCTGAAGATGGTTGAAGCTCGCGATCGCATCACCGGACTTCACGATCAGTTCGCCATCGAGAACCGCCTGAAAATCGATGCGAGATAGAACGTCAGGGAACGCACCAGAAATATTGTCGCCGCTGCGTGAGAAGAGCGCTTTTCCCGCTGGCGCCGATACAATCTGCACGCGGATGCCATCGTACTTCCACTCCGCCATGAATTGCTGCGGCGTTATCTTCTCCAGATCCGCATCCTCCAGCGCATGCGCGAGCATCACGGGGTGAAACGTCACCGCATCCTTGGCTTCGGGCTTTGGCCCTCGCTTCTCGAGCCAGGCAAAGAAATCGAGATAAGGCGGCTCTTGTGCGTGCCAAACTTCTTCGATTTCCCCGATGCTTACCCCGCCAAAATCGGCAAGCACATGTTTCACTGAGCGCGCCGACATTCCGATGCGCAGTGTTTGGGTGCCGAGCTTGAGAAGCGCCCAGCGCTCTGGCGGCGTCATATTGTCTAACAGGAGGGCGAGATATTCGCGGATGCCTTGCTTGCCGCGGGTCTGGAACTCGTGAATGACCTCATGAAGCGGCGGCAACCGGTCAAGCACTGTGCCGCGGGGGTTGGGCGCCCAAATATGAGCCACGGTCTCGGACATCTCTCCCACATAGTCGTAGGACAGCGCGAGCAAGACCGGATCCACGCGTTCGGCTACAAGGTCCCGAACCAGCGCGCGTTTGAAGAGATCGAAGGTGACGGTACCGGCGATGACTCCTACGGCAAAGCCGCGGTCCGGGTCGGGCGTGCGGCGCAGATATTCAATCAGTATTGCCGCCTTGGCATTGTTCGAATGCGTGTAATAGAGCTGGTCGAGAAGGGCTGCGAAGGCCTGCATGCAGAATATGTAAGCGAATACCTCATGCGCGAAAGCCCTGAAGGGCTTCTTATCGGCGGGGGGTTGTGCCGGGCATAGCGCCTTGTCGAAACCTGCATACAATCCAAGTAGTATCCTGGGTTGCATCTTGAGCCGTGCTGTCCTAAAAGGCACAGGTCAAGAGCATTCGGCATGTGACTCATGCGGAATGCAAGTTCAACTTCCCCCCAAAGGTTCGATGCGTTTACTTGCAATAATTACCCTTTTGTGGGCGATGCCAGTCTGTGCGCTGGCCGCGCCTGCCGAAACTCCCCTCCAAGCACCCGGCCCTCACGGTGCGCTAAGGGGGACAGTGCTGACGCCGGAAAATGCGAAGGGTCCGGTGATCCTGATCATCCCTGGATCTGGACCCACAAATCGCGACGGCAATAATCCTCTCGGGATCAAGGCCTCAAGCTACAAACTCCTTGCCGAGGGTCTCGCCAAGGAAGGCATCACCAGCGTACGGATCGACAAGCGCGGCATGTTCGGCAGCTCGCATGCGGGCGATCCGAACGCCGTCACCATAGAAGCCTACACTCATGACATTCGCGCGTGGGTCGACGTTATCCGCGTGAAGAAAGGCGTATCCTGCGTGTGGGTGCTGGGGCATAGCGAAGGCGGACTTGTTGCGCTCGCCTCGAGCCAAAGTGTCGGCGGGATCTGCGGACTGATCCTTCTGGCTGCGCCAGGGCGGCCCGCTGGGCAGGTTTTGGCCGAGCAGCTAAGAGCGAATCCCGAAGGCGGACCCGAGATTGAGCAGGCGCTCGCCGTAGTGGCTGCCCTGGAAAAGGGCCGGCATGTGAACCCGTATGCGCTGAATCCCACTGTGGCGCAAATGTTTAACCCAAGGGTCCAGGACTTCCTGATCAGCATGTTTGCGATTGATCCCGCGCGGCTCATCGCCGAATACCACGGGCCAGTCCTTATCATTCAGGGCAAGCGGGACATACAAGTGAGCGTCAAGGACGCCGAGCGGCTGAAGGATGCGGATCCGGGTGCGAAGCTTCTCCTGCTTCCGGACACTAATCACGTTCTCAAGAGAGTGAGCGCGCCGGGTAGGGCCGCGAATCAAGCAACCTATGGGAACCCGCGCCTGCCCTTGGCGGACGGCATCACTGAGGGGATCGCGGCATTTGTAACGCCATCCGAGGCTGTGAATTAGAAGCTGTGCGGGGCGGGGGCCTGATCCCTCGGCGCCAAACGCCTGCTGGAGACGTTGTTCCGGCCCGAACCGGCGAAAGCCTCGCATTTATTCGCGGGGCTTTTTGCTTTTCAGGATCCGGTTGCGGATCGTTAGCGAGCGAGCCCACGAGCTTGGCGCGGAGATCGCGTTTCTCAAAGGAGAGGGAAGCCGCGGAATGCCTCATGGCCGCCGGGGGCGGCAAGCTGTGCGGCCGCTTCCGATGTCAGATCCAGCGTAACGGCATCAATGGCCGGGTCCTCTTTATCGGCCTCGACCCCGAAGCCCAATTCGCGGCACATCTGGATCATCGTGGCGTTCTCTTTCAAAACGCAGCCCTGCAGCATCTTCAGTCCAGCGCTGCGGGCGTAGGCGATCAGGTGGCGCATCAGGGCCCAGCCTATCCCGTGCCCTTTCAGGTCAGAACGAACGATAACCGCATATTCAGCCTTCTCGAAATCCGGATCTGCGAAGAAGCGCGCAACCCCGAGCATCTCTTCGGAGCCGCTGGCTGCAGGCCGAAGCGCGATGAACGCCATCTCGCGCGCATAGTCGATTTGGGTCATGCGCGCGAGAAACTCATGGGACAATTCTTTTACCGGCATGAACATTCGCAGCCGGATATCCTCAGGGGTCATGTGCCGCATGAACTCGGCGTAGAATCGCTCATCGTCGGGCCTGATTGGACGCATGAAGATTTCGCTTCCGTCCGGCAGCTTCTGCCGCGTTTCCCATTTCTGCGGGTAGGGCTTGATGGCCGGAGGAGTTGGCGGGTTCATCTTCGGGTCCGCGACAGCGATGCGCGCGTCGAGCGCTATCATCCCTTTTTCATCGACTAGAAGCGGGTTGATATCGAGTTCGCGTATTGCCGGATGCTGCACCGCTAGCGAGCTGAGCCTTACAAGGCATAAGGCCAGCGCCTGCAGATCTACCGGTGGCTTGTCGCGGTACCCCTTCAGAAGTTTGTAAATGCGGGTAGACGCGATGAGGTCGCTTGCGAGTTTGAGATCGAGGGGGGTAAGGGACATCGCGGTATCGCCAATGGCTTCGACGCCCGTCCCGCCTGCGCCAAACAGGATCACTGGTCCAAATGTTGGGTCAATGGTGATACCAAGTATAAGCTCGTAGGCACCCGGCCGCTTGATCATTGGCTGCACCGTGACGCCCTTCAGCAGCGCATCGGGCCGCGCTGCCTTGATATCGGTGAGAATCTGGCGTGCCGCCTTCTCAACCTCCTCCGGTGAGGTAAGGTCAAGGCGAACGCCGCCGAGATCGGATTTGTGAGTGATGTTTGGCGACAGGATTTTCACCGCCACCGACGGGCTATCGCGAAGCAGCTGGGATGCGGCCTTCTTCGCTTCCTCGGGCGTTGCAGCCACGATCGTCGTTACGGCCGGGATCCCGTAGGCCGAAAGCACGGCCTTCGCCTCGGGCTCTGTCATAAGGCTGCGGCCATCAGCGAGTGTCACGCCGATCCCGGATTCGACTGCGTCGAAATCGAAGTCAAGATCAGGCGGAAGTGCCGGCGGGGTCTGCATCAATTCTGCCTGAGCGCGCCCATAGCGGACAAGCTGCATCAAGCCGCGGATCGCCGCGCCGGGGGTTTCGAAATCAGGAATACCGGCTGCATCGAAGAGTGCGTGCGCTTGAGTAGCTTCGCTTAGTGCCAGCCATGTTGCTACAACAGGTTTTGCGAGGCCTCGCTTCCTGGCTTCGATGACAGCTTCTGCTGTCGCCTTCGCCGCATCCAGGGAAGATGCGAGAGCGGTAGGACAATTCATGACCAGCACGGCATCGGAGTTGCCGTCCTGAAGTACGGCGTCCACAGCCATGCGATAGCGGTCTGCCCCGGCGTCTCCGATGATGTCCACGGGATTGCCGTGGGACCATGTGGCAGGCAACTTCGCGTTCAAAGTATCCAGCGTTTTCTGCTCCAGCGACGCCAGATTGCCATGCATGTCCGCGAGGGTGTCGGCGGCCAGAACGCCAGCGCCGCCGCCATTTGTCACGATTGCGAGGCGACCTCCCGATACGCTTCTTATGTGAGCGAGAACCTCTGCAGCGTCGAATATCTCATCGAGATCGAGAACGCGTAAGATGCCGGCGCGGCGAAGAGCTGCGTCATAGACATTGTCCGAACCGGCGAGAGCGCCGGTGTGAGATTGTGCGGCTTTGGCGCCTTCGGGATAACGCCCCGATTTGATCGCAATGACTGGCTTTGCGCGGGAGCATCGGCGCGCCGCCGACATGAACTTTGCCGCATGCGTGACGCCTTCAATGTAGAGAAAGACGGCTTTGCAGGTGACGTCGCCCGCGACATAGTCAAGCATGTCGCCTAGATCGGCATCTGCCGCGTCTCCAATAGATGCGACGAGATTAAATCCAACGTCTTCGACGCGAGCCCAGTCAAGCATCGCCGCTGTTATGGCTCCGGATTGCGATATGAGAGCTATATCGCCGGGCTTTGCCAACGTTTGCGCAAAGCTCGCGTCAAGCTTTAAAGCAGGAACCTGAATGCCAATGCAGTTCGGCCCCATAATGCGCAATAAATAGGGGCGAGATGCATCCAGCATTTGCTGTGCAAGCTCGCCAGTAATGCCAGCGGAAATAACGACGGCAGCTCGGCAGCCTTTGCGGCCAAGTTCGCCTATGACGCCAGGAACGGTGCGGGGCGGGGTGGCAACCACCCCAAGCTCGGGTACAAACGGGAGCGCTTCCGCGGACGGATAGCAGGGCCGGCCCAAAACAGTGCGGTGCCCGGGATTTATGAAAGCGATTTCACCGGCGAAGCCTGCCCGCAACAGGTTCTCCGCGACATGCAATCCGATTGAGCCAGGGCGCTCGCTTGCACCGATGATCGCGATACTTTGCGGATGAAACATGAAATTGAGGTTGCGGATGGTCATGGCAAGCTCCACCACCGGGCGAGAAAGCCTTCACCCGAAGATACCCCAGCCGCCATATAAATCAGAGCGTGATCTACAAAACTTCGTACCGGTTTTGCGATAAGCTCATGCGTAGCCAAGGGCCTTGAGCTACATCAAAGTCACATTCTAAAAGTTCACGTGATTTATGAGGTATGCGCCGCCGGCTGCCGATAGGCCCGCCAGCAAGATCGGCGGAAGCGTCTTTACCAAAACGGAAAGAAGGGTAGCGAATGCCGATAAGGCCTTGTGTCCCGCATCAAGCAGCTCCGAGCCGGCGCGGTACAGAAAGTAAATAATTGCACAGCCTGCGGCTATGAGGACCAGGATTTTCCAAAGGGGCAGAGTGCCAAGCTGGCCCCAGGGGACAGCCGCAATCTGCGTAATGGACCAGTTCCAGATAATCCGTACGAAGTTGAAGATCGTTGCGAGCCCTTGCTGCAGAAAACGCAGCAGCTGGTCGAGAAACTGCATGACTTGCCCCTCCCGCTTCTCCACATGTGACGTCTCTGCAGCCGAATTCTTCGGCAACGAAGGCTCTCGCCTCCGTCATCAATCATGCTGCCGTTAAGCTTTGCTGTCCAGGCTTACGATGTCCGGCCTGAAAAATCGGCCCTGGAACCCGCCATGCCTCGCTTCCGTTCATCATTATGAATGCTAGGGCGGCGTTAGGGATAACTCCTGCGCCTGGACAAAAATTTAGTTGTTCGCCCTTCACAAGAAGCCGTTAGAAGCGGTAGCATTGAGAAATGGCGAGAACGAAAGCGGAAACAGAGTTGCAAGCATCAGATGGCTACCTTGACGGTCATCTCCTGATCGCCATGCCGTCGATGACCGATCCGCGCTTCCACCGGACGGTGATCTATCTTTGCGCTCATTCTGCCGAAGGAGCCATGGGCCTGATCATCAACCAGCGCGCTCCGCACATCACTTTGCCGCGGCTTCTTGAGCAGCTCGAAATAACGGCGGCAGGCTCGCGTCCGGTTGCTATCCGTGTCGGCTCCATGGCCGTGCATGTTGGAGGCCCGGTTGAAACAAGCCGCGGGTTCGTTTTGCATAGCTCAGATTATTTTGCAGCCGACAGCACTCTCCCAATCAACGAAACCATTTGCCTGACCGCGACCGTCGATATTTTGAAGGCTATCGCCAAGGGCAGCGGGCCGGATAAGGCTATTCTTGCGCTCGGGTACGCCGGATGGGCTCCGGGCCAGCTTGAGCGGGAAATTCAAACCAACGGCTGGTTGAGTTGTCCCGCCGACGATGAAATTCTTTTCGACAGCGATCTCGAAGGCAAATATGCCCGCGCGCTGCAGCTTTTGGGTGTCGATCCCACCCATCTCGTTGGAGCTGTTGGGCACGCCTGAACCAGCGCCATACCGCAAAGCTGCCCGCTTGCTGCCACAGTTTCCTGTTCTAGGGGCTACACGAAGAATTTGAGCTAGCGCTCAACCCGCGGGCCTGATTGATGGCTCTGCCCTCGTATAGCCTGCAACTCACTCGCACCTAAGGTCATCGTTTCCCCCTCATGATCGTAAAGCTTGCGATTCGGAACCTGCTTCACGACAGGGCCAGGTTCCTAGTGACGCTCATTGGTATTTTGTTCGCGGTTGTACTGGTTGCGGTCCAGCTCGGCCTCTATCTCGGTGCCCGGGAGATGATCGCGGGGATGATCGAGCACGCCTCCGGTGACTTGTGGATCTCTGCCTATGGAGCGCCGAGTTTCGAACAGGCTACGCTCATGAAGGGACGCGAACGCTACGCGGCGCTTTCGGTTCCTGGCGTAGAGGCCGTGACGCCATTGATTGTTTCATTCGCAAATTGGCAAAGATCAGATTCAAGTTCCTCGAACGTGGTTTTGATTGGTGCCGGCAGAGATGAAGGGGGTCTTCAACCCTGGAATATCGTGGAAGGAGCCGCCTCACCCTCTTCGGTGGATGGCGTAACTATCGACCGCACCTACGCCCGCGCACTCAATGTGGCAAGTGTAGGCGCAGCCGCTGAGATAGAGGGCAAGCGCGTCCGTGTAGAGGCTCTGAGCGATGGCATCCGCTCATTCACCACATCCCCTTATGTGTTTACGTCAATCCACAAAGCCCGCTCGCTCCTATCGCTGCCCCCAGATAGCGCGACCTTCTATTTGGTCAAGCTCGCCCCCGGAGCCTCGGTGCAAAATGTAAAGAGGGAGCTTGCCGGCCGGCTCCATAACAATTCGGTCTACACAAAGAAGGAATTTGAACAGCGCAATCTGGATTATTGGCTTCTGGGAACCGGCGCAGGGGTCGCCCTGATCGGCGGCGCGTTGCTTGGCCTCGTTATCGGGACCATCATCGTGGCGCAGACGATCTATTCAAGTACCAAAGACCACCTGACAGAATTTGCAACGCTCAGAGCCCTGGGCTCGTCTTCGTCCTACATCCACAAGGTGTTACTCACTCAGGCGACAGTTAGTGCGGTTACGGGATATGCGCTTGGGGTCGCCGTATCGCTGACGATTGTCGCTTTCAGCGAAAAGACGGCTCTGCCGATAATCTTTACGCCTGCGCTTGCGGCTTTGCTGTTTGCCGTCACGATTGCGATGTGCATCGTCTCGGCCGTTTCCTCGATAGTCAAAGTGACCAAAATCGACCCAGTGATGGTGTTCGCGCGATGAGGGGTCCGGTACTCGAAGCGCGCGCCATCACAAAGGATCTCGGAGAGGGGCAGGGGAAGGTTACCGCCCTGAAGGGCGTGAGCCTGACCCTCTTCCAGAATGAGTTCACGCTTCTTACTGGGCCCTCCGGAAGCGGCAAAACTACGCTGCTCTCCATTCTGGGGTGTATTCTTGCGCCGGGATCAGGTTCTCTTCTCGTTTTGGGTGAGCATGCTGCCGGACGGACCCCCGGTGATCTTGCCGCATTGCGGAGGCGGTATTTCGGTTTCGTCTTCCAGGCCTATAATCTGTTTCCGGCCTTGAATGCTCTCGACAACGTCAAGATTGCTCTCGACGTCCGCGGCTTTCCGGCGAAGGAATGCCACAGACGCGCCCAAGACGCCCTTCATGAAGTTGGGCTCTCCCATCGCCTGAAGAGCTATGCCGGATCGCTGAGCGGCGGCGAAAAGCAGCGGGTGGCCATTGCACGGGCGCTCGCCTCCTCGCCTTCCATAATTCTAGCCGATGAGCCGACCTCCGCCCTGGATGCTGCCAATGGTCAAGCGATTATCGGGCTTTTGACCACAATCGCGAGGAATTGTGGCCGTACCGTTCTGGCGGTCACCCATGATTGCCGAGCCAAGCCTTATGCAGACCGGGTCATTGAGATTGAGGATGGTCAGATCGTCAGGCAGCGAGGACAAGCGAATTCGCTGCAATTTGAGGGCCGGCAGGAACTGTCCAGGCAGGTCCCGAATCAAAACCCCAATAAAAGACGGGCAATCAATGCTTAGGATAAAACTTGCTTCATTGATCCTGCTGGTGGGAGCGTCAGCTGTTGGAACTGCTTTGGGTGCTGCCGGGATGCTATCCTACAGCCCAGAGCCAGCGCGTTCGGAGCAGCCCCAACCTGCCGAGGCGGTTTGGACAGCGGCTGCGCCCGGGCGCATTGAGCCGAAAGGGGGCGTGTTCAAAATCGGCGCACCCGCAGCGGCGATAATCAAAGAAGTGCCAGCCAAAATTAATGGCCAAGCGAAAGCGGGCGACCTCTTAAACAGGCTCGACGATGAGGAACTGAAGGCGAAACTTGCGGCAGCAAAAGCCGGTGTCGCGGCTCGGGCGGCGGAGAGAGATGAGATCGAAGCGAGGGGCGCCGCTTTGGAACGCAGAAGGGCAGAGGACAGCCTCTACCTTGCGGAGCGGCACGCCTTTGGGGCACGCATGGATCTCGATCGTCCCATATCGCTCGCTAAAACCAAAGAGGTCTCTGCCGCGGACATTGAAAACGCCAGGGCTGCTGTCATTGCGGCGGATCAGAAGGTCGAGGTTGAACGGGCCAATTTGAAACGAGTAGAGACAAAAAATCTTCCTGCCCCGCTGCGCGAGGAAGCCGCCTTGGCGGCAGCCCGAGCCGATGTTGCGGCTCTCAGTGCCGAGCTTGAGCGGCTGCACATTAGAGCCCCCGTAGATGGAACTGTTCTTGAGTTGCACGCGAAGATCGGGGAAACGGCAAATCCGGCAGCAGGAATACCTCTCGTAGTCCTCGGCGACACGTCACGCCTGCAGGTGCGGGCTGAAGTCGAAGACCGTGACTTTCCCAAAATCTATCCGGGCCAAGCTGCAATGGTCCAGTCAGACGCTTTTCCAAATCGGAAGTTCGGGGCAAAGGTCGCTCTTGTGCCTCGCACCCTCGCTGCGCCGAAGCTCAATGCTCGCAGCCAGCCGACGGTGACGGACATCGATGTTATGCAGGTGACCCTCGATCTCGATGACGGCGATCCACTGCTTCCCGGGATGCGGGTGGATGTCCTCTTCAAGGGGTCTGCTAGCCCACAGAATAGTGCGGTCGCCGCAGCACAAGCACAGTAAGAACAAAATCCAGGCAGCCGCCCGGCCGGTTACATGAAGGGGGACTGCGCCGCGCGGCGCTTTACTCGGCGGGAGGAGCTGGAGAAGGGTTCACAAACGGCTTCAGATTGTCCTGCGGATTTGCGGGCGGTTCCGGTGGAGCTTCACGGCTTTGCGGTAAGGCAGCACCGTAGCCATAGGAGCGGACAGGTGCAACCTGCTCGGCCTCGGCGACTGTCACGTAGCGGCCAGGGCAGGGCGCCTGATTACTCAACGGATAGCGGACCTCAATATCGCGATAGGCGACGTTGACCTCCTCTTCACCATAAGGAGCTGTGCCAAAGTACATGTTTTGCGATCTTAGGCAGAAGCCGGTTGCGAGTGACTTCATTTTTTCAGCGAAGGAAGCCAAACGCTCAGCAAAGCTCTGCCTCACCCGCTCGTAAGTCATGATCGGATTGGAAGCGGGCCAAACAAACAAAAAGCGGAAAGTATTGGGAGACAAAGGCATGATGTTTGTCAAGGCGGCATCGGGCTGTCTCTTCGAGACTTCGAAAAGCTCATTCATGCTTTTCGGGTCGAGCGCATTAACAATACTTTTTGCCTGGTCACCCGCCATGGCTCCGGAAAACCAAGCGAAAGACGCTAGCAAAGCGGCCGCCAGGATCTTATAAGGTTTGGTTACCATCATGATCGCCGGATGTGGGGGTTCGTTAGCAGCTTCGTCAACATCTTTACTGCAACTTGCACTGAAATCGGGTCAAAATTGTCAGGTTGCAATCGACAAGGCCTGGTTTTTGCCCTAAGTAAGCTGCATCCCAGATTAATCTGCGCGGTGGGCGCGCGCATTTTGGCGCGGCGTGGTCGCTCCTTCAATGTGCCGCAGTGAGGAATTCAGTGATGAATGTTATCGAAACGCTTGAAAGAGAGCAAATGGCGCAGCTTGAGGCCAAGCGGCGCATCCCAACCTTCCAGCCCGGCGACACTTTGCGTGTCAGCGTGAAGGTTGTTGAAGGTAGTCGCGAACGCGTTCAGGCGTATGAAGGCGTTTGCATCGCGCGCTCCGGGCGTGGCTTCAACGAAAGCTTCACGGTGCGCAAGATCTCATATGGCGAAGGGGTGGAGCGCGTTTTTCCGCTCTATTCGCCGCTTATCGACAGCATCACCGTCATTCGCCGCGGCAAGGTGCGCCGCGCTAAACTTTATTATTTGCGCGGCTTGCGCGGCAAGGCTGCCCGTATCCCGGAGCGGACAGACAACCGCGCCAAGGCGCTGAAGGCGGAGTTCAAGGGGTTCAAGCGGCCCAAAGGCAATGCGGACAATTTGAAGCTGATCAAAGGGATAGATGCAAACGATGAAAAGCGCTTGAACGAGATCGGCATTATCAAGTTCGAACAGCTTGCCAATTTTTCCGATGAAGAAATCACGTTGGTCGACGAGTATCTGAAGCTTGGTGGGCGCCTGGAGCGCGAGGATTGGCCTGGGGAAGCCCTTAAGCTGATGGCAGAAACAACTGCAGAAGAAGTACCTGCCATCGAGGAAGAGGCTGCGCCCGAGGCTTCAGCCTGACCATCAATTCCGACGCCACCAGAGCAGGTGTGATGGCCTGGAACTAACAGCTTTCCGGCCGTGAAGGCTGTTACACGCGCACAGCTGCCCGATTCAAGAAGCCAGTCAAATCGCTGGTTTCAAAATGGATGTAGTCCGGCAGCTTGTCCGCTTCTTTTAGGGCGTGCTGCGACGGGTGGTCGTAGTAATTGGACCTGATAAGAACGGTGACCATGCCAAGGCCGTGTGCGGCTTCGAGGTTATGTGGCAAATCCTCGAACATGGCGGATTTGCAGCCATTGCCACCGCAGAACTCAAGAAAACGGGAAAAAGCTTCGGGCTTCGGCTTCGGAATGTACCCTCCGGCCGCGATGTCGAAGATTCCATCGAATTTGTCCAAGATGCCTAGCTTCTCAGCTACGCGCTCGGCATGCCGGACAGACCCATTCGTAAAGATGAACTTCTTCCCTTGGAGTGCGGCTATGGCATCCGCTAACTCAGGCGTATGAGTGACCGGCGCCAGGTCGATGTCGTGAACGAAGTCCATAAAGACTTCCGGGTCCACGCCGTGGTCGGCCATCAGCCCGGAAAGCGTGGTCCCATGCTTGTAGTAAAGGTCCTTTTGCACCTTGCGCGCCTCTGTCGGGTCGAGGCCGAGTAAGTCTTGAATGAAGGCGGACATCCGCCGGTCGATCTGAGCGAAAAGATTGCACTCCGCCGGGTAAAGCGTGTTGTCGAGATCGAAGATCCAGAGCTGCGTTCCGGTGAATGCTTCGGCGATGACGTCCTTTACGCCGTTGGCGTGATCAACCATGAGGATCACGTTCGATGAGGGTGCCTACGCCGTGTTCCGTAAAGAGCTCAAGAAGGACCGCATGCGGCACGCGTCCATCGAGGATCACGACGCCTTCCACGCCCTGCTCGATCACGCTGATACATCCCTCGACCTTCGGGATCATGCCGCCTGAGATCGTCCCGTCAGCTATCATGGCCTTGGCTTCCGAGACGGACAGGTGATGGATGAGCTTCTTGTCCTTATCGAGCACGCCAGCGACGTCGGTTAGGAGCACAAGGCGCTTCGCCTTCAAAGCGCCAGCCAAGGCGCTGGCGAAAGTATCGGCATTGATATTGTAGGTTGTGCCGTCACGGGAACTCCCAAGGGGCGCGACCACAGGAATGATCTCATTGGCCGCCAGCACCTGAACAATACGAGGATCGATTTCCTCGGGCTCTCCGACGTAGCCCAGATCGATCGCGCGCTCGATATTGGAATCGGGGTCTCGTTCGGTACGGGTTAGCTTCTTGGCAATCATAAGATTGCCGTCCTTGCCGGAAATGCCGCAAGCATGACCGCCAAGCCGGTTGATCTGGCTCACAATCTGCTTGTTGATGGTGCCTGCGAGCACCATTTCGACAACCTCGACGGTTTCGGCGTCGGTCACGCGCAGTCCGCCCGAAAATTCGCTTTTTATGCCAAGGCGGCTAAGCAGGCGTGCAATCTGGGGCCCGCCCCCGTGCACGACGACCGGCTTGACGCTCGCCTGCTCCAGCATCACCACATCGCGGGCGAAGCTCTCGGCCAGTTTCGCATCACCCATCGCGTGCCCGCCATATTTGATGACGACCGTCGCCTGGTCGTAGCGCTGCATGAATGGAAGCGCCTCGGACAGGATTTCCGCAGCGATGGTAAGTTTCCTAAGGCCCTTGTAGAAGTCTTCATTTGGATCGGCGCTCAAGGCTCCCTCCATTGTCGCGCTCAACGCTGCATCATTAGGGCGGTGATTGCCGCTGTTGCAAGCATTAGGGGAGGCACCTCACAATACGCCTAGCCATCCCGGGAGCAAACTTTCCGTCTCATGCTCAAGCCATCGCCTTCTAAGAAAGGTCTCCCTGGTTCGCCAACGCTTGGACTTCCCTCTCCGGTTCTTCAACCAGGAACCACCTACCGGTGCGTTGCCGCTACCAATCACGCCCCATCATAGGCACCGCCGATGGCCGCGGCATAGCGCTCGATCGAGGCTTGCAGGAGTCCCTTTGCATCTGCCGGCAGAACCAAATCGAAGAAATGGCTGTAGACCCGGTCGAATCGAAAGGGAGCGAGCGCCGCCCCGATCGCCCGCACACCCTTCTCCGACAGGGGGATATCGTTTGGATAGCTACGCATGAATGTGAAGGACTTGCGGTCCAAGTTGACTCTGGCGATGTCCGCCGAGCAAACCACGCCCCGGCCCTCTGCGCCTCCTGCCCAATGCAGCATGGTGCCGCCCCGGAAGTGTCCGCCGCCCCGGACAAGCGTCAAACCCGGCAGAAGCTCGTACGTCTCGCCTTGCCACCAGTTTATGCAGGGGTCGGGACGCATCACCCAGCTTGAGTCGTCCGCATGCAAGTGCACCGGCACATTGCCAAATGCATGGCTCCACTCAACAACCGTAGTGTAGAAATGCGGATGCGAGATGGCAATGGCACTCAAGCCGCCAAGACCTTTGATGAGGGTGACGGTGGCCTCGTCGATGAGCGAAATGCAATCCCACAATACGTTTCCGTGAGGGGTACATACGAGCAGCGCGCGCTGGCCGATAGCGAAGGCCGGCACCGTGCCGATGCCAATCAGGCCCGGCTCGTGCTGGCGAAAGGCATTCAGATGGCGCGCCGTGAGCAGATCGAGCGTCGTCCAGGATTGCCCACCGGCCGGCCTGTACTGGCGCTCGTCCTCACATACACGGCACTGAGCCGGCGGAGCTTCGCTTGACGCGTACTGCATTCCGCATGCCGTGCAAATGAAGGCTGGCATTTTCCCCCTCCTTCGATTGAAGGAAGCCATCATAGACAGAAAGGGCGCAACAACAGAGGCGGAAAATTTGAAGACTTCAGAAGAGCATTGCCAACGCTGGCGTCATTCCACGGACCTACCGTGTGGGACCGAGGCTGTATTCGTCCTTTCGGCTGCTGCCAGGCGGCGTGGCAGCGATGCACTCGTCCATCTCAAAAGTGATGGCGGCCGGCCCTCATCACTTTCTTTTTTGCTGTTTTGGAATAGATTAATTTATATTTGAGATTATATGTAGCGGTTGTTGGGTAAGGTTGCGCGTTGACATGGGACCTGAGCGTGACGGCGAGCGTGTTATCGACCGGTCTGGCGACATCGATCAGCGACCAGCCGACGAGCGTACAAGTCTGATTGGCGCCGAGGTAGTTCCTATTCGTGGCCGCGAAAATACAAATATCCGGCAGGAGATTCAAACCTACAGGCCCCTGGCCGAGCCGGCGCAGCCACAGCCTGCTTCATCCGCTGTCCTCGCCGAAATGGCTCAACGCCTACAGAGGGAATTGGACTCGCAGTTTCTGAAATCGAGAGCCCAGCTTGAAGCACTAAGCGTAAAGATCGATGCGCAGGAAAAGCGCTGCCTGCCTCCAAAGCTCGACGACGACATTCAGCAAATCCGTTTTCAGAGGCAAAAAGTGCTGATTGCGAACGGACCTGTGCTTGCAGATTGCGTCAGGGAAGAGCGCAACCGGCTCGCCGATCTGGAGAGGTTCAAGACGAAGCACCGCCTCGCGAGAGAAGCCCACTATCCCGCTTCGCAGATACTGGCGGCCGGCATCCTTCTGATTCTGATCATATTCGAAGCCGGTATTAATGGCGTGCTCTTCGCGGACAGCAGCGATCAAGGGCTGTTGGGCGGGTGGCTTGAAGCTCTGGTTCTCTCGATAACCAATATCGGAGCCGCGTTTTTGTCTGGCCGGCTTATCCTTCCGCAACTCCACCGGCGCCCACTCTCCGTCCGGGCCGGAGCAGTGCGCCTTACGTTGACCGGGGGCGTGGTGCTCGCTGCAATCAACCTTGTGGGTGCGCACTACAAGGGACTTCAGAGCCGAGGCGGAACCACTCGTCTCTGTGCCAACACCCCAAAAGCATGAAACTCTACTGTCACAGCCCAGATCAGGGGGCAGTCAAAAACCTCCCAAAGTGGCTGCAAATACTTCCAGCCCCGCGCCTGAGCCGCTAATCGAGCCGCCACATAGAATTAAGGAACGCGAAGCGGTGGCAAAGATCCTGGAAGCTCCTTTCACCTTCGACAGTTTCTTGAGCTTTTTCCTTTTCGCTATCGGACTTTGCTGCGCCTGCATTGCAGCCTTGGACGGCTACAAATTCGACGATCCTTTCCCCGGTTACGGCAAATGTCAGCGCCGTTATGCCGAGGCTCGCGCAAGAAGCACCTCGATGCTG
>JBAUNL010000290.1:0-2115 GCA_049579205.1 Rhodomicrobium sp. | reverse complement strand
AAGAGCGTTCGGTCGAAAGCCTTTGGGACCGGATCGGCAAACTCTTGGATGGCTTCGCGCCCGTGGAGTGCTTAAACTTCTTTCGTCACGCCGGATATGCGTAAACTAAAACGGGAACCGCTCTAATTTCCGGCTGCCGTTGCGCCTGCAATTGGGCCTGCCGTCTCGCTTCGATCTCCCGGACCTTCTCCGCCCATTCTTCAGGGTCCTGGCTGATTGGCTCAAGCGGTCCAATGAAAAAGGGCCTGATATTCGCCTGCACGCTCAACTCCCGTGAGGGCTTACCGAAGCCGCGATCCAAGAGAGCGACGGCGGCGCTGGTGGCTGCACCGGCAAGAGAAGGATGAACTTCACCCCTGCAAACTTTCACAAGGGTATCGATAGCCAGTCCAGCGTGCACTTGTGCAAGCTCTTTGGCTGCCTTTTTTACAGCACCAATAGCACCCTTGGGCTTGGCACCAGGATGTCCGGGAGCGAAGGTTGTACTCGATCTAGGCATTTATGGCTTATATGGCTTGTTCTTGGTGCTCGGACGTTTCCCTTGCGGGTTGCCGGATACGCCTGGTTTGAATTTCATCCCCTGCTTCTCAGCTTACATTTTGCAACATAGAACATGATCACCATCGCCCGATGAGATCAAGGAAACCATTCTCTTAAGCCCCCAGAAGGTGGGCATCCTCACTAAAGTTTGTCTACTCCTTGGCGGTAGGCTTCAACTTGCCTTGAAGCTCTGCCTGCAAACGAGATAATTGGGCATAGGCTTTAGCGGCTTCCGCTCGTGTACCGGGTATAAATCCGGCGTTATCGGCTATCTTCAACACATGTTCCTTTAAAACGTGAAGGTTTTCGATCTCATCGCTTCGATTATAATCAGCCACAGTTAGGTATCTCCGCAATACAGTTACGTGCAGCCATCGTCCCCGAACAGTGAAAACGAATAAGGGAATTACACCAAAGAGCCAGTTCTGTGGCTCTCCTAGGATCATAATGCAGATACGCCGTTTGGCCAACGCACCCGGTCAGCAAGCCGGGTTTTTTTCATGGACAAGTGGAATGCATGATAACGGCCGCGAATGGTGAGCATGCCCGCCCTTGTATGCGCTCGATGCTCTATGCAAGTGTTGTGGAAGACGGCTCATCCCGTGCAACGTCCATTCCCATATGACCCTCTCGCGCTGATCATCCACCGCGCTTCATGCGAATCCATTCCCGCACCTGCTTCAAGGTGGCGAGGCCCTCACTGACATGATCACCCCATCATGCATACTCATCACCCCCACCGCATGCCAACCATTCAGGGGCGCGCGTCAATGGTATTCAGCTTCGGAAATTACGCCCGCTCTATCCTGGGGGCCGGGAAAGGGGGCGCTACGTTTTATAGTTAGAAGCGTGCCGATTGCGGAACTCTTGCTATGCTAGACCGGAACGCCAGGCGGGTTGGGATGATCGGCAAGCCTTGAGAAGATTGCCCAAAATTTGCGATCGTATGTGTAGGCCCGCAGTTCCAGCGCATTCTTGATGTCAGTCCAGATCATGTGCGTGGTGTCAATGGAAGAACCGTTAGGGCCGAAGAGCTTGAGAAATCTCTCCAGCATCTGGTTTTCATCGAAGTAGGGATTGGCCTGTTCGTCGAGAGCAAACACGATTTCTGAGACCTGTTCTTCCGGCGCAGCGGACTTGGGATCACTCTTAAATTCCACCCGCAGATAGAGGCCATCTTTTTTAAAGGAAACATAGTGGCTGCACTTTTCGGTAGTTCTGCAACTCTCCAGCTTTTCGCTGCGGAAATATCCTGAGCCGTTGACGATGCCCAAGACCTCGCTTTGTGTCATCCCAGGCCTGAGACTGAAAACAGTGCAAGCGCTCAAGTCGAAAAGCTTGTCATGTATGGCCACGCAAGGCGCTGGTGCACTCAGGATCGCTTTGTGAAAGTCGCGTTGCGCGTCGTACTTATTCTGGAAGCTGAATTCCGGGTAAGCCACCCACACTTCTCCCGCGACGAACGCTGCAAACAAAAACAGTTTGCTCCATCTCCGGCCGATTGACAGTTACCCGCGGGACGTGCCTCATGATGTGAAATCATCCGGATGGCCTATGCATGGGTAAGTTTGAGCA
>JBAUNL010000289.1:0-19006 GCA_049579205.1 Rhodomicrobium sp. | reverse complement strand
CCTTGAGCTTCTGGATTGCGAAATCGGTAAGTTTCGCCTTCACAGCCGCCTCCAGGGCAACACCATGGCAACGGATTTGGCCGCATCCGGTTTACACCCGGACGGTCGGGAGTTCGATCCTCTCCGCGCGCACCAATAAAATCAAATACATCGTAAATGCTGTGCTTAACGCGGAGGCGCTCTTTGAGCTGCTTTGCGCTGAAGCTTGCTATTTTCGGGCCGCCGGTCTCAATTGGAGAGCTGTAAACTTCCATAAGGATCTTTGCAGCGAGGGTATCTGTGGGCAATTCGGTGCAAGGCTGGCCGGATCAGATTTTCGATAAGCTGATCGAGGCGCAGATCAAGCAGGTGGTCTACGTACCCGACGCCGGGCACGCGCGCCTGATCGAACGATGCCGGCAGGAGCAGAGCATGAAGGCGACGGTGCTCACCACCGAGGAAGAAGGCATCGGCGTGCTGGCGGGCGCATGGCTCGGCGGCGAGCGCGGCGTGCTTTTAATGCAAAGCAGCGGCGTTGGAAATTGCATCAATACGTTTTCGCTGGCGAAGATCTGTGGCTTTCCTCTTTTAATGATCGTCACCATGCGCGGGCAATGGGGTGAGGCCAATCCTTGGCAAGTGCCAATGGGCCAGAATACAGGGGCGGCACTGCGGCTCGCGGACGTAGCCGTCTACGAAATCGACGCACCCGACGCAGCAGCAAATGCTGTCGAGGCGGCCGCCAACATGGCCTTTAAGGGCAATAATGCCTTAGCCGTTCTGCTTTCCCAGCGCATGATCGGCGCCAAGCATTTTAAGGACTAACCTGATGGAAGAGAGAAGTCTTCGGCGCAGGGAGGCGGTTGCCCAGATCTTGAAAGATCGCGGCGATCTCCTTGTCGTAACCGGACTCGGCTCGCCGACTTATGACACCGCGGCCGCGGGCGATAATCCTTTGAATTTCTATCTTTGGGGCGCGATGGGCAGCGCCTGTACCGTTGGCCTGGGGCTTGCATTGGCACAGCCGAAGCGCCGGGTGCTGGTCATGACGGGCGACGGGGAAATGCTCATGGGGCTGGGAGCGCTCGCCACTATAGGGGCAAAAAAGCCAGACAATCTCTCCATTGCGGTCATCGACAACGAACATTATGGTGAAACGGGAATGCAGCGGTCGCACACCAGCATGGGTGTGGATTTGGCGGCAATCGCCTGTGCAGCTGGCTTTCCGCACGCCGTGACTGTTCGCGAAACCGCCGAACTTGAGGCCGCTATTCCAATACTTTACACGGAAAAAGGGCCCGTCCTGGCAGTGGTCAAGGTTATGGCCGCACCGGACCCGATGGTGCTGCCGGAGTGGGATGGGCCTGCGCTTAAGTTACGTTTTCGCGAGGCAATACTGGGCAGGGCAGAAACGCATCGAGGTTCATAGCCGGTGAGTTAAGGGGATTTGAGAGGAGGGCGGAAAAAAGCGCCGCCTCCCTAACGCGCGCCTGGCGGGGGACGGCAGACGCCTGGTCAATTAGGACTATTCGCATTATCTGGATTTGCGATAAGATCAGCTTATGAATAACATCTCCCTCCGCCAGCTCAGGTATTTCGAGGCGGTCGCGCAAACCCTTCACTTCGGAAGGGCTGCCGCTGAGTGCGCCGTGACACAGCCTGCCCTTTCCATGCAGATTCAGGAGCTGGAAAGGGGGCTGGGCACTGATCTAATCGAACGTTCGCCCCACGGGGCGAAGCTGACCCCGGCGGGGGTGGAAATAGCGCGCAGGGTAAGCCTGATCCTGGCCAGCATACGCGATCTTGCTCAATTTGCCGTGCATGAGCGACGCGTCTTAACGGGCGCGCTACGTCTCGGTGTGATACCAACGATAGCACCTTATGTTCTGCCGAAGCTCCTGCCTAAGCTTCGTGCGGACTACCCTGAACTCGATCTGCAATTGCGGGAAGCCCAAACGCACTATGTGCTAAGCGAGCTTGCTTCGGGCCGGCTGGATGCGGTGCTGCTGTCCTTGCCAGCGGATCATCCCGGCATCGAAAGCTTAGAACTGTTCGAGGACCCATTTGTCCTTGCGCTGCCGGCATCACGGTTGGCACCTGAAAAAGCTGAAGTCACCTCGAAACTGTTTGAAAACGAGCGTTTGCTGCTCCTCGAAGAAGGCCATTGCCTTAGGGATCAAGCGCTCAGCTTCTGCAGCCTCAAACAGGTTCAGAACCTCAACACTTTCGGAACAACGAGCCTGTCGACCCTTGTGCAGATGGTGGCCAATGGGTTCGGCGTCACTCTGCTTCCCCTTATGAGTCTTGAGACTGAAGCGCGGCGGGGCGACATTCATCTCGTCTTCTTTGGGGACCCGGAACCGCATCGCAAAATCGGGTTGGTATGGCGGCGATCCTCGTCACGGACCTCCGATTTTCTTGAACTTGCGGCAGTGGTAAAGCAGCTTGTGCCTGAAATTATGAGCGGCTATGGCCCTTTTGCCAGCGGTGAATGGGACACTTTGCCTCGCATGCGACTAGCAGCAAAGCAGCCAAGGGCCGCATCAGGCCCGCGTCGAGAACGGAGCCCTAAGAGAAGCGCGGCAAAATCCAAATCTTCTGTTGCATCGTGAAACAAATCCGGAGGAAGAGACCATGCACAGCATCGCGTTTCACCGGCAATAGCTGGGTGTTACTGGAGTTCGTCAGCTGCTACTAACAAGGAAATTGTACTGCCGCTTTGCGTCAGTGGCGTTCGCTCTGGCCTTATTCGCCAGCGGGGGGAAAACCGCCGCCGAAACAAACAATCTGCCCAGCGGCTTCGTCTATCTTCGCGATGTGGCGTCGAATATCCGCCAGGACATGCGCTATGCAACGCCGCAAAACTTCACCGGAAGACCAGTGCCCGGGTATGAAGCCGCCGAATGCGTTCTTAAGAAAAGCGCTGCGGAAGCCTTGAAAACCGCGGAAGCAAGAGCAAAAGAGCAGGGCCTCTCCCTCAAAGTTTATGATTGCTACCGGCCCGCTCGTGCGGTGCGCGCGTTCCTCGACTGGGCGAAGCAACCGCAGGGTGAACAGCCCCCCTGGTATCACCCCCACATTAGAAAAAGTGTCCTAGTACCGGCTTATATTGCCGCCACCTCAAGCCATTCTTCTGGCGCGGCGGTCGATGTCACACTCGTGTCCTCTACGTCGAACGCTTCAGGACCCTCGCAGCCTTTGGCTGGGGATTGCACCGTGGCCAGTGGAAGCGATCGGGATGGCAGCCTCAACATGGGCACCGCGTTCGATTGCTTTGATCCGAAGGCCAGAACCGACTCGGCGCTCATCACACGTCAGCAGCGGAAGAATCGACGGATCTTGAAAGAGATCCTTGAGCGGTCCGGCTTCAAAAACTACCCAGGAGAGTGGTGGCATTTCGCCTTATCGGACGCCCGCGATAGTCGTGTCTACGACTTCCCTATCAAACCCAGGCCCGAGCATTAAACCGGGGAAGTCCGGCTAGCCCAGCGCGCAGCGTCCAGTGCAAGCTCAATGGAGCTGCCGGCGAGAGGACGTTCCACCGGCCCGCAATCCGGCCGTTTCTTCGCTGAACAGTTCCGCGAGTTTTTCGGTCATTGCGCCCGCTAGCTCCTCGGCATCCGAGATTGTAACTGCGCGCCGGTAATAGCGTGTGACGTCATGACCGATGCCGATCGCAATAAGCTCGACGTTGGAGTAAGTCTCAATCTCGTGGATGACCTGCCGGAGATGCCTTTCGAGATAGTTACCGGAATTCACCGAAAGTGTGGAGTCATCAACCGGCGCGCCGTCGGAGATCATCATGATGATCCGCCGCTGCTCCGGCCGGGCCAGCATACGCGCATGAGCCCACGCAAGGGCTTCCCCATCAATATTCTCTTTAAGAAGCCCCTCGCGCATCATCAGTCCGAGGTTGCGCCGGGCACGCCGCCATGGTGTATCCGCAGCCTTGTAAACGATGTGCCGAAGATCGTTGAGACGCCCTGGATTGGCGGGCTTGCCTGCCGCCAGCCATTGCTCCCGCGACTGACCACCTTTCCATTGGCGGGTCGTAAAGCCAAGGATCTCGACCTTCACGCCGCACCGCTCCAGCGTGCGGGCAAGAATGTCCGCGCAACAGGCGGCAACCATGATTGGCCGGCCACGCATTGAGCCGGAATTATCAAGGAGCAGCGTCACAACGGTGTCGCGGAACGTGGTATCGCGTTCGCGCTTAAAAGACAGCGGGTAGAAGGGATCCGTCACGACCCGCGAAAGACGCGCCGTATCGAGAGTGCCTTCCTCGAGGTCGAATTCCCACGCCCTGTTCTGCTGCGCGAGCAGCCGGCGCTGCAATCGGTTGGCAAGCCGGCTGACGGCGACATGCAACATGGAAAGCTGCTTGTCCAGGAAGCTTCTTAGCCGCTCAAGCTCCTCGGCGTCGCAAAGATTTTCCGCGCCCACAGCCTCGTCGAATTGCCGGGTGAAGATATTATAGCCGAAGTTCTCAGGTGCATCGAGCACGGATGAGTTGGGCCGGCGGGGCGGGGCATGAGGCTCTTCGCCTTCATGATCGCCTGGGGTATGTTCCTTCTCGGAGACCTGTGCCAAATCGCTGTTCTCGGCTCCTTCTTCGGCCTCCGCCTCTTTTTCTAGCTCGGCTTCGCTCGGCTCCGTTTCCGATTCCTGCTGCTCTTCCGCGCCCCTGGCCTGTTGATCCTGGTTTTCGTCGGTGTCCCGCTCGTCCTCGTTTTGTGCGTTCTCAACAGGGCCTTCCATTAGTTCGAGGGCGACCAGGATTTCCTGCATGAGCTTGGCAAACGCTCCCTGGTCGTCCGTGGCACCTTCGAGGCGGTCGAGAAGCGAGCCGGCGCGCTCGTCGATCCAGGGGCGCCATACTTCCACGATGCCATTGGCTCCGCGGGGCGGCTTGGCGCCCGTCAGCCTTTCCCGGACCATCAGGGCGAGGGCATCCTCTAAGGGAGCATCCTGACGGTCGATGTCGCGTTCGGGGAACCTTTCATAGGTACTCGCGAGCCTGGCGGTCAGATTTTTAGCCACGCCGCGCATCCGGAGTGCGCCAACAGCATCCACGCGCGCACGCTCTACGGCATCGAACACTGTGCGGGCCGCACCCGCAGGAGGGGCGAGCGACGCGTGAAGCTTCGTGTCATGCATCGAAATCATCAAGGCGATGGAGTCGGCATGGCCCCGAATGATCGAGACCTCCTTCCTCGACATCGCACGGCTTGGCTGAGGAAGGCGGACCGTCTTGCCGTCGCATCCCGGCGCGTCCGAACCGAAGACAACATTCATCGACTTGTTGTCGGCGAGCGTGCGCGTCGCTAGCGTCACAGCGCGCTTGAACGGGGCCAGAGGATCAGGCTTCTTCTTCGAGCTATTCGCCATTGCTCAGATCCGCGGGCTAACCCAGCGCTACGTTCGCCGTGGAGGCGGGCAGTTCCTCGCCGAAGCAGCGCTGATAGAATTCAGCCACGACCCCGCGCTCCAGCTCATCGCATTTGTTCAGGAAGCTCAAAGTGAATGCAAAGCCGATATCGCCGAAAATGTCGGTGTTCTCCGCCCAAGTGATAACGGTTCGAGGGCTCATAACGGTGGAAAGATCACCGTTCACAAACGCGGTACGTGTGAGCTCGGCAACCCGAACCATGTTCGCCACTGTCCGGCGTCCCTGCTCGGTCTGAAAGCTTTTGGCCTTCGCGAGAACGATATTCACCTCGTCTTGGTGAGGCAGATAATTGAGTGTCACCACGATGGACCAGCGATCCATCTGGCCTTGATTAATCTGCTGGGTTCCGTGATAGAGGCCAGATGTATCGCCTAACCCGATCGTGTTGGTTGTCGAAAACAGCCGGAACGCCGGGTGGGGCCGTATGACGCGGCTCTGGTCGAGCAAGGTAAGCTTACCCTGAACCTCCAGCACGCGCTGGATGACGAACATCACGTCGGGCCGGCCTGCATCGTACTCGTCGAAGACGAGCGCGGTGTTGGATTGGAGCGCCCACGGCAAAATGCCTTCGCGGAACTCGGTAATCTGCTGGCCATCGCGGATGACGATTGCATCCTTGCCCACTAGATCGATCCGGCTCACATGGCTGTCGAGATTAATGCGGACGCAAGGCCAATTCAGGCGTGCTGCAACCTGCTCTATATGCGTGGATTTGCCGGTGCCATGATATCCCTGAATCATCACCCGGCGGTTGTAGGCAAAGCCAGCCAGGATCGCGAGTGCCGTATCCCGGTTGAACAGGTAATCGGGATCGAATTCGGGCACAAACTCGCTGGATTGCGAATAGGCCGGAACCTCCATCGGGCTGTCGATCCCAAAGACCTGCCTTACGGACACCTTCATGTCGGGCAGGCCACCCAAGCCTGCTTCAGCTTTAATCATTGCTTCCCTCGGCATTCGATAGGATTTGGCTTTATCCGCGGACTTACTTCACGAGCCCGGCCTGCTTAAGGTAATTGTAGGCTGTGAGCACCTCGCGGAACCGCTCTTCCGAGCTGCGGTCGCCGCCATTGTGATCGGGATGATGCAATTTTACGAGAGCTTTGAACTGTAACTTGATTTCGTCGGAGGTGGCCTGTTCGTCAAGGTTGAGAGACAGGAGATGTTTCCTTGCTCCCTTCAAGACAACACGGCGCTTTTCTACCGCTGGGTCCACGCGCTGCTGCTGCGCCTTTCCGCGGATGGTTTTCAAGATCTCGAAGGGATCCGCAGCTTCCTTGCCGGTTCTTGCAGCCTCCCACGCGCCCGCATCCGTTGCATGGACGCCCATGGACCACGTCGGCCGGTGCCCTGTGACGGCAGCCTTTTGAAAGTCGGCGACCTCGCTGTCGTTCATGCCTGAAAAGTAGTTATAAGACTTGTTGTACTCGGTGACGTGTTCTCGGCAGAAATGATAATATTCGCCTTCAGAGGCGCGGCCCTTCGGCGCGCGATGGAGGCCGCGCTTTGTACAGTTGCGCCATTGGCATGTGGGCGCACTGGCAGGCTGGCGCTCGGCACGCCCCCTGCCGCGACCGCGGCTAACGCGAATGCTATCAAAATATTTCGAGTCTAGTTTCATGCGTCCAATGTCGATGACTTCAGCGGCTGCGAAGCCGCTAAACACAGTATGCGGCGTCAACGGCGCCCTTACAAGGTCTTGACAGAAGCGTAAATCGTGCTCCGTAAATTAGGGTTGGTAGCGGCCCTGCGCCGCGAATGGCTTGGAGCCCGAATGACAGTCGAAGAATCCATCCGCGAAAAGCTTTTGAAGGCGTTTTCCCCTGCGCAACTCACCATAGAAAACGAGTCGGCCAAGCATGCCGGACATTCCGGAGCGCGCGACCATCTTGGCCGTGTGACCGGCGAGACACATTTTCGCGTCGTTGTCGTCTCCAATGAGTTCGCGGGCAAGAGCCAGATCGAACGGCATCGCCAAATTAACGCCGTGCTAAAAGACGAGCTCGCCGGACCGGTTCATGCTCTCGCCATTAAAGCACTGACGCCCGCCGAGACTTCCCGCTGAAAAGGATATTTGATGCCACCCGAACTTGAAGGCCCGCGGCTTGCTCCCGCGTCTGGAGGAGAGCCGAAGCAGGTCGTCATATTCCTGCATGGCTATGGCGCCGATGGGAACGACCTGATCGGCCTGGGCAGGGAATGGGCGCGCGTTCTGCCCGACGCTGCATTCGTCTCACCGCATGCGCCTGAACTCCTGCCGGGACAATATTTGGGCGGCCGGCAGTGGTTCGGTCTCGAAACGCGAAGTGAGAAGGAGTGGGAAGAGGGCGTCCGCAGAGCTGGGCCAACGCTTGCGGATTTTATCCAGAAGGAGTCGGCGCGCACCAAGCTTCCTATGTCGTCGATCGCGCTTGTGGGTTTTAGCCAGGGAACAATGATGGCGCTCCAGACGGGCCTTCGCCTGCCGAAAGCGCCTGCCGCGATCGTAGGATTTTCCGGTCACCTCGCCGGCGCGCGGCAGCTTGCCTCCGAGATCAAGAGCAAACCGCCTGTGCTTCTCATTCACGGCTCGGCGGATGAAGTAATCCCCGTTCAAGCCATCCATCTCGCGCGTAGCGCTCTCGCCGCCGCCGGCGTTCCCGTTCAATGGCAAATCAGGCCGGGACTTGGTCATGGCATCGACCCGGAAGGCCTACACACCGCGGGCCTTTTCCTGCGTGCCGCCTTTGGCCTGAGCTAAAGCCCTGTTCGCGAGCCCCGGCTTGGCTAAAAGGCTGATCGCTGGATGGGCGATTGCAGTTCCGCAGCTGTATAAGCAGGGCTATAGTAGTTGTTCACCTTGTCAGATCGAAAGACCCAGACATGAAGGCGTTCTTGTGCGGGCTGGCGGCGGTCCTTGCCCTAAGCGCTGGCTCCGCGCTCGCGGAAGAGCCGATCATCATAAAATTCAGCCATGTTGTCGCGCCTGATACGCCCAAGGGCAAGGGCGCGCTCCGTTTCAAAGAGCTCGCGGAAAAGTACACGAAAGGTCGGGTGAAGATCGAGGTCTACCCCAATAGCCAGCTTTATAAGGATAATGAGGAGGTCGACGCCCTCCAGCTTGGATCGGTACAAATCCTAGCGCCGTCGCTGTCGAAATTCGGTCCTCTCGGCGTCAGGCAGTTCGAGGTTTTCGATTTGCCTTATATTCTGCCGGATAAAGCCGTGCTCAGGCGTATCGTGAATGGCCCTCTTGGCAAACAGCTCTTCCAAAAGCTTGAGCCCAAAGGCATTCGCGGACTCGCCTATTGGGACAATGGTTTCAAGGTAATAACAGCCAACAAGCCGCTCAGAAGACCGGAGGATTATCTAGGGCTGAAGCTGCGCATACAGTCTTCGAAGGTGCTGGAGGCACAGATGCGGGCCTTGGGCGCGATACCGCAGATCATGGCTTATTCAGAGGTTTACCAAGCATTGCAAACGCATGTAATAGACGGGTGTGAAACAGGCGTCACGAATGTCTACACACAGAAAATGTATGAGGTGCAGAAGTATGTAAATCTCACCTTTCACGGTTACAACGGTTATGCGGTGATCGTGAACGCGAAATTCTGGGATGGCTTGCCTGCCGGCATTCGGACGGAGCTTGAACATGCCATGAGCGAGGCGACGGTTTACGTCAACGAAATAGCCCAGAAGGAAAGCGACGATGCGCTGGCGGCTATCGCGGCATCCGGCGTCAGCCAGCTTGTGACGCTTACGCCGGATGAAAAGAAGGCGATGCGGGATGCGCTCTTGCCTGTGCACAAGGAGATGGAAGGACGCATCGGTAAGGATTTGATCGACGCCTTCTACGCGGAGGCCAAGGCAGAGGCTCCGAAGTAGAAAGCCAGCGGGCGCCAATAACTTTGGCGGCAGCAGCAAAAGTTATTTTGGTTCGGCTTACTGCTTCACCTCCGCCCGTGCTGCGGCCCGTCGCGCTGCCTTGCTATGCGAGCGGCTGAAAGTGAAGAAGATCACCATGCCGACCAAAAGCCAAGCCAGGAGCCTGAGCCAGGTGTAAATACCGAGTGAAGCCATCATCGTCAGACACACGACAATCCCGGCAATAGGCACGAAAGGCACAAAGGGCGTGCGGTAACTGCGCTGCAGCTCGGGGTGCGTTTTTCGCAAGACCATAACGCCGGCGCAGACAATGATAAAAGCGAGGAGCGTACCAATCTAGGTCATGTGACCCAGAATATCAATGGGCACAAAGCCACCGAGAATTCCGGTGGCGATCATGAAAATCAGGTTCGAGATCCAAGGTGTCTTCCAGACTGGGTGCACGATCGAGAAGACTTTCGGCAAAAGTCCATCGTTCGACATGGAATAGAAAACCCGGCTTTGGCCGAGAAGCATCACCAGCATAACTGTGGTAAAACCGCCGATCACGCCGAGCGTCGTTGCGATTTTCAGCCAATGAAAAGGCGTTTGATCTATCGCCGTCACCACCGGGTGGGCGTCGTTGTGCATGTCCTTGTAATTAACAAGACCGGTTAGCACGAAGCCGAATGCGATATAGAGGATCGTGCAGATGACAAGCGAACCAAGGATTCCGATCGGCATGTCCCGTTGCGGATTCTTGGTTTCCTGCGCCGCAGTTGATACGGCATCGAAACCGATATAGGCGAAGAAGATCACGCCCGCGCCACGCAAAATGCCTGACCATCCATAATGACCGAATTCCCCGGTGTTTGGCGGAATGAAGGGCACATAGTTCTGCGGCTTGATGTAGAATGCGCCTACGCCGATCACGGCCAAGACGACGGCGACCTTAATGACGACGATGACGGTGTTGACTGCGGCGGATTCCCGGATCCCGCGAATGAGCAGAGCCGAGATCACGACCAAAATAAAAATCGCCGGAAGATCGGCAATCCCATGAACGGTGCTGCCATCGGCAACGGTGGCCGTATCGAAGGGAGACATGGTCCATTCGACTGGAATATGAAGCCCGAAATCTCCTAGCAGAGAGGTAACGTACCGCGACCAGCTCACCGAGACGGTGCCGGCGCCCACGGCGTATTCGAGCACGAGATCCCAGCCGATGATCCAGCCCACGAGCTCGCCCAGCGTTGCATAAGCATAAGTGTAGGCGCTGCCGGCGACAGGGATCATGCTTGAAAGCTCGGAATAGCACATGCCGGCAAAGGCGCAGCCGACAGCCGCGATAACGAAGCTGATGACGATGGCGGGGCCGGCATTGTCAGCGGCCGCCAGCACCGTCAGCGAAAACAGGCCAGCCCCTATGATCGCGCCGATGCCAAGGCTTATGAGATTGACGGGGCCGAGCGAACGGTGCAGCTGCGATCCCTTCGCTTCTTCCGTCAGATCGCCAATATGCTTGCGTCCAAACAAGGACCCCGCTGGCCCCTCCGCGTGCTCGTTCCTAGTCCCACCCTCCGCCATGGAGCCTCTTGTTGGATGTTCTTACTCGACTCAGGTAGAAAACAATTTTCTGGATGCGCGGCCTCAATTCATTTCGTAGACTTAAGTCCAGGGCTGGCATTCTGATTCCAATTGCTCAAGCGACGGTAAGAACAATTTTTCCTTTGTGAGAACCGCTTTCCATGTAGCGGTGCGCCTCGGCTGCCTGTGCCAGCGGAAAAGCCTTGTCGATCACAATCTTTACTGCTCCGCTTTCGATCAGCGGCCAGACCTTCTGCTCAAGCTCACGCGCGAGATGCGCTTTGAATTCAGACTTTCTCGGGCGCAGCGTCGAGCCGGTAAGCGTCAGCCGCTTGAGCATCAGCGGCATGAGGTCGAGTTCAACGCGTGAGCCTTTCAGGAACGCAATCTGAACTATCCTGCCATCCTCGGCGGCACAGGAGATGTTATCCTTGACATAGCTTCCGCCGACCATGTCGAGGATCACGTCTACACCACGCCCCGCAGTGGCTTCCTTCACTACGCTTGCGAAGGCCTCCGTCTTGTAGTTTATGGCCTTTTCTGCGCCGAGACTTTCGCAATAAGCACATTTGTCTTCGCTACCGGCCGTCGCAAATGCTCGCGCGCCGAATTGCACAGCGAGCTGAATAGCTGTCGACCCTATGCCGCTTGACCCGCCGTGAACGAGAAAGCTTTCTCCGGCTTTCAAGCCGCCGCGTTCGAAAACATTGTGCCATACGGTCATGAAGGTCTCGGGGATGCAGGCCGCCTCCGTCAGGCTAATCCGCTTCGGCACCCTCATGCACGAGCCCTCATGCGCGAGAGCATATTCAGCATAACCGCCACCCGCGGTGAGAGCCGTGACCTTGTCGCCCGTGTGCCAAGTTGAAACGCCCTCCCCTACAGCGGCGACCTCGCCTGCAACCTCCAGCCCCGGGATATTCGATGCACCGGGCGGCGGCGGATAAAGCCCCATCCGCTGCAAAATATCCGGACGATTGACGCCAGCCGCTGCCACCTTGATCAAAACCTGCGCGGGACCGGGCACCGGAGTTGGCACATCGGCCAATGTCAGAGCATCCGGACCGCCGGGTTCCCGGATCACGATCGTTTTCATAAATTTTCTCCGTTCTTTAATCCGAAACAGATGCCAATCAGGGCATCATTTTACCCGAAGTTAAGCCAGCCCTGCTACCTTACCCCATCACAAGTTTCATCGGCCCCCTAAGAACATCAATCTCGATCCTTGATGCGGGATCATTTTGCGGTAAGCTTCTGCGTGGAGCTACCGCTTTCGTCACAGAAAGGCTGCAGCTGCCATGCAGGCATGGGACAAATGCCAGATTGTTATGCGTGAGGCGAACTGAGATGAAAAGCTCCCGTGCGACAGGCGGTAAGAAAAGCGGCTCGGTACTTTCTTTCCGGGATCGCTTTGCTACGTCCCCGCAATTTGCGGCCCTTTACGAGGAGGGGATGGCACTCGTGGAAGAGACGGCGGAATATCTCGATCGCGCCGGGCGCATGGAGTCGAAGCGGCTCAAGCCGCCCGCGAGCCTCGCCTACACGTCGGAAAGCATCAAGCTGACCACGCGCTTGACCCAGCTTGCATCATGGCTGCTTGTGCGGCGCGCCATTGCCTTGGGCGAGATCACGTTTGCAGAAGCAAATAATCACCGGCATAGAGTTACGCTTGCGCCACAAAGCCATCTTCGTCCCGATGGCTTTAACGCTCTGCCCGAGACTTTCAAAGGGCTTATCGATCACAGCCATCGGCTTCATGACCGCATCTTGCGGCTCGATCGCCTCTTGAATGATGGCTACTCCAGCGCCGAGCGAAGCGATTCGGCGGTTCTCCCGCAAATCGAGCGGATTAGACTCGCATTTCCCGCGGCCTGATCCTTCGCTGCCGGCTCACTTCTTGAAGACGGAGCTGGCCGCGTTCTTTTGAGCTTCCTTCTGCGTGATCATTGCTTCTGCGCGTCGGATTTCCGCTTTAAGTAGCTCGACGTACTTGCGAAGATCGTCGATCGAGTAGATGGAAAGGTCCTTCGGCTTCGACGGCTTGTGCTTCGGCTCCAGATCGTCGATGTCCATGTCGCTCTCCGGTTGCTGCTTACCTGGGAGCAGGTTCTCCCGCAGGCGGCGAAGCAGTGGCGGTTTGACTGTTAACAGGCTGGATCAAAATCTCGGATTCTGCAACGTCCGCACTCGCGTCAGGTTGGTTCGCTGCGTTAAGAGGATAGCCGCCGCCAGTGAATTGCAGCCTAACAACCTTTCCGGCCCCGGTTTTAACAATTAGATCGCGCCAACCCGCGTTCGATCCTGCCCCAACCGCAACGGGCGCCTTGACGCCAATCACTTGCGATACCGGCTTGAAGCCGACGTCGCTCGGCTCAAAGACAACAAGCGTGCAGCCTTGCGGCGAGCACCATTCAGCCCCAGTGAAAAGCACAAGGGCTTTCGCCCGGCCGTCGCTGTTCAGATCGGCGCCAGCCTGATCGAAGGGGCTTTCTTGCTTCTTCTTTTTGCTGATTCGCAGCCGCTCGATCGCCTTGGACAACTCGTCCTGGTTCACCGTCATCGCGATGGATTGAGCAGCTGCCTTTCTTGGAGCCAGCGCAAGCGGCTCTCCTCCTGCATTCGCTCCAGCTGCCGGCGGCGCCATGGCGCTTTCGGGTTTGCCGCCGGAGCTGCATGCGCCAAGGGCACACAGGATAAGGAAGGCTATTGCAGTTGCACCCCGGCGGGAAGGCATGGTCTCGCCCCTTTCAAATTCATGACCTGGCAAGAACTATGCAACGAACGCCACTCTGAGGGCCGAACTATGGCTTAGGAAGACGATCTTCAGTCCGGAAATTGCCCGGCTTCCAGAAAACGCAAACCCCGCCAATATGCTGGCAGGGTCTACAATCAAAATGCTGAACGCAAAAGCTGACGCGTTATTGGGCCGTCTGGGTTTTCAGATAAGCAATGACATCAGCGCGATCCTGAGGGTTTTTCAGGCCTGGGAAAATCATTTTCGTCCCGGGAACCAAGGCTTTCGGATTTTCCAGATACTTGTCCAAATTTTCTTCGGTCCAGACCAGGCCTTTTTCGCCGGCCGCCTTCATCGCCGGAGAATAGTTGTATCCCGGACGCGAGCCTGCCTTCGAGCCAATCAGGTTGTTTTGTTCCGGTCCTACGCCGGGCTTTGCGCCTGGGCCAACCGCGTGACACACCTTGCATTGCTTGAAAACGACCTCGCCATGCGCAGCATTGCCTTCGAGAGCGTATGCGCCTGCGGACCAAACCAGGGTAGCGCCCAGCGCGGCGACTTTGATGAACGTGTTCATGCGTTTCTCCTGAAGCCGTTCAAAGACCGCCCGTGCAAGGCGGAACACTTTTCAAACAGAAATCGGATGTGAACTCAATAAGTCCTTATGCGGCCAATCGCCCAAGGAACGACTCGGGCCCGGAATCTTGTTCGCTATGGCTAAAGCTTGGTAACCCAACATGGCCTTCAATGGGGCTGCAAGACAGCTCATTACAAGTTTAGCCAAAGACGTGACATTTCCGCCGCAGGTGCTGCGTATCTTCGAGCCGAACGAAGTATACGAATTCGCGGGAGAGCATATGGCGGCCAGCACTGACCAAAGCGCAACGGTCATCGGCTTGAACAGGTTCGGGCTTGGAGCGCGGCCCGGCGACTTGGCCATGATCGGCAAACATATCCGGGAAGCTTTGCTGGAGGACGTGGCGGCAAAAGCCGCGAGCGTTGATGGTGCCGGTCTCCTCACGAGTGCCGAAGCCTTTCATCGGCTCCGGCTTGAGCGTGAGGAAATAAAGGCCATGCGCGTCGCGAGCGCCGATAAAAGCATGCAAGACCGCCCAGATGGCAAAACAACGGCTCCTGCGTCATTGGTCAATCCAGAATCTGCAGGGATGAAGGCGGAGGCCCAAGCGAAGAACCCCCTTCGCCGCATCGTGCGCGACACTTTTCAAGCCGAGACACTCGCGCGGCTGGAAGCGGCCAAGCAGGCGAAGACTGGGTTTGCGGAGCGGCTGGCTTTGTTCTGGTCGAACCACTTCTGCATCTCCGCCCGCAAGGCCGGGGTGGTCCGGATCATGGCCGGCGCCTATGAGCGCGAGGCGATTCGTCCGCACGTTTTTGGGCGCTTCGTGGACATCCTGCTGGCGGTGGAGGAGCACCCTGCGATGCTCGTCTATCTGGATAATGAGCAGTCCATGGGGCCGAAATCGCCTGGCGGACAGCGCCAGCAGAAGGGACTGAACGAGAATTTCGCCCGGGAGATCATGGAGCTCCATACGCTTGGCGTGGACGGGGGCTATACGCAGGAGGACGTGACCTCACTCGCTAGGGTCCTGACGGGCTGGCGGTTCGCGCGCAAAGAAGGCCCCCTCGGAGATGAAGGCCGTTTTGTTTTTAATCCCAATCTGCATGAGCCTGGCATTCAAAGGGTTATGGGTATCGTGTATCAGGATGGCGGGCGCTCTCAAGGAGAAGAGGCTCTGCGTGCGCTGGCGAGACATCCGGCGACGGCCCGGCACATCGCAAGGAAGCTTACCGCTCATTTCGTCGGGGGCGGGCCGGAAAGCGCATTGGCAGGCCGGCTCGAAAAAGTTTTCCGCGACACCGAGGGCGACCTTTCAGCGGTTTCGCGCGCCTTGATCGAAGCGCCGGAGTCCTGGACGAAAGAACCTTCGAAACTGCGCACACCCTATGAGTTTTTGGCCGCTTTGGTTCGTGCCACGGGCGTGGCGATGAAGGCGCTGCAGGTCAATGGCGCGCTGAATAGCATGGGACAGCCCTTATGGAGCCCGCCTGGTCCGAATGGATTTCCCGATGAGAATTCCGCATGGCTATCACCTGAAGGTGTGAAGGCGCGCCTCGACTTTTCCGCGAGGCTCGCTCAGTCGGTAGAGGGACAGAACAGCCCTTCGCAGCTGCTTGATGAAATCATCGGCCCAACCGCTTCGGACGAGACTCGTACCGCAGTGGCACGCGCACAAAGCCGTGCACAGGGCTTCGCGCTCTTGCTCATGTCGCCCGAATTTCAAAGGAGATAGCTCCCATGCTTTGTGAAACGCCATCGATTTCCCGGCGTGCGCTGGTGGCAAGCGCGTGTGCTCTATTCGCGTGGTCGTATATGCCGCGATTTGCTTTCGCAGCCGGCAATCGCGATGCCCGCGTCATTGTCATTGTGCTTCGGGGCGCACTCGACGGGCTTTCTGCCGTGGCTCCTTTCGGAGACCCTGATTACGTAGCCCTGCACGGGAGCCTCGCTCTCTCCTTAGACGGTTCCGCACCGGGCCTGCCGCTGGACGGATTCTTTCTCTTAAATCCGGCGATGCCTAACTTCGCACGCCTTTACCAGAAACGCGAAGCTCTCGTCGTTCATGCCGTCGCTTCACCCTATCGCGAGCGTTCCCATTTCGATGGCCAAGATGTTCTTGAGAGTGGGCAGCCAGGTCCAGGTCTCAACGCGACTGGCTGGCTGAACCGCTTTGCGGATGCATTGCCCGAAGGCGAGCACGTATCAAGGGCCGGATGTCTTGGAGTGGGCGCGGTCGTACCCCTGATCGCCCGCGGTCCGGCCCCGATTATGGGCTGGGCCCCTCCCATAATTCCCCGTGCTGGCGAAGACACCGCAGCGCGCGTGCTTGATCTTTATGCGGCGCGCGATCCAGAGCTGGCTCTTGCCCTGCATCGGGGACTCGACACCGACAAGATTGCCATTCAAGCGAAAACAGATGCGGCTATGGGGGGCGGCAAGGGTGGTGCGAATGCTGACAGTCCCCACGGTATGGAACTGATTGCGGAGGGAGCGGGAAGGATCATGGCGGCTGAGGATGGCCCACGAATTGCCTCGCTCGCTTTCGATGGCTGGGACACGCATGCCCGGGAGGGCGGTGCCACGGGTCGGCTCGCCCAGCTGCTCGGCGGGCTCGATGCTGCCGTCGCGGCTTTTGAGCGAAACCTGCAGCCCTATTGGAAGGACACCGCTATTTTTGCCGTGACTGAGTTTGGCCGTACAGCCCGCATCAACGGAACCGCCGGCACGGACCACGGCACGGGCACCGTCGCATTTCTTGCTGGCGGCGCAGTAAAAGGCGGCAGGATTGTTGTGGATTGGCCGGGTCTGAAACCGCACCAGCTGTTTCAAGGACGCGATCTCAATCCCACAACAGACTTGCGCGCTGTGGCGAAAGGGGTGCTCTCAGATCTGTACGGTGTCTCGGCAAGAACGCTCGCGGAAGCTGTTTTTCCTGGAAGCGCCACTGTTGCACCGATGAAAGGATTGATCGCGTAACTTCCTGGGAAAACTGAACAAAACACGAAAGAGAATAAGAAGCCGGCTTCGTTCAAGAACTTTCTCCTCTTCCATTTGTTAGAAGTTTAAGCAACTTCAAACGGAGGCATCATGTTGAAGTCATATCTATTGGCGGCGGGAGTTCTTGTGGCTTTTGCAGCACCCGCGTTGGCAGACAGCTGGTATATTGTCCATGGTCCGGACCGCCGCTGCCGCGTTGTCGAGCGCTATGTTCCCGGCGATGATCATACAATCGTTCGCGTTGGTCCTCTCCACTTCGGCACCCGCGATGAAGCTGAGCGGCAGCTGCGCGTCGTTTGCCACGACGACGGTTATTACCGCGACGAACGTGAGGTCCGCCGCCACTACTGGCGCTAAGTAGTTAGTTGTGTTAGCCGCAGCAGCATCGTCTGCTGCGGTTCTTTGCTTATCTTCATTAATGCTCCGCCGGCCAAGTGTGTTAGGGTAACACTGGAAAAGCATTGAGTGGAGCGGCGCAATGAGTTGGTTACCTACTAACGATCCCGTTCCCGGCGACCGCCAGTCTTGTGATGCTCTCGAAATCGTCATAGTGCCCCGCATCCGCGACTTGGGTGGCTTCAACGTCAGGCGGGCTCTTCCTTCGGCGCAGCGTCAAATGGTTGGCCCTTTCATCTTCTTCGATCAAATGGGCCCCGTCCAATTCCTGTTGGGCGAGGGCATCGATGTCCGGCCTCATCCGCATATCGGGTTGGCAACCGTCACGTATCTCTTCGACGGGCGGATCATGCACCGCGACAGCCTCGGCTCTGAACAGGTCATTGAGCCTGGCGACGTGAACTGGATGACTGCCGGCAAGGGCATTGTGCATTCAGAGAGGACGGCGGCGGAGTGGAAAGCGCAAGCTGGCCGGGAAATGTTCGGCATTCAAAGCTGGGTAGCGCTTCCCAAGGTGGCGGAAGAGGCGCAGCCCGATTTCTTTCACCATCGCGGCGATGCTCTGCCGGTGATTGAGGCGGAGGGTAAGCGCGTTCGCATCATCGCGGGCTCATTGTTCGGGCAGACGTCTCCTGTCCAAACCTTTTCCGGAATGTTCTATGCGGATGTAGAGCTTAACGCCGGAGCAAAAGTACCGTTGGCCGCCGCGTATGAAGAGCGTGGCATTTACCTTGCCAGCGGCAGCGTTCAGATCGCCGGAGACACCTTCGAAGGAGGCCGGCTTCTCGTGTTTCGTCCAGGCGATGAAATCACCGTCACCGCGCTCACCAATAGCAGGCTCCTTTTCCTCGGCGGCGATCCCATGGACGGGCCCCGTCACATCTGGTGGAATTTTGTTTCGTCATCGAGGGAGCGCATCGAACAGGCAAAGGAAGATTGGGCGCAAAAACGGTTCGATATCGTGCCCGGCGACGAGATCGACTTTATTCCGCTGCCGCCCAAATAAGCGCCCAATGTCGAGGCGCATCCCACGAGAGTGCCAACTCTAACACAAACTCTTCTTCGAAATCTCACGCAACTACTATGATTAGTTGTACCTTGGTGCGGACATTACCTTGTCCGCTGAGGGGAAAGCACAGTTAAGTTTCCTTTTTGAATCCGTTTAGGCATCTTTAATCCCCGATTAATTACACATTTCCTACAATATACGAACTCGATATCTTGCTGAGGATTCGCCAGTGAAAATTTGCATTTTTGGAGCAGGCGCCATTGGCGGCTACATGGCGGTCTCTCTGAAAGAGAGCGGTGCAGACATCTCATACCGTATCCGGTTGATTAGTTCGCCTCGTTTGGCTTTGGCCACCAATGGAAGAGCGTGCTAGCCCGGATCGCATCGCGCTGCTCGATCAGGGCGACGCAGCGCTGGCTGACAACCCTTTCG
>JBAUNL010000288.1:0-19134 GCA_049579205.1 Rhodomicrobium sp. | reverse complement strand
GCGGCCTTCGCTTCGGCGTAGAAGGCCTGGATGAGATCCTTGCCAATCCGGCCCTCCATTTCCTTGTGAACAGGCAGTAAGGTTTCGCGGAGCGCCTTCGTCTCGGCCGGAGTGGGGGTCACGATTTCCGTTGTCCCGGCTGCTTTGATGGCGGCAAGCGCATCGTCATTCTCCTTTTGGGAGATGGTATTGACATAATCCGTGGCTTCCTTCATCGCGCGCTCGAGGTCAGCCCGGATATCGGTGGGAAGTCCATCCCAGAATTTTGCGTTCACGATCACCGCATAACCGATGTAGCCGTGGCGGGTGATGGTTGCGTATTTCTGGACCTCGTGCATCTTCTGCGAATAGACGTTCGAAGGCGTGTTCTCATTGCCGTCGACCACGCCGGTCTGCATCGCCTGATATACTTCCGAGAATGCCAGCACTTGTGGGACCGCCCCAAGAGCGCGCATCTCGGCTTCAAGCACCTTCGAAGACTGGATGCGCATCTTTTGTCCGAGATAATCCTCAGGCTTCCTCAGCGGCCTGTTCGCCGTCATGATCTTGAAGCCGTTGTCCCAATAAGCGAGGCCGCGAATGCCCTTGGGTTCGAGCTTCGCGAAGAGCTGCTTGCCTACGGGTCCGTTCACGATGCGCACAAGCACAGCTTTATTGGGTATGATGTAGGGTAGGTCGAAAACCTCGAATTCCTTTACGCCGAGCGGCCCAAATTTGGCGAGCGAGGGAGCAAGCATCTGCACAGCTCCTAGCTGCAGCGCCTCGACCTCTTCCTTGTCCTTGTAGAGCTGGCTATTGGGGTAGACCTCGACCTTGACACGGCCGTTTGTGTATTTTTGTGCCAGTTCCTGAAACTTGAGCGCTCCCTTGCCTTTCGGCGTGTCCGGCGCAACAACGTGGCTGAACTTGATCACGATGGGGCTCTGCGCGTGCGAAGGCGCTGCCCAAAGGCACAAGACTGCCGCAGCCCACAGCAAAGATTTCATCTCTGTCCTCCCTCTTATTTGTCATAGGGTACCTTACGCTTTCGGCCGCGTTCGAGGAACGCCGCAAAAAGGAGAAGAGTGAATGAGAGCGCTTGAGGGGATCCTTGCGGTATCGGTGGAGCAGGCCGTCGCCGCTCCCTATTGCACGTCAAGGCTGGCTGACGCCGGTGCGCGCGTCATCAAGATCGAGCGGCCGGAAGGCGACTTCGCGAGGAATTACGATCATGTGGTGCATGGCGAAAGCGCCTATTTCGTTTGGCTTAATCGTGGCAAGCAGTCTATCGCGCTGGACCTCAAGAAAGAGGCGAACCTTCTCCACCGCATGATTGCGAAAGCCGATATATTCGTACAAAACCTCGCGCCCGGCGCGGCCGAGCGAGCGGGTTTCGGCTCTGAATCGCTTCGCGAGTGCTACCCGCGGCTCATCACCTGCAACATAAGCGGCTACGGTGATACGGGACCTTACCAGGACATGAAAGCGTACGACCTGCTCATACAATGCGAAACTGGGCTGGCCTCCATAACAGGCATCCCCGAAGGCCCCGGCCGGGTTGGCGTATCCGTCGCAGATATTGCTTGCGGGATGTATGCCCATGCGGCGATCCTGGAAGCACTTCTTGAACGCGAGCGCACCGGCATGGGGCAGGGGCTTACAGTATCCCTTTTTGACTCGATCGCGGATTGGATGACCGTGCCGCTTCTGCACCACGACTATGGCGGAAAAGCACCGCAGCGGGCAGGGCTTAATCATCCTACCATCGCGCCATATGGGGCTTATGCATGCGGGGACGGCAGGGAGATTGTCGTAGCCATCCAGAATGAGCGTGAGTGGGTTGTCTTTTGCGCCTCTGTGCTTGGACAGCCGCGTCTGGCCACGGACGAGCGGTTCAACGATAACACCGCCCGAGTTGCCAATCGGCGGGCTCTCGATGCCGCCATCAACGCGGTGTTCGGGCGCTTAAGTTTGGCGGACGCGGTTGTTCGGCTGAAGGAAGCGGGCATTGCCTTTGGTTCTCTGAACAGCGTGGGTGATTTGTCTGTCCATCCGCAGCTTCGGCGCATCGAGGTTGGAACGCCGAGTGGAGGTGTCTCCGAAGTCGCTCCGCCGGTATTGCGATCAGGAAGCAAGTTCGAGCCTCGATCTGTCCCTATGCTTGACGAGCATGGCCGGGCGCTAAGAGAGGAGTTCGGTAAGTGAGCTTCGATCATCTGAAGGAATGGATAGGCAGAACACAGACTGAGAGCGATGTCGCAACCGAGGCGCCGCTTATCAGGCTTGCCGCTACGCTAGACCACACCGATCCGCCATGGCCCACAGGTCAGGTTCCGCCGCTTGGCCATTGGCTCTATTTCCTCCCGCGTGCGCCGGAAAGTGAAATCGGACCGGATGGACACGCCAAGCGCGGCGGCTTTCTGCCTCCGGTCAATCTGCCGCGCAGAATGTGGGCTGGCGGTCAGTTCGAGTTCTTGGCGCCAATCCCGATCGGCGCGGTCATGACCAAGCGGTCCACCGTGGCGAATGTCGAGCATAAGATCGGGCGTTCAGGTGCGATAATCTTTGTGAAGGTAACGCACGAGATCTCGATCGACGGCTCTGCCGCCATCCGCGAGGTGCACGACATCGTTTACCGCGAATTGCCATCCACCGCGGTGAGGGGGGACTCGGATAGACACGCGGATCCTAGTAGTCTAGTCCCTGAGTTTCGGCGCGAGATTGTTCCTGATCCTGTGTTGCTGTTCCGCTATTCCGCCCTCACCTTCAATGGCCATCGCATCCATTATGACCGCAGCTATTGTGAGAAGGTCGAAGGCTATCCGGGGCTCGTTGTGCACGGACCTCTGACAGCAACCCTGCTCGTGGATCTTTACTTGCGTCAGCGCCGGGCCGCCGCAGTTCATTCCTTCCGTTTCCGCGCCAAAAAGCCGCTCTTCGACACGCACGCTTTTACAGTTTGCGGCGCACACTCTCCGGGCGGAGCCGTTTTATGTGCTTTGGATGACAAGGGCTCTCTGGCGATGACAGCTGAACTTGAGGCGCTATGACAACTCCGCGACTGAACATAAAGGAGGCTATCGCTGAGGTTCTGGAGCCCAGCGGAAAAACTGTCGTGGATATTGGCTGCGGCGACGGCGCAATTGTTCGGCATCTAAGGCGCGGCGGGGCGAAAACGATAGGCATCGAGGTGACCGAAGAGCAGCTCGAACGGGCGCGCGCCCAGGCAAGCGGAGGAGAGGCCTACTGCGTTGCAACAGGCGAAGCCCTCCCCTTAGCTAACGCATCCGCGGATGCACTCCTTTATCTCAAAAGCTTCCACCATCTCCCGCTTCCAGCGATGGCCCCGGCTCTGGAAGAGGCGGCGCGCGTGCTTAAGGCGGGCGGGGTGCTGGCCGTCATCGAGCCTATCGCTTCAGGTGCCTATTTCGAGGCGATGAGACCGATCGAAGATGAAACTGCGGTTCGCGCCGCTGCTTACGCCGTCTTAAAAGCGCCGCCAAGGGGACTGTTGTCCGAGGGCGAGCTTTTCTATGAGAGCATTGTACGTTTTCGAAGCGCGGAGGATTTCATCCGCGCCGTTATTTCCGTCGATCCTATTCGCAGGCAGCGTCTACCGCAGGTGGAATCGGAGCTTTTGCAAGGCTACGAAACCTACTGCGAACGCGATAAGGATGGGGAGTTTTTCATAACCCCAATGCGGCGGAACGTCTTTCGGAAAGCGGGCTAGTCGGGGGAGTTTCCAGCCGCCCCGCGGCGAAGCGGGGCGGCGGCGAGAAGGAAGGCTTTATTGGCTTCCGCTCTGGTTCTGTGTTCCACTTTGGCTCTGTGTTTCGTTCGGATTCTGGTCCTGATCATTGGCCCCTGCAAGGTCACCAAGACCACTAGCATTCAGCCTTAACTTGATGCGGTTGCCGAGTTCCTGGACGGCATCCGCGTCTATGGTCACGACTCTGTTGCCCAAACCAAGGGCGCGGCCGACTTCTATTTGGACGGCCACGAGTTTGCCATCGGGTCCCCTAACAGCGTTAACCACCTGGCCTACATCCTTGTCGTCGGCACTGTAGACAGGCTGACCCTTCAACGCGCCGGCAACCCTTTCCTTCACTCCGGTAAGCACCGCGACTACAGTCCGGCATCCCTGCGGCAGAGAAGTGTTCTGCTGCACGCATTCATTGACGTTCTGCGAATTGCCACACTGCGACTTGATCCCGCTAATGCAGTCATCGGCGATCGACTGGACGGCGCGTTTGATGCTCCGGGAAGCGCGAAGCAGGGCGAGACGGCACCTCCGGCCGAGTTGATCGGCATTTTCGCGCATGCACGATGCGATGCTGCCCTCACCCGCGCTCACGGAGCCGCAATAGTCCTCGATGTCCGTCGCGCAGGCTTCCTGAACCGTATCGACCGCAAGGGCCAAGCGATCCCTAAGGGCCGATTGAGATAGCCGATCAACCAGGTTGCCGATCTCGTTAGTGGTTTGCCTTGTACCTTGGGTATCCTCCTGGTTTTGACTTTGCTGGTTTTGACTTTGCTTGTTCTGAGTTTGCTGGCCACCTTGCCCTTGAGGGCCTGCCCCGTGGGCTTGCGCATTCGCGGGCGGGGTGGGAGGCGTGCCTTGTTGAGCGAGCGCGGGCCCCGCCGAAAGAGCAAGCGCCGCTGCCAAGATAAGTGCTGTTTTCATGTGCGGGTTCCTTGTGGACTGTGGACATCTTTCGACGGAGCCGTTGATCACCGCAGCTAGCCCTGCCCGCCAATGCGGTCGCGAAGCCGGTTCAGAGTTTGCTCCAAATCAGGATTGGAGCGAAGCCTGTCCAGAATCAGTTCACGAACAGCTTGGCGATCTTCCGCGGATTGGCCAAAGCGCCCGCCACCTTCGGAAATGCGTTCGCCTAAGCGGCCGCCACGTTCGCCGACACATTGCGAAATTAGGTCAAGTAGAGCTGCGCGCTCCTCCAGATGGTCGCGAATGAGCCTCCGAAGGTCACGCTCTGGGGTCTCTGCCAGCAGTTCGCGGATCCTTCCGCGGCCTTCGATGCCCAGGCCGCCTTCACCTCCGGCGCGCTCAGAAAGAAGGCCGCGAAGACCGCCCTCACCCTGGAGCCTATTCTCGATGAGCTCGCGGATCGCTTGGCGACGCTCCAGGCGGTCAAGAATACGGTCGATATTACCGCGGCCGTAGCCTTCATAACCGGTGCCGCCCAAGCCGCCTTCGCCTCCGTAGCGCTCGGAAAGAAGGCCGCGAAGACCGCCTTCACCTTCGTGCCTGTTCTCGATAAGTTCGCGCAGCATGCGCCGGCGCTCTAGACGGTCAAGGATACGGTCGATATTGCCACGGCCGTAACCTTCATAGCCCGTGCCGCCCTCGCCCTGGAGCCTATTCTCGATAAGATCGCGCAGGGCGCGGCGGCGCTCCGGGCGGTTCGCCAGCTCGTCTTGCAAAGCGCCGCGGCTTTGAAGCTCGTCTAATATCCGCTCCCGCAGAGTTCCGCTTCCCTCGGATTGGCCTGTCATATTTTCGCGCCAGCTTTGCGCGGAGGCGGAAGGTATCGCTGTTAGGGAGGCAGAGGCGGCCGCTGCAAACATTACGGCCGCGGCGGTAAGGACGGGTGCACGCTTCATGAGATACTCCTTATTACAACAGTCATGCTCAAGTAGTCCTCCTACCTTGAGCGGGATGCGTAATTTATAGGAGAAGACATGCCGTGTTTTGACAATTATCAAACGCCGACATTTCAAAGATGATAATTGCTAATATTTCGTTTAATCTTTTGATAGAACGGTCGCGTCCTGATTCAGATCTCAAACTTAGCTTTACTTGTGCTGAGAATACTCCATTGCGCCAGGCGAGAACTTTGCGGATAGTGAAGAGAAATGGAACTTTCACGACTCGCTTCCGTTGGGGAAATCAATAGCGTTATCGGCGACAACCGCGAACACACCGTGCATCGAGAGAGCTTAATGCGGTCCCTCCTTCTAGCGGCGGCATTTGCTGGCGCCATGCCTCTTTTATCGAAGTTGATGACGGTCCCCCCAGAAAAGCTTGCTGGCGAAAAACGGCGCGATACTCAAGCTGCGGGGCGCACACGTAAAGTCACATACAGAGAAATCAAAAGAATTCTCATCGATACTTACAAAGGGATGAGCGATCATGGCTTGAGCCTGCTCGCCGCCGGCGTAGCGTTCTACGCGTTCTTTGCAATTTTTCCCGCACTTGCCGCTGCCACCTGGATTTTCGGGCTTCTTGCCAACCCGGCAGAGATTAATAGTCAGCTTAACAACCTCCGCGATGTTCTTCCGGCAGAGGCTTGGGGTCTGATCTCAAAGCAACTCAACACCCTCACCCAGAAAAGCAGCAGCTTCTCCCTGGCCGGGATTGTAAGCCTCTTCGTTGCTCTCTACTCAGCCCGCCTTGCAGCATCCTCGATGATGCAAGCGCTGAATACGGTTTACGGCTTAAAAGAGAAACGGAACTTCTTCGTCACGAATGGGCTTGCCATATTGTTTACGCTTGTTGCGATAGTAATATTGCTGGTCGCGGTCGCCGCCCTGGTCGTTTTGCCCCTCCTTTTCGGCTCTATAGGCTTGAGTTCCGTATGGGCAACCGCAGCGAGATACGTCCGATGGCCTGTCCTTGCCGTGCTCATGGCGCTGGCTCTTGCGCTGGTCTATCGATATGGCCCTGACAGGGAAAACGCCCACTGGAAATGGCTGACATGGGGGTCGGGCACTGCCACGGTCCTATGGCTGGGTGCGTCTCTGGGTTTTGCCTGGTACGTTTCCGCATTCAATTCCTATGACAAAGTCTATGGATCGCTTGGAGCGGTCGCGATCCTCTTATTCTGGTTCTGGATGACCGCCTTTGCCGGGCTGTTGGGCGCGGAACTTGATAATGTTATCGAGCGTAGATTCGGAGTACCACCAACAACCGACCCGGACAAAGATCGCGCCGAGAACAAGTACTCAGCAGCCCGGGGTGGGGCCGGGGCTTGAAACTAACGTGTTTTTAGCCTTTATAGCCTGCGGCATGCTCCACAGTGTCCCAGAGAAAAGCTGCAGCGCTGCAAGCCTCCTTACCATCTTTTAATTTGCCGGCAAGTCGCTTGTAATCTTTGCTTTCCTATATCAGCACGAGGATTAATCCATTCAGGGGAGAACAAAGCCGATGGCATCCGGAAGAATTCAGGATGATAAGGGCAAATTAGCTCTGCACCAGCGCGCCCATCCATTCAGGGCCGCGGTGGGAGCCGGATTACTGAGCGCAGGCCTGCTGGGAGTATTACCGCAAGCAGGCTTTTTTGTCAGTACCGCCGCCGCTCAGGACAATCGCCCGCCAAGTTTTGCGGATCTCGCGGACAAGGTCCGGCCGGCGGTTGTTAGCGTGAATGTCAAGTCGGTTGCTGGAACTGGAGAGGTTTCCAGCCGGGATTTTCCAATGCCGGATTTGCCGCAGGACTCCCCGCTTCGTGATTTCTTCGAACAATTCAAAAAGAACCAACCCGAACGGCGGCCGACCCGCGCCCAGGGTTCCGGCTTTTTGATTTCTCCGGACGGTTATGTCGTGACCAACCATCACGTCGCCGATAAGGCCGACGAAATCGAAGTCACCTTCGAGGATGAAGAGAAATACAAGGCGAGGGTCATTGGCAGCGATGCCCGGACGGATATCGCGCTTTTAAAGATTGAGACCAAAAAGAAGTTCGATCATTGGCTCGAATTTGCGGATACGACACCGCGCGTCGGCGATTGGGTGCTGGCGGTCGGCAACCCGTTCGGGCTTGGCGGTACAGTTACGGCTGGTATCGTGTCGGCCTCCGGGCGTGATATCGGCTCTGGGCCTTATGATTTCTTACAAATCGACGCTGCAGTTAACCGGGGCAACTCCGGCGGCCCTTCTGTCAACCTCGATGGCAAGGTGATCGGCGTCAATACCGCGATTTACAGCCCGAGCGGCGGCAGCGTCGGCATTGCTTTTGCGATTCCCGCCGGGACCGCTCGCGATGTGGTCCAAAAGCTGAAGGACAAGGGCAAGGTCAGTAGCGGATGGCTTGGCGTTCAGATCCAGAATGTTGACGACAACATCGCCGAAAGCCTCGGCCTGAAAGAGGGCAAAGGCGCTTTGATTGCCAAAATTCTCTCCGATGGTCCTGCCGCAAAGTCCGAGCTGAAGCCCCGCGACGTGATCCAGCAGGTGAATGGCAAGCCGGTGAGCAACTCGCGGGAACTCGCAAGGACAATAGCAGCACTTTCGCCAAACTCGGATGCTCACTTGCGCATTTTCCGGAACGGCAATGAGAAAGACGTGACCGTCAAACTCGGAGAATTCCCCGAAAACGACAAGGTCGCAGCTCTGAGCGGCGGAGAAGACAACGAATCCGGCAAGGAGCTGGAAGATTTGGGCCTCACCCTGATCCCGGCGCCGGACGTGCCTGGCAGTAACGCCAAAGAGGGCGTCGCTGTAGCAAGCGTTGATCCCGCCTCTAAGGCAGCCGACCAGGGGCTGCGGCGCGGAGATGTCATCCTTGAGGTCAACAATAAGGCTGTTTCCACGGTCGATGACGTCGTCAACGGCATCCGTGAAGCCAGGGATAAAGGCCACAAGAATGTCCTCCTCCAGGTGCGCAGCCGCGACAAACAGCAGCGTTACTTAGCGCTCCCAATCACTAAGAAGGCGGAGCGCGATACCGGCGGCCAAGACAAAGACAAGCCAAGCCGGCATTAGAAAATCCAGCGAAGGCGAGGGTGTCCCCTCGCCTTTTTCCAAAAGCATCATATTTTTAGAGATATTCACATCCGCCAGGAGCTCAGATGAGAGTTCTAATCGTTGAAGACGACAGGACGGCGGCCGATTTCCTCGCAAAAGCGCTCAATGAGGCCGGCTATCAGACGGAAATTGGCGGCGACGGGGAGAGCGGCTTCGAGCTCGCAAGCAATTCCACATTCGGCGTGCTGATTGTCGACAGGATGCTTCCCAAGCTTGACGGACTGGTGCTCGTGGAACGCTTGAGGGATCGAGGCGACAGAACCCCCGTCCTCATCCTAAGCGCGCTCGGAGCCGTAGACGACCGCGTGAAGGGCTTGCGCGCAGGTGGCGACGATTACCTGGCGAAGCCTTATTCGCTTGTAGAACTGGTGGCTAGAGTCGAGGCGCTGGCCCGCCGCGGATCGTCAGAAGGAGCTGTTACGACCTACAGCGTTGGCGATCTCGTTCTGGACCGCCTTTCCCACAAAGTCACCCGCGGTGGCGAGACAATCATCTTACAACCGCGCGAATATCGGCTTCTGGAATATCTCATGCGCCACGCGGGGCAGGTCGTGACGCGCACGATGCTTCTCGAAAATGTGTGGGACTATCATTTCGATCCGCAAACGAACGTTATTGACGTTCATATTTCGCGGCTTCGCAGCAAGATCGACAAGGGGCAGGATAAGCCTCTTCTGGAAACGGTCCGGGGCGCGGGCTACATGATCCGCAATGACCAATAAGTTAGAGAGACTGGTCCCGCGCGTCGTTTTCGCAACGCCGTTCCGTCTTTTCGCGATCTACGTCTCATTGTTTTGCGCCGCGGTTGCAGGCACTTTCATCTATGTCAATGTAGCCATGCAGGGCTTTCTCAGCCACGAAGCCGAGGCTTCGGTGCAGGCCAATTTTCAGGCCCTCGCAGCACAATACCGCGAAGGCGGCCTGCCACCATTGATCAATGCGATTTCGGAGCATTCCGCCTCATCGACCAACTCGCTCTATTTGCTGACCGACAGTAAGGGGCACAGGCTTGCGGGGAATCTCGATACTGTAGCCGCCGATCTCTGGAATACGCTTGGGCCGGCGCAGTTCGCCTATAGGAGGCGGGAAGGCACGCAGATCAGCGAACGCCAGGCCTTCGGCATTGTGGCCCGCCTTCCAGGAGACCTCCACCTTATTGTGGCGCGCGACATAGAAAGCCAAGAGGCGCTAAAGCGCGTGCTCAGAAGAGGCTTCATCCTCGGCTATGGGCTTATTATTGCAATCGGGGCCGTCGGCGGCACATTGGTCAGCCGGAGCATCTTGCGGCGCGTGGATGCGGCTTCGAATACTGCCGGAGCCATCATGCAGGGCAATCTTGCACAGCGGATACCGCTAACCGGACGCAATGACGAGTTCGAGCGCTTGAATATGAGCTTGAACGCCATGCTGGACCGCATCCAGGATCTTATGGCTGGCCTCAAGAACGTCTCTGACAACATCGCACACGACCTCAAGACCCCGCTCCACAGGCTTCGCACGCGCGCTGAGCGAGCTTTACAAACAAGCCAGTCGCCGAAGGAGCTTTCGGAAGCTCTGCAGTCTGTGATTGAGGAAGCCGATACGCTGATTCAGACGTTCGATGCGCTTTTGAGTATTGCCCGCCTTGAGGCAGGCTCAAGGTCGGAGAGCTTTGGCCCGCTCAACATCTGCACTCTGGTCCGGGATGTTGCCGACTTGTATGAGCCGGCAGCGGAGGAGCGTGGGCTTTCCTTACGGCATTCTTGCCCTGGAGAAGTCATGCTGGCTGGGGAGAAGCACCTGCTCGGGCAGGCTCTCGCAAACCTCCTCGATAACGCGATCAAATATGCGGCTCCGGCATCGGGTCCAGGCGCAACTGAGGCGTCGATTAGCGTCGACCTTCAAGACAAGGGCGATAGCGTTGATATCGTGATAGCGGATCATGGCCCAGGCATTCCGAAAAAAGATCGGGAACGGGTGCTGCAGCGTTTCGTCCGGCTGCAGCCTAGCCGCTCGATTCCAGGCAGCGGGCTTGGGCTCAGCCTTGTGGCCGCGGTGGCAAGACTGCACGGGGGCACCGTTTCCTTGGAAGACAACAGTCCTGGCTTGAGGGTGAGGCTATCTCTGAAGAAGAACATGCCTTCGGCAGAGCCTTCCGTTGCTGCGCCGGAATTGGCTTTGCTCAGCCATGCCAGCTGACACGCGCGCGTTCCATCGCCGCTTACGCGAAGCACCTCTCGACGACGGAAGCGGAAGCCGAAAGCTTGAATTGATTCTGCCGCAATTAAAAGCGGACGCGGGCGAGGAAGTTGATCTTGACGGCAGTCTTGCTCAGTTCCTAAGCGGGGTCTTTGCGGGTTCATCATTTCTCTGGGGTTTGGCGGAGAGAAACCCCACTCTTGTAGCTCGCATGCTGGTCGGGCCTCCGGAAGACGAGTTCGCCGGCATTCTTTCACGATGCGAGGATGCCGCGGCAGGTGCCCGATCCATTCGCGATATCATGCGCGTGCTCCGTCAGGCCAAAAGCGAGGCTGCGTTCCTGATTGCTCTCGCGGATCTCGCTGGCATCTGGTCAGTTGAAGAAGTCACGGAGAGGCTTAGCAAAGCCGGAGATTTGTTCCTGGGGCAGGCTGTCCGGTTTTTGCTAAGCCGGGCCGCTCAGGCTGGGCATTTCCTGCCAAGGGACGCCGCCAATCCAGAAAAAGAGAGCGGCCTTGTCATACTCGGCATGGGAAAGTACGGCGCGCAGGAGCTGAACTATTCCAGCGATATCGATTTGATAATTTTCTTCGACCGGGAAATCGCACCTCTCGCCGCAAACGTAGAGGCCAGTGTCTTCTTCGTGCGCCTTACCCGCGATCTCGTTCATATCATGCAGGAATGGACGCCCGACGGATATGTCTTCCGCTCTGATCTGCGCCTCCGGCCCGATCCAGGCTCGACGCAGGCGGCAATATCGACCGAGGCTGCTTTCCGGTATTATGAAAGCCTTGGCCAAAACTGGGAGCGCGCGGCTCTCATCAAGGCGCGTCCCGTTGCCGGCGATATCTTGGCCGGGGAACGCTTCCTGAAAGCACTTAGCCCTTACATCTGGCGGAAGTATCTCGACTATAATGCGATTTTAGACATCCACGCGATGAAGCGGCAAATTCATGCCGCAAAAGGACATGCGCAGATCGCGGTGGCGGGACATAACCTTAAGCTCGGGCGGGGTGGCATACGGGAGATCGAATTTTTCGTGCAGTCGCAGCAGCTTATTGCGGGTGGGCGGCAACCGGCGCTGCGCAACCGGCAAACTCTTTCCGCGCTGAACGTCCTGGCTGATTCCGGCTGGATCGGTCCGGGGGTTCGCGACGATCTCGCCGATGCTTACCGCTTTCTGCGGCGAATGGAGCACCGTCTGCAAATGGTGGCGGATCAGCAGACGCATACACTTCCGGCTGCTGCAGAAGAATTGGCCCGCTTCTCCCGCTTCTCAGGCTACTCCAGCACGGATGCATTCGCGAACGAGGTGCGCAGCCATCTGCAGAAGGTGGAGGGCCATTATGCGGCTCTCTTCGAGAGTGTACCCGAGCTGACGCCTAAGCGGGTAAAAGGAAACCTCGTCTTCACAGGCGACGCGGATGACCCAGGCACCTCTGAAACGCTTGGCAAGCTTGGGTTCAAGAACCCGCCGGCTGCCATAGCCGCCGTTAAGGGCTGGCATTATGGCCGCTATCCGGCAATGCGCAGCGAGCGCGCGCGCGAGATTTTGACGGAATTCGTCCCTGCGCTTTTGGAAGCCTTGGGCGATACCGGCGACCCCGACCTCGCCCTTGCAACTTTTGACAAGTTTCTGAGCGAGGTACCGGCTGCCTTGCAGCTGTTTTCAATGCTTCGCGCTAACCCCCGCCTTTTGCGGCTCATCGCTCAAATCATGGGCTCCGCTCCAAGGCTCGCCAGTATTCTCGGACGGCGCCGCCGCCTATTGGAGGCAATACTTGATCCTGGCTACACAGGTGCGCACCCAAGCGACGAAGAAATCCCGGCCCTGGTACGCAGGCAAGTGTTCGAAGCCAGCTCTTATGAAGAGCGTCTGAACCTTGCCCGCATCAGAGGACAGGAACACGCTTTTTCCATTGGCGTCCGCCTTTTATCGCGCAAGCTGTGCCCGGCCGAGGCGGGATACGCCTATTCTCTACTCGCAGAGGCATTGATCCAGACACTGCTTGACGCCGTTCAAGAACAATATGGCGGCTCTTTTCCCGCGCCGGCCGTCATTGGCATGGGGAAGCTTGGCGGACGCGAGATGACCGCCTCATCCGATCTGGATCTCATCGTTGTTTACGATACCGCGCCAGAATCCGCACTTAACGCTTCGCATCACTATGCCCGCATCACGCAGCGGCTGATTAGCGCCCTTTCATCGCCAACATCGGAAGGCTCGCTCTATCCGGTAGACATGCGCCTCAGGCCATCCGGCAAATCCGGTCCCGTGGCTGTTCGCCTCGATGGCTTTCTAAATTACCAAGAAAAAGAAGCCTGGACATGGGAGCATCTCGCACTGACACGCGCCCGGCCCATTGCCGGCCCCGCGGCGCTGCAAAGCCGTTTGCGCGAACAAATACGCCAGGTGCTAACGCTGCCGCGTGATAGGGAAAAAGTTGCCTCCGACGTCCACGAAATGCGAGCGATGATTCAAAAGGAAAAGGGTACGAGCGAACTTTGGCACACCAAGAACCATAAGGGGGGTCTTGTCGATGCCGAATTCATCGCGCAGTTCCTGCAAATTGTGCATGCGGCGAGAGAGCCTGCGATCTTGAGCCAGAACACGGTTCAGGCGCTTCACAATCTCATGGAAGCAGGCATTCTCAAGTCCGCCCACGGCCATGCCCTGACTGCTGCGGTGCAGCTGTTCCAAGACATCGCACAGATTCTCCGGCTTTGTACGGAGGGAAGATTCGATCCTGCTGGAGCGCCCAGGGACCTGATTGAGCTTCTTCTTCAAGTTACGGGAGAGAAGGAGATCAGCAGCCTCGAGGCTCGTTTGGCTGGAAGCTATGAAAAGGTCTCCCGCCTTTTTTCGGAGATTGTGGTCTAAGGTCAGCGATCGGACATCATCGGGTAAGCGCTATCGCTTTCGATGAGTTCAAAGGGAACCCTGAGCTCTCATTTACGCCGGCCCGTCATCCCCAGCGGCAGCACGGCGTCTTTCCTCAGCTGCCCGCTGCCGTTCCACCATCTTCACCCCCAAAATAGAAATTTCGTAGAGCAGGAGCGTCGGAATAGCGAGGCCAACCTGGCTTAGAACATCGGGAGGAGCTAGCACCGCCGCGACAGCGAAAATGATCACGATGGCGTAACGCCATTTCTCGCGAAGCCACTGGCTCGAAACCATCCCAACGCGGGCAAGCAGCGTCAGCAGCACCGGCAGTTGGAAGCAAAGGCCGAAAGCCAGGATCAGCGTTGTAATGAGATGAAGATATTCGCTCACACGAGCGGTGAGTTGGATATGGACGAGGCCCGTTCCAGTTTGCTGCATGGACAAGAAAAAGCGCATGGCCAAAGGCATGACCATGAAGAAAACCAGCGCGCCCCCAAGGAAAAACAGGATGGGTGTCGCAATTAGAAAAGGTAGAAAGGCCTGGCGTTCGTTTTTATAGAGGCCTGGGGCAACGAACATGTAAAGCTGTGCGGCAAGCATCGGGAATGAAAGAACAATCGCACCGAAAAACGCTACCCTTAGCTGCGTAAAGAAGAATTCCTGAGGGGCGGTATATATCAGGTCGATTTGCGTCTCGCCCCCAACCGCGAAGCGATAAGGAATGAGCAGGAAATTGTAGATGTCCTGCGCAAAGGCGTAGCAAAAGATGAAAAAGACGAGGACGGTGACGACACAATAAATGAGCCGGCGTCGAAGCTCGACCAAATGCTCGATGAGCGGCGCCTTCGTTTGATCGATGTCCTCGTCGGGGTTTGCCACGGCCATGGATACTAGCTCAGGCTACAGGCGCAGGATGATCTTTTGATAGCTGATCCACCAGCTTTTGTGTAGCGGGCTCACCGGCGTTCTGCAACGCCCCTTCCGTCAATCTCTCCTCCGCAGCCGGCTTCGGGAACGTTCCTTCTGCCGCACCAGCAGATGCAAGACCAGCAATCTCGCTTAATGTGGCCGCTGCAGCCGTTTCGGCATTGCCTGCCCCGGGGTTTGCAGAGGGTTCGGTGCGAGGCAGTTCTTCGGCCGAAGCAGGAGCCGTATGTGCCGTATAATCCTGGTTTATTGCCTTCTCGATGCTTGATTTCAGCTGGTTGGCCGGGTTCAGCGAACGGAAGTCTTGCAGGTTCTTATGCAGATCCTCGTAGCCGGCCTCGCGCATCGAATCTTCGAAGTGCCGGCGGAATTCGTCGGCGGAGCGCCGCAGCTTTGCAGCAGCCTTGCCGAGATTGTTCAGCACGTGAGGGAGTTCCTTCGGTCCGATGAAGATCAACGCCACGATGGCGATGAGGAAAAGCTCAGACCAGGCGATATCGAACATTGTCGGCGGTTGCCTTGTAGCAGCGCAGCGAAATTATACCGGCCTATTCTCGACCTTCGTCTCGGTCCCAGCGGGAGTACTGGCCTCGGTGCGAGCGGGTTGGTCCAAAGGCTTTGGCGGCACCGGCGGCTGCGCAGGGGTTTCTTCCTCGGCCATGCCCCTCTTGAAGCTCTTTATGCCTTTGGCGACGTCACCCATGAGATCAGACACCTTACCCTTACCGAATAAGAGCACGACCACAAGTAAAACCAGCATAAGCTGCAAGGGGCTCCAAGCAGCTCCGAACATGAGATTTTGCGGCATCATGTCCATTTGCACTCCATTTCCCCAGCCTTTCAAGGCTGGAGGCGTTCCATTCGTGACAACTGCTCTGAACGTGGCTGCACGTGCACAGCATGTCAAGCATGCTGAGCTTAGCAAACCGTATCATGTCCGTTAATGGTCAATGTGTAGCAGCTCGGGAGCCACCTGACATAAAAGGCGGGTTTTAGCGCCGCGAAGCGGACCGGGCAGGAACTTCGACGGCCTCCTCCTCTTCCGGATCTTCTGAGTCTTCGCTTTCAAGCGGCTCGGCTTCCTCGGGCTCGTGCTCTCCGGGAGGTTCGTCCTCCAGCGGGTCCTCGTCTTCGCGCAGCACCGCGCTGTCGTCTGGTTCGGGGACGATAAATCCGGGCGGGAGAGTGCTGTCGAGCAGCCCAGCGCCTTTTAGCTCCGCCAAGCCAGGCAGATCGCGAATTGAATCGAAGCCGAAATGTTCCAAGAACGCCTCGGTTGTCCCGTAGGTAACGGGCCGGCCTGGCGCGCGCCTCCGGCCGCGTAAGCGAACCCACCCAATTTCCAAAAGCACATCGAGGGATCCCTTCGAGGTGCTGACACCCCTAATTTCCTCAATCTCAGCACGGGTGACCGGCTGGTGATACGCTATGATTGCAAGAGTTTCGAGCGCGGCTTTCGATAGCTTCTTTTGCTCGACCGAGTAATGCTCAAGCAAGAAGGAAAGGTCTTCCGCAGTGCGGAACGCCCATTTGCCCGCAACCCGGGTGAGATTGACGCCCCGCCCGGAATAGAGGCTCTGCAGCTCATCCAGAAGCTGGCCAACATCGTCCTTCGCGCCGAGGTGCCGGGACAAGGAGGACTCGTCGAGCGGCTCTGCTGCGGCGAAGAGGAGCGCCTCAAGAATGCGCAGCTTCTCCCGCCGGTCCGCCGATGGCAGCCTGGCGATGTTGGACGGCAGGGGCAACGGCAATATCGGCACGCGGCCGCCGCTTCCGCCTCCAGATTTGCTGCCGTCCTTGCTTGCCATGTAGAACCTTCCGTTATCCCCAACTTTCTCAACCGGTAATTCGCCTGATTTGCAAGAATTGCGCAAGAGGCTGATTTTTCAGCGGCTACAGGCCCGAAGTAGCCCGTAGCGCGAATGCGGAGTGCGTTTGGCGATGCTTCAACCCGAAGGCCCACGTTCAATATTGAACCCAGCGGCTGGAGTACCACCCTCGCCGACGATACTAACCTCCTCGACCTTTGCTGCCCGCGGACCGATGCGGCAACGGCTGAGCATGTCTTCCACCTCGCGAGCACCTCCGGAAAATTCCGCCTCCACGGCGCCATCGCGCGTATTGCGGACCCAGCCCGTAAGCCCTAGCGCATTGGCGTTGCGCTCCGTCCAAGCTCGATAAGCCACGCCTTGCACCCGCCCGGTGATGCGGACACGCACAGTTCGCTCACTCATTCTTTTCTTCCAAATAAGAAAGGGCTCACAGGTCTTAATCGCGAATGTACTGGCCTTTCAGCGGATGCGGAAACAACGCTCGTTTAGAAGCAATGTTGCAATTATCTCGCTGTCTCTTGAGAAGAGCTCAAGGCAGAATTGATTACAAATCTTAAGTTGATCGAATCAAAGACCTACCATACCGGGAATTCATTCTTTCGCGATCTACACGGAGGCGAACATGGTCCGTGTGTCTATCACGATTGTACTTGCGTGTTTTTTGCTCGCTGCTTGCGCTACCGAGGAGTCTCACACAGTATCGAATGCGGAGCCTTTGAAAAGCGAAGCCTCCGCCAAGGAGAACATTCTGGCTTGCACAGGGTTGCCTGTGGCCGGCCAAAAGTGCGGTCTTGCTCTTCCTAAGATGTGACTCAATGGGTTCGGCGCGGCTTCAGGAATTTGCTCCGGCAACTTCGTCCGCCGGCTTGTTCAGCCATTTCAGGTAGAGTGGGCCGAAAGGCTTGCTCTGGCGTATTTCGAGATAACCCTCGCGGGCGAGCTCGAGCGTTGCACCGAAACTTGACGCCGTTACTGTCCTGCTAAGGACTGGAGAAGGCTTATACTCTTCCAGAAATTTGTCGAGTGCGGTCCAATCCGGTTCCCCGCCCAGGAGTTGGGCCAGCCGTTCGCGTGCCTGCTTGATGGACCAGACTACGCGGCCGCCCCAAGTGACTTCGGTAACGGCATTCTTTTGGCGCTGTTCGGCATAGGCTTTGAGCAGATCGAAAATGCTGGCTTGATAGATGCTTGAACGAATGACCCGGATGCCCTCAGGCATTCCGCGCGCAAAGAAATCAAGGCCGAGCCGCTTGCGGCCCATAAAGCGCGATAAGGCCTCGCGCATCGCCTCAAGACGCTTCAACCGGAAGGCAAGCTGCGCGGCCAGTTCCTGCCCTGAAGGCCCATCATCGGGCTGCTCCTGCTCGGGGAGCAGAAGTTTCGACTTCAGATAGGCGAGCCAGGCCGCCATCACGAGATAGTCGGCGGCAACTTCGAGCCGCAGCGCGCGGGCAGCCTCGATATATTCGAGATATTGCTCGGCCAGGCGCAGAATGGAAAGCTTGGTAAGATCGACTTTCTGGCTGCGAGCCAAAACGAGGAGCAGGTCAAGCGGGCCTTCAAAGCCATCCAGCTCAAGAACAAGAACATCCTCATCTTCATCCGGATTGAGGCGCTCGGGGGCTTCCCAACTGGCGGCTTCTGCCTCTGCTATTGCCCCGCTAGTTTTGTTCTGGATCACGTGGGTTCTCCGAATCACATGGGCCGCACTGTGCGCGATTCATCCGAGGGCCGCCAGTGCTTCGATTCGCGCCTGCTCGGCCTTTTGAAGGTCGAAAGGCTGCGGTTCTATCAGATGCCCGATCGCCGCCTCGAAGCGTTGAAGGGCCCTCCCTTCAAGATAGGGAGAAAAAGCGGCCACCGAAACCATCTGCTCCATGTTGCCGTTGCAATGCAACGCCAGGTCGCAGCCAGCCGTAAGGCAGGCGCGTGTTCTTTCTTCGAGGCTCCCCGAAAGTGCGCGCATGCTCAGATCGTCGGACATGAGGAGGCCATCGAAACCGATATGGCCGCGGATCACTTCACTGATGGCTTTACGCGAGATTGTGACCGGCGCGGCGGGATCGATGGCGGTGAACACCACGTGTGCGGTCATCGCCATAGGAAGATGGCGCAGTGCATGGAAAGGTGCAAAGTCGGATGCCTCCAGCTCGGACAGCGGTGCGTCAACAGTAGGCAAGGAGAAATGGCTGTCGGCGGTTGCACGCCCGTGACCGGGAATGTGCTTCGTGACCGGCAAAACGCCGCCGGCGAGCAATCCTTCGGCGACGGCGCTGCCAAGCTCTATGACAGTGTCAACGTCGCCGCTGTAGGCGCGATCGCCGATGACGCTGTCGGCGCCGGGCACCGGAACGTCGAGAACCGGCGCGCAGGTGGTGTTGATACCGAGGGAATGAAGATCACGTGCCATCAGCTGGGCAGAGAGTCGCGCCGCGCGTTTTGCTTCTGCTCCGGCCATTGCGCTCATGGCGCCAAAGGCGCTAGCCGGAGGATAGGCAGGCCAATGAGGCTTGCTCAGCCGCTGAACGCGCCCGCCTTCCTGGTCCACCAGTATCAGTAATTTCCCATCC